>JAJYHW010000053.1 GCA_021784535.1 bacterium
CAGCTGTTGTCTTGACTGTATTTGCCGTGTTTGCCGTATTTGCCTGTTGAACAGTCGACTGACTTGCTGACTGGACATGAATTACTGATGCCGAACCTGCGCCGTTATTTGATACAGTTATATCATCGGCTGAAGAAACCTGCGGTTTGGCAATAAGCCCAAAAAGCATAAATGCGCAGGAAGTAATAATTGTTATTTTTTTAATCCGGATATGCATACTTTCTCTTATTGATGATAACTAAGTCAACGGTATTCCGGTGAGCAGTCCGGAAAGGCAGATCAGCGTAAACAATATTTATCTTTTTGCAAATTTTCTCATCAGTATTCTTCGGCCAAATAATCCAATTGCGAACAAAGGAATGATGAGAATCAGCCACGCCAGATTTATCATTATTTGTTTTCTGCTTGCATGTGCGCCAAGGAAAGCTGCTGCAAGAACAGTGCCATGATTACTCACAGTGGTTTTTCCATTGCCATTGGTCGCGATGAAGGATTTGTTAAATGCATATCCATAGCCAGAGGTATTGCTGCTCGCGGCAACTGTTGTGACGGGTGCTCCAATTGGCGAAGAATTATTAAGCGCACTACCTGTATTGCTTGCATTGCTGGTAGTACTTGAGGAATTATTGCTTCCTGCATTGTGATTGGATGTATTTTGGCTGGAATGTGACGCGGCAGGAAGTGACGTCCCTGATGGCTTAGATACACTTGCCGGCTTACTCTGTCCTGGACCATAGAAGTTACCAATCCAGCTGCCAAAGACATTGATTAATGTAACATTTAAATGACCGTTGCCGATGATATTGTTATTCACAAAGTTTACCAGATTTGCAATAATATTTGCATTACCGGTCGTTATCGAAGAACTGCCTCCGGTGTTGCCGTTACTGCTGTTGCCGCCGGTGTTTGCACTCAAATTCAATGTATTGGTAATATTTGCCGCATTATTTTGTGTCGTTGTCGTATTGGTATTTGTCGTTGTATTTGCGTTATTGGTTGATCCAGTTCCATTTCCTCCGTTTGTTGCAGTGATCTGCCCGTTTGCCCCCACACTAAAGGTCATGCCGGTAGATCCTTCCATGGTTGATCCGGGAGCTCCGACCAGCTGTCCAATCCATTGTCCTGCTTTGTTAACGATAACCAGCCACCAATTCCCTCCATTTATGTTATTGTTCGCGATGTTCAGAGTGCTCGCATTAACAGTGCTGCTTCCCGTATTGATTGTTGAACTGCCGTTCGTATTGGCGCTTGCACTATTTCCTCCGGTCGTCCCGTTCAGGACAAGATCATTGGTGATATTTGCGGCATTATTCTGATTGGTTGCTGTATTGGTATTTGTCGTTGTATTTGCGTTATTGGTTGATCCAGTTCCATTACCGGTATTTGCAGCAGTAGTACTTGTGCCTGTCCCTGTTGTTCCGGGACCATTTGAGAAATCAGGAAGAATGATATCTCCATTTAAATTCCCATAGATATTGACCACTCCTACTGTGACATTGCCTGCAATATTGTTATTGGCAAATGTCAGTGCGTTTGCATCCACATTTGCGTTGCCTGTAGTGATTGTCGAATTGCCGCCGGTATTGTTTGAGGCATCATTATTGCCTGAATTTGCCGACAAGGTCATTGTGTTGCCGACTGTCGCGTCATTATTCTGAAAAGTATTGCCGTTTACCGTCTGTGATGTAGTCGCACTATTGGCCGAGTTTGATCCGTTACTGGTATCAGAAGCGCTTGCTGATGCAGTATTCCCGCAATTGAGTGTGCAATTTGCCGCGTACGCCTCAGGCGTCAGAACAAGATCGCCGTTTTGATTGTTGTTCACATTAAATGTTGAAACTGACACACCGCTTATATTGGTATTGACGTCTGTGATAGCTGTACCTGAGGTATTTGCATTTCCGGTATGAACTGTGGTATTGCCGACATTGCCGGATGATTGATTGCTTCCGGTATTGCTCGACTGGGCGAGAGTATTATTGACCGTCGCGCTATTATTTTGCGTTGTATTAGTATTCAAAACAGTCGCTGAAGAACTGTTATTGGCAGAATCAGACCCGTTGCCGGTGTTGACAACTGCACCTGTTGAGCCATTGCCGACTGATGCACTACCATCATTTGCTACGCCATTTGCATTTGCTGAAGTTACTACTGATGCTGAATTGTTTGCGTCTCCTGTATTGATTGCCGTATTGCCGACATTGCCATTGGATGTCGTTGTATATGGTTTACTAGTTGTTCCGGCAGTTTGTGTTGTATGCGGCTGCTGAGCATTATTGACCGGTAGAGACGGTATGGATTTTGCAGGATTTGGCGGTGTCGTAGGCAACGGGGGAGGCGTTATTGTTACTTTTGGAGCAGTCGGCACAGGCGGTGTCGTAGGCAACGGGGGAGGCGTTATTGTTACTTTTGGAGCAGTCGGCACAGGCGGTGTCGTAGGCAACGGGGGAGTAGTTGGCATTGCGGTAGGTGTTGTATTTGCCAAAACAATTGCCGGCTGTACCTGTAGGAACAGAAGTGTTATTGTCGAAAATATTGCTATGTATCGTTTGAGTGTATTCATAAGTTTTATGTTTAAAATTATTGGTTTTACTTTTTCACTTTTATCTTTTACTTTTCATTTCTTTGTTGGTAGGGTGCTTTACCGAAGTGCCAGCAAAGCACCGCTACCCAACAAATACTTATGCCAAAAAGCTGTTAAGGAACAACCAAAGAGCATTGAAGTCAAAGGTTGTTGCTATATTGTATCCACCAACGTTTCCGATAGTGTTTACATTTCCAGCATTATTAACAGTGTTGTTTGACGTACCGCTTCCGGTTGTGATACCAGGATCGTATGTTGCGCCAGTACTTCCTTCTACACTGTTTTTACCAGTCTTGGAACCACCGCCTACCATATTGGTAAATCCCTGATCATTAACCTGAGCCTGAACGAGTGCATTGTTTGAGTTCGCGGAAATTGTATTCCAAGAACCTTCACCGTTACCCGCTACGCCTGCAGTTAAGTCATTCAAGACACAATCGCAGTTAAGATCTGCAGCATTGAAGTTAGCAGCATTTGCTACTGTTACATTCGTTGTTGCGTTTCCTGTGTTAACAGATGAAGAACCATCTGTGTTTCCGTTTGCTGAATTGTATCCTGTTTTTGCTCTTGCTCCAACAAAGTTACCAATATACGCATCGTTATTCTGGTTCAGCACTACTGCTGAATATCCATTTATACCGACGCCGTTCTGGCTGTTTTCTCCGTTTCCGGAAATTGTGACACTTGATCCGCCAGTACTACTACCGTTTCCTCCGACTGCTGCGACGTTCGCGTTTGCAGCGTTGTTAACAGTAACGTTTGCTGTTGCGTTTCCGGTTGTGACGGTTACATCACCACCAGTGTTTGAAACTGCTTCATTACCACCTGTTTTACTTGTTGAGTTAACTTCGTTGGTAAAGTTAGCATTGTTCTTTTGAACTACACCAACAGTGTTTGCGTTTTTGACGCCTACATTATTGTATGTTTGTTCACCATTTCCAGAGATGTTAACATCTACTGAGCCACTGTTGCAGGATGCGCAATTTACAGTTGCCTGATTTGCGTTTGCTGCATTAGTAACATTAGCTGTTGAATTTGCATCACCAGTGTTAATCGTTACAGCTCCGCCGGTGTTACCGTCTGAACTGTTACCGCCAGTTTTAGCGCTTGATTGAACATCATTGGTAATATTGGCATTATTTGATTGAGAAACATTTGTTGTCGAAGTAGAATTGGTGTTAATATGACTTACTGATCCTTCACCATTTCCGCTGACAGTAAGTGTTTCTGCGAATGCCATTGGTGCTAAAGCATTGACTAAGACTGCTCCGGTTGCTATAGCTGTTGTTAATTTTGTTTTGAATGTCATAATATTTTTTCACCTCCTCTCTTTGAAAGAATCTCTCGAAATACGAGAACACTTCTATCCGTTTCTTCTAAAAAGAAAAAACGGAGATCACTTCATCTAAGTATGTTAGGTGAAGTAAACTCCGTTTTCAGCTGTTTATTCTTTACGTTATTATTCATAAACATGTTTGTAAACTTTTTAAAAGGCTATCTTTTCCACAAAAAAAGACACCTTTTTCTGAATTCGTCTCAAACGATATTCACAAAAGATGCCTCCGTGTGCGGTCAGCAATTTACATTCAGTTGTTAAGTTTCATTATCCTACTACATGTAGGATATGTGTATCAATATAGATGATACCGACTCAACTTGTCAAGACCCAGATTTTATCGCGTTTTGTATTTGATTGGTCTTGCGGATATTTCTCTCAATAATCTGCACTACTTTAAAATCCTGGACAAATATTTCAACGCTTCCCCAGCCGCGAACGTTTTGCAATGCTTCTGCTATCTCGCTAAGCAATTCGTTTGTTACAGATTTTGTCGAGTAATCTCTCATAATAAACTTAAACGCAACCTTAAACTTAAACTTAAAGCTATTTAAAATTAAGCTGAATCGTCTGTTTTGGACCGGTTATTTCTCCAACTTCAAGTTTCAAATTCTTGAAATTTGAGTCAATCGGAAAACCGATTCTGGTGTATTTCGTCGAAATCGCCTCAACATCAACAGGATCATTGTGGATATCAGCAGCAAGTCTGTCTTTTGAATTGTTTACAATCAAGCGTACATAATCCCGGGTATTGAGCTGTACTGATTTAGTATAGTTATTGGTAATTTTTAAATTAAGTACAAGAAATACTCTTCCCTGAACAGCAGTTGCCAATTGTCCCTTCACAATAATTTGATTATCCAATTCCGCACTCTGAATCTCGTATTTGAATTGACTTACTTTATTCCCGTTTGCGTCACGCAGGGGGAATTCAAAACTTTTATTCAGCGTATCTACCGCAAGCGGCTTTGCTACTACTACCTGATTAACTGGCGCCGCAGCGCCTGAGACTGCAGATGCACTTTGCCGGCTGGTATTTTTGACAGCGATTACAACGATAACAATAATTACGATAATAAAGAGAATCAGAAAAAAATACGGAGTTTTTTTAAAATATTTTTGCAACTTTCTTCTGTCTATCATCTCTCTATGCAACGGGGTATTCAGATCTCCGGAAGGAAATGAAGCAGAATGATCTGTCATTGCCAATGTGAAGGCTTTAAAAAATTGAGAAAGAGCGGTAAAAAAATTCACTGCTTGATTTTTCATAAACTGATCATGAATCAATCGAGCAGGATTGGATGTGATCTTATCACCAGCTCATAGCTGTGTCAAGATAAAAAACAAAATTCTTACATTTCTATAACGAAGTCCTGTTCAGCTACTCCTGACAACAGCTTTACTAAATGCACAAGCATTGCTATAACAGTAGTATGTCAACGGATAAACAAAATAACAATCAGCCAGCCTACCGGCTCTTTCTTATCATCGCGATGAGTACTTCAATTGTGCTTGTTTCTCCTGTTCTGATGCTCCTGGTAGTCGGATATTTCGTTGACAATTTTTTTCATACAACACCTCTTTATATGTTCCTGGGAATCGGAATCGGCTTTGTCAGCGGCATTATAAATGTCTTTCGCATGGTACAACTTATGCAAAAAAGAAAAAAGCTGTGATATAATACAAAAATATGAAAACGAAAAAATACGCAATCTATTTTCCGTATCTCGTTTTTATTCTTTCTCTGCTTTCAACAATTATCAGTCTTTTTTTCAGTGAAATTCTCAAATTTACCCCTTGCGTCCTTTGCTGGTATCAGAGAATTTTTATGTTTCCAATGGCATTGATAAGCGCTGTCAGTATTATCCGAAAGCAAAATGATATCCATTATTACATTTTGCCACTCAGTGTTATCGGATTTGCAATCGCACTGTATCAAAATCTCCTGGTATGGCATATACTACCGGAACAAATTGCTCCTTGCACGGCGGGGGTCTCCTGTATCCAACAACCCATTACGCTTTTTGGATTCGTAACGATTCCGCTGGGATCAATGATTGCTTTTGCAGTCATAACAGTACTTATGCTATTATATGGAAGGTTACAAAAAAACGTAAAAAATAAAAAATAAATATATGTCAACTGAAGTAAAAATCGTCGCCGGAGTAAGTATCGTTACACTCATCCTTGTCATTGGAGCGGCATATTTATTTGGCGGTACATCCGCGGCAAACCCGCAAAACGCCAAACCCGTCTCCGATATGAAGGCGCTTGTCCGGAAAAACAGTCATGAAATAAACGCTCATTCCAAGGTAACCCTTGTTGAATTCGGCGACTTTGAATGTCCGGCATGCGGCGCAGAATATCCGGTTGTCACACAGCTTCTGAAAGACTACAAAGGGAAAATCAATTTTGTTTTTCGCAACTTCCCGTTGCCAATGCATCCTAACGCGCTTCCAGCAGCAGAAGCAGCAGAAGCAGCAGGTGCGCAGGGAAATTTTTTCGGGATGTACAATCTTCTCTATTCCAATCAAAATACATGGGGAGGATCAACCAATCCCATGCCATATTTTATCCAGTATGCAAAAACATTGCATCTTAACATAAGTCGATTCACAAGTGATGTAACAAATAAAAAATATGCTGCAAGAATTCAAAAAGATATCAATGACGGATACGCATTGGGTGTTGACGCTACTCCGACTTTCTTTCTCAATGGAGTACCGATACAGGGGGTACTTCCATACAGCAATTTCAAAACAGATATAAATCAAGCTTTAAAATCAGCTAAATAGCCTCTTTACATATATAAGTTTTGATCTATTCTTACAAAGATTTCCGCATACTTACCTCATAGAAAGTGTGTTCAATAGTATAATTACGCCTTCTTAAAATTGGGGAATCAAAAAGAATTGGATCTCGTAATAATTCTTTTATTTACACATGGATAGGGGAAAGCTCTCAGGATATTTAGCTGCTTCTTCTTACGAGCTTGGATGTTCTGACGATTTCAAGTACCTTACCATCCCTGGTTTCAATCGACGTTGCTCCGGTTTGTTCAGTATAATCCTGCAAAAGATCTGAAAGTGTTTTGCTTTTTTCATTCATATCAAATCGCATATCTTTTATCTTTTGTGCAAGCATCGCAACAGAGGGCTGTTTGGCTATTTCCTGACGAACTGCATTTTTTGCTTTGGTTACTTCTTTAACTTTTTCATCGTGCTCACGGTAGGTAGGATTGGAGTTAAACGAATCTTCAAACATCTCCCGCTGCGATTTTAATTCGATTTTAAGTTTGTCGATTGCTTCAATGTGATTTTTAATCAACTCTTCCAGGCTCAGCAATGCTGTTGCCTGATCATCGCTACTTACTGGTATATCGATACTTTCTTCTTCAGTCGCGTCTGAGGTGACTTCTGCTTCTATTACTTCATCCTGTTGTCCATCTGTATGCATAATTATTAACTATACAAAAGACCACCAACTATTGCAAGTACGAAATTTGACAACAAAACACAGGCGTGCTATAAATTATATTAATATGAAACACTATATTACTTCTGATCCTGATATTCTTGCAGGAATGCCCGTTATTGCGGGAACTCGTGTTCCTGTTGCACGAATTCTTTTCCTCCTCAAAGAAGGATATACAATCAAAGCAATCCAGAAAGAATTTCCGCATGTATCACTGAAACTTATTAACGGAACCGTAAACGAACTTATTGAACAATTGGAAAATACTGCTTATGCCGCAAAAATTTTATAAGCATCAACTTCTCTTTGATGAAGGATTTCATTTACGATACAGGTTTCCTATCGCAAACAGCCGGTTTAATATAAAGCATATTTCAGCAGACTATAAAATGAATGGTTTATCTGACCAGGCCGTATATGAACTTTCACGAAAAGAAGGAAGGTTGCTCGTTACATATAATATTAAGGATTTTGTTAAGCTGATACACAAACCAGCTGATCCGGGAATAATCGCTGTTTCGCCAAACTTATCACTCGAGCAAATCGACAAGAAATTAACAGCTTTATTAACCCGAGCCGGGAAAAACACACTTGTCGGGAAAATCACTCATATCAGTGGAGAACTGAAATAAGGAGAAATAATGAATAAAAAAATAGAAAATCCAGAAAAAAAGGCTCAGGAAATTATCAAAAGATTGTCCAGGCTCTATCCGAATCCGCATTCAGCGCTCGTTCACAAATCACCGTTTGAATTGCTTGTCGCAACGATCCTCTCAGCACAGGCGACAGACAAGCTGGTCAATACTGTTACTCCTGATTTGTTTAAAAAATACAAAACGCCAAAAGATTTTGCCAATGCGCCTGTTGAGGCTATCGACGAAATGATAAAGAAAGTCAATTTCCATCATAACAAAGCAAAAAACATCAAAGCTGCTTCGCAAATGATTGTCGAAAAATACCATAACGAAGTACCGCAAACAATGGAAGAGCTTGATGCGTTACCGGGTGTTGCAAGAAAAACAGCCAATGTACTCTTGAATGACGCTTTTCACAAACCCGCAGGGATTGTCGTTGATACACATGTCATCCGATTGGCAAACAAACTTGGACTGACCAGTCAAAAAGATCCGGTCAAAATAGAACAGGATCTGATAAAAATTGTCCCCAAAGACCAGTGGCAATATTTTGGACATTATCTCACGTATTTTGGCCGTGAATACTGTCCGGCCCGTCCTCACACATGCGATGACTGCCCGCTTAAAGAACTATGTCCGGATAAGTAAAATTTATTTATTTGTCACTTTCCAAAACAGCCTCAACCTTCTATAATAATAGACGTGCTATGGTAAATATCGAACGTGAAAAAGAAACCGTTGCTTTTCAAATAGAAAATGGTGACCAGAATGGTACATACGAAAAGAAAAAAAGTGATGGAGGAAACCAAACTGTCTTTATCGGCAAGCGGAGCAATACAAAAGTACTCATGCAAAAGAAAACAAAAAAGAAAGAAACAGAAAAAGCTATTTTTATAGATTAAAGCAAGCCCTGTGATTTCATGCGTCTGGCGAGGACTTCATCAAGAATTTTCTTTCTGATTCTGATATTTTTTGGCGTCACTTCTACAAGCTCGTCATCATTGACAAATTCCAGCGCATCCTCCAAATCCATAATATGCGGGACATTAAAATGCTCCATCGATCCATCACCCTTGGAACGCATATTTGATAATTGTTTTGCCTTGGTTACATTCACTGTCAGATCTTCTGATCGGGCATTTTCTCCCACAACCTGCCCTTTATAAACCTGAACACCCGGCCCGATAAAAAGCGTGCCGCGCTCCTGAATATTGGTCAAGCCATATAAATTGGATTGTCCTGACTCACTTGCGACAAGAGAACCATGTTCGCGTTTGATCGGATCTCCTGAATCGATATCAAAGCGGTCAAAATTTGTATTGATAATTCCAAGCCCTCTTGTATCGGTGATAAATTCACTCCTGTATCCAAAAAGTGCGCTGGTTGGGATAATAAATTCAAAATAGACAATGCCTTTATCATCAGTTGTCATATCCTCAAGGATTGCTTTTCGAGCGCCCATTTTTTGCATAATAATGCCGGAATAATCCTGCGGTGCTTCAAGAAATACCCGCTCAAATGGCGAAAGCTTCTTCCCGTCAACTTCTTTAAGAATTACTTGCGGGCGACTGACTTGAAATTCATATCCTTCACGGCGCATCCGTTCAATAAGAATTGCAAGATGCAATTCGCCACGGCCTGAAACCATCCATCCGTTCTGCTGTATCTGTTTGCCGGCAGGCAAATCTTCAACGCGTAGCGCCATGTCTGTTTCAAGTTCCTTCATCAGTCTTTCTCTGATTTGACGGGATGTCTTAAATTCTCCTTCCTGACCCGCGAAAGGGGAGTCATTAACACTAAAAGTCATTTTAACCGTCGGCTCTTCAATAGCAAGAAGCGGCAGCGCGACAGGAGTAGCGGGATCAGCAATTGTTTCTCCAATTGAAATATCCGGAATTCCTGAAACAGCTACAATATCTCCGGCAACAACTTCATCAGCATCAATGCGCTCAAGACCTTCAAATGTCATAAGCGATGTCAAACGAAACTTTTTATTCTCGCCATTTCGGGTAATCTGTACAACTTCCTGATTTTGCTTTGCAATGCCGTTATAAATACGACCTATGGCGATTCTTCCTTTATAATCATCTCTTCCCAAGGTTGTCACGAGCATCTGAAGCGGTTTTTCAGAATCACCTGAAGGCGATGGAATATATTTAAGAACTGCGTCAAAAACAGGTGAAATATCAGTCATTGCAGATAAATCAGGCTCCAGACCTGCTTTTCCTTCTTTGGCGGATGCATAAACAACCGGAAAATCAGCTGTGTCGTCATCTGCACCCAATTCAATAAAGAGATCTAGTGTTTTATCCAGCACGTAATTGATACGTGCGTCCGGCTTATCAATTTTATTTACAACAACAATAATTTTGAGTTTCTTCTCAAGTGCTTTTTTGAGTACAAAACGTGTCTGAGGCATAGGACCTTCTTTTGCATCAACAAGCAACAGGCAACCATCCGCCATTGTTAAAACACGCTCCACTTCACCGCCAAAATCAGCATGCCCTGGCGTATCAATAATATTTATCTTTGTGCCATTCCAGTTCACCGATGCATTCTTGGAAAAAATAGTAATACCACGTTCGCGTTCCAAATCATTGCTGTCCATAATCAGATCATGATCTGCTGCTTCTTTATTCAATTTTGTCTTTGATTGACGCAAGAGGGCATCAACAAGTGTAGTCTTGCCGTGATCAACGTGAGCGATAATACCGATATTGCGTATACTGTTCATATAAAAAACCGCTCCCCGCGGCATATTTATCATACCATGTTGAAGAATAAATAGCAACAACCAATAAACCTATAGTTTATATGGTCAAGGGTAGCATTTTTTTTCTTATTATCTTGTAGCTTTTTACGTTACCTGCCGTTTTTCCGGTATAAAAACAGAAAGCACTATCCCAATCGCTATAAAAAATAGACCGGCATGAAAAGCTGTTTTTGCCGCACTTACAAGCGAATAGTCAATATCTGTCTTGACAAGCCGGTACGTCTGAGGATTGGAAATTCTCTTTTTTAACGCTTGTGTGCCACTTTCAGCAGTATAGTTTTTAAGCTGTGTCATAATATACTGTCTGGCTGAGGGAGAAAAATGTTTATCTGCATGAATTATCGTTGTGATATTTATTGCTAAATTTGCCGCAAGAACAGTACCGATCAACGCAGTTCCGATACTCGCGCCAATCTGACGAAAAGTTACATTTACCGCTGATGCCTCACCTGAAAATTGCTGAGGAACATGTGAAAGAATAATATTGGTTACTTGGGAAGATGCCAAACCGATACCCGAACCCAAAAGAATCAATCCGGGCACAAGCGAGAACAGATCAATATGGATGCTTAAGAGTGAACTGAGCCAGAAAATTCCAAGAAATGAAGCCAACATGCCAATAACTACTATCCACTTGGGTCCGAATTTTGAAGCCAGATAACCGGAAAGTGCTCCTGTTATCGCAATTGTCACCGATGTCCATAAAAATAATAATCCTGTTTGAAAAGCTGTTAAACCCAATACATTCTGGTAATACAGCGGAAAAATGAAAAACGTACCAAACTGTCCCATGACAAGAATGCCTATCGCAATTAAACCCAAACTGAACCCTGCATTTTTAAACAAACTTATCCGCAGCAACGGTTCTTTTCCATCTTTTTCTAAACGGTATTCAATAAAAATAAACAACGTAAGAAAAATTACTGCCATAAGAAAAATAAAGGGGATAATCGATATACCGCCTTGATACCAATGTAAATTTCCTATAGCAAAAGCTTTTACTGCTGACCACCAGCCGAAATTTCGCCCTTCGATACATCCAACCACCAGAGAAAACAAGCCAAGACTTGAAAAGACTACCCCTAACCAGTCAAACTTTTCTGTCTTTTTGCCATATGCTTCTTTAATAAACACTGATCCAAGAATCGCGATAACAGCAATAATTACATTA
>JAJYHW010000030.1 GCA_021784535.1 bacterium
TCGGATGAAGCAGTAATGATCAGTCTAGGATTTAAGCTCCAGTAAACGGCAGCAGTAACTATAACTGTTCTATGGTAGCGAAGTTCCTTGTCGGGCAAGTTCCGACCCGCACGAAAGGTAGAACGACCAAATAACTGTCTTAATCCTTTACCCGGCGAAATTGAGATGGCTGTGAAGACGCGGCCTAGGTATACATGGACAAAAAGACCCCGGGAGCTTTACTGTAGCTTGGCATTTGCAAGCTTTTTCTAATTGTTTAGAATAGGAGGGAGATTCGTCATCAGTGAAATACCTCTCTTTGGAATGAGTGAGCATCACTTCGACCCGCATAAAAATACGGGCGAAGAACAGTGTCTGGTGGGCAGTTTTACTGGGGAGGTAGGCTCCTACAACGCAACGGAGCCGCACAAAGGTACTCTAATCATGGATGGAAATCATGATGATAGCGCAATGGCACAAGAGTGCTTGACTGCGAGACTTACAAGTCGAGCAGGTACGAAAGTAGGTCATAGTGATCCTGTGATGCATAGTGGTATGCACACAGCTTAACGGATAAAAGCTACCCCGGGGATAACAGGCTGATCGCATCCAAGCGTCCACAGCGACGATGCGGTTTGGCACCTCGATGTCGGCTCATCACATCCTGGAGCTGGAGAAGGTTCCAAGGGTCCGGCTGTTCGCCGGTTAAAGTGGTACGCGAGCTGGGTTCAGAACGGCGTAAGCCAGTTCGGTCTCTATCCTGTATACCCGTTTGAAATTTGAGGAGGTCTGTCCCTAGTACGAGAGGACTGGGATGGGGGAATCCCTGGTGTGTCGGTTGTTCCACGAAAGTGGGCACTGCCGAGTAGCTAGATTCCCATCGGATAACCGCTGAAAGCATCTAAGTGGGAAACCGTCTCCAAGATAAGATTTCGATGAGCGAAAGCTCGAAAGACCCCTGGAAGACTACCAGGTTGATAGGAGGGCAGTGGAAGCGCAGTAATGTGTTAAGCTTACCCTTACTAATGGTCGATGGTAAATTTTAAGCACGTTTTTCTCTTCACTTTTTGAGGAGCTATTCCAATTATATTATATATTGAAGTCTTTCGGTCTCTTGAGCGGTGTGGAACCATCTCTTCCCATTCCGAACAGAGCAATGAAACATGCCAGCGTTTACGATACTGGGCTTTCCTGGGACAATAGATCGAGGCCGGAGAACTTCAATATATAATAACTAAACAGGGTTTGGGATAAAAAAGTTTAGCACCTTGCTACTCGTTTGCTATAGTGATATACTTACAATATCTTATTGTGAAAGGTAACATGATGAATGGCAAAATTTTCTTCAACTAATTCTAACCCCCAAAGCGCAATGGCGCAGCTGCTTGCAAAGCATCAAAATAAATTTGTAACGCTCAAAAAAGGCGAAAGCGTTAAGGCAAAGATTACCAAACTTACACATAATGAAATTCTTGTGGATGCCGGCGCGAAGACAGAAGCAGTAGTCATGGAGCGTGATAAGCGTATCATTGCGACAATTATGAGTCTATTTAAAGTTGGCGATACGGTTGAGGTTAATGTGCTTAATCCTGAATCTGAGAGCGGTCAGTCAGTTGTTTCCTTGCGTCGATACCTTGGCAATTTGGCATGGGAGAAACTTGAGGCATTGCAAAAGAATTCAGAGCAGCAGTAGGTGACTGTGAAAGATATCAGTAAGGCAGGCTATGTTGTTGATACTGCGTTTGGCGTTTCAGGATTTTTACCTCAATCGCACGTTGCATATACTCAGGATGGACTCAATCCTGGCCAGACAGTGAAAGCGCGTGTGCTTGAGTTGAACCGTTCAGATAATAAAGTTATTTTTTCTCAAAAGCAATCTCTTTCTGCTGAAGAATTTTCGGCTTTGGCAAAGCAATACAAAGTCGGTGAAAAAATGAAGGTAACTGTTACGACAATTACTCCATTTGGTATCTATGTCGCGTTGCCAAAAACAAAAGATACAAAGATTGAGAATGAGCTGGAAGGATTTATTCATATTTCTGAAATATCCTGGGATAAGGTGATTGATTTGGGTGATTTGTTTGAAGTTGGTGAAGAGATTGAAGCTGCCTTGACAAAATTTGATAATGAAACTCGACGCATCAGTCTCTCGATCAAGCGTTTAACAACAGATCCATTTGAAACTTTTATGAAAGAATATCCTGTTGATACAAGGATACAGGGAATAGTTACTGCTATTGAAAACGGAGATGTGCTGTTCTCGTTTGGTGAAGGAGCTGAGGGAATTTTAAGAAAAGATAAAATTCCACCAGCAATGAACTATACAGAAGGCCAGGAGGTAAATCTTACAATTTCAGATTATGATAGACGCAAGCATCGCATCCTCGTTTCACCGGTACTGCTGGAAAAGCCAATGGGTTATCGGTAGATTTAAGATATAAGATTTATGATTTAAGAAGAATAAATAATTTTTTATCTTATATCCTGCATCTTAAATCTTATATCTGGAATACCTCTGTTTTTCTTTTCTCCTGCCTCGGAGTATAATAAAGATATGGCAAAGAAAGCGACTGTTAATTTCGTCTGTCAGGAATGCGGCTATGATAGTCCTCAATGGCTTGGGAAGTGCCCCGAATGCGGTTCATGGAATTCTATGAAAGAATTCACTATCCGGAATAACGTTTCCAGATTGGCAACCGGTAGCGCTGTCTTAGAAATTGCAAAACCGCAAAAACTACAAGAAATTGCAAGTCAGGAAACATCGAGAATTCAAACTAAATATCAGGAATTGAACAATGTTTTAGGCGGTGGCATTGTCAAAGGTTCTGCGATATTGATTGCCGGTGATCCGGGAGTTGGAAAGTCGACTCTCTTACTGCAGTTAGCATTGAGTTTGTCACAAGGATTAGAAAGCGCTCAAAAGAGCGCTTATAAAGTTTTATATATCTCTGGAGAGGAGTCGGTTGAACAAGTCAAGATGCGTGCTGACAGAGTAGCAGTAACTATTTTTGGCGCAAAGACTGAGAACAATAATTTATATCTTGTTTCTCTTACAGATGCCGACGCAATTGTTGAGCAAATTGCTGATATGAAACCGGATCTTGTGATCATCGATTCTATTCAAACAGTTGAATCACAAAATGTATCAGGATTGTCAGGTTCGGTTGCACAGGTGCGCTATTCGGCATTGCAGTTTATACGAGTTGCAAAGCAATATGCTATTCCTATCGTGATAGTCGGACATGTCACGAAAGAGGGAATGGTTGCCGGACCTATGGTGTTATCTCATATGGTGGATACTGTCCTTTTTTTGGAAGGAGAGAAATTCGCAAAGACGCGAATTCTCAGAAGTTTAAAAAACCGATTTGGACCTGTTGATGAAGTAGGGATTTTTTTGATGGAAGAGAATGGAATGCAGGAGATAAGCAGTCCGGATCAATTGTTTCTTGGTCCTTTAGCAAATTCAGAACAGGTTACGCCGGGAAGCGTGCTTGTTTCAACATTGGAAGGATCACGTGCTTTTCTTGTTGAAATACAGGCACTAGTGGTCACTACGCGGCTTCCTATGCCTCGAAGAGTTGTCTCAGGAGTTGATGGAAGACGTGTCGAGTTGTTGCTTGCTGTTTTGCAGAAACATTGTCATTTGCCATTGGATACAATGGATGTGTTTGTCAATGTCGCCGGTGGTATGAAGCTTACCGATCCGGGCATTGACCTAGGGATATGTCTTGCTGTATATTCAAGTTTAAAAAATATTGCTTTGGAAAAGACAGTTGGTATAGCTGAAGTCGGCTTGTTGGGAGAATTGCGAGTTGTAAGCGGATTGGACAAGAGGGTGAAGGAGTCGGAAAAATTGGGATTCAAAAATATCGTCACAGCGAAAAAGTATAAGACGTTGAGAGAAGTACTTACAAGAGTAAGTAAATCCGAATATCTAAATCCGAAATCCGAACCAAATACAAATGACAAAAATTAAAATGAAAAAATACTTCGAATTTCGTGCTTCGAATTTCGAATGTTGAGCTCTGAACTTATGGATAAAAAAGAAACAGTTAATAAATCAGTTGAAATTGCACTATTGGAGAAAACAGAAATAGAAAAAAGAACGCCACCGTTTTCTCCCAATATAATTGGCGCGATTGCTGATGAAGTATCAAAGACACTTATCAGCCGCTTGCCTGGTGTTATGAGAGCGCGTGCGCGTAAAAAAATAGTTAAGAAAGCCAAAAAGATAGAGAATGCAATTTTTCTTGATACGTCAGCAATTATCGATGGCCGCATATTTGATGTTATTTATCTGGGACTTCTCAATGGAACAGTTGTGATTACTTCGCATATTCTTCTTGAATTGAAGCATCTTGCAGATACACAAAATACCGTAAAAAGAGTTCGCGGAAGAAAGGGTCTGGAGGCTTTGGAAAAACTTCGTAAAGCAAAGCAGATTAAGGTACTTGTTTTACCTGAGGAAAATAGTAGGCAAGATAGCAAGGTGACGGAACGAATTGAAGTTGATGAGCAGCTGATTAAAACGGCAAAATTTCATAAAGGAAAAATTATTACCTGCGATTATAATCTGGAGAAAAAAGCCAGTATTGACAATGTGACTGCGGTGAACATGAATGCTCTGGCAAATTGTCTGAAGGCCGTTGCGGTTCCCGGTGAGTCACTCCATGTCAAAATTGCTCATCTGGGCAAAGATAAGACGCAAGGAGTTGGCTATCTGGACGATGGTACGATGATTGTGGTTGAAGAAGGAAGCGGAGATTTAAACAAGTCACTTGATGTAGTTGTTTCACGGATTATTCAGACTGCAACGGGGAGAATATTGTTTGCGAAGAAAATCTAGGCTCAAAAAAACTCGTCTCCTCTGAAGAGGTAAGAGCTCCTGCCCAAAGCCCCTACCTCATCACAAAAGACGAGCTGTGAAAAATCTTGATTTGTCAAGAAAATAATCAATTTTTAGCCTCGACTATTTTACTTGACACGTTTTCAATTATGGTGTATTTTTAATCATGGCAATTAGTTTTATTCCTGCCTGAAGGACTAAATGCCAAATTTACCCTAAGAGCATTGCTTATCGTGCCTGAACTTATCTTTTGAGTAACGAAAGCGATGCTCTTTTTTTGCGCTACAAATTCGCATACATTCGTATCTTGTTAAAGGTCTGTTATGCCAGATTGACCGGCATACCAATTCCTAATTCTTTCATCTTCTGAAATTGCTGTCTTCCAAATGTAACAAGCTTTTCCCGCTGATAATCAGCGATTGTCTTTCGTTTTTGAGTCTTTTGATTAGTAAATAATAAGGTCATCAATTTCATAGTACAGATAAATAGTAGCATAACAAAATATCAATGTCAACCTATAATATTATCTTTAGTAAAACATCAGAGTCTTATAGTAAACATATAGTAATTTAGCTTGTTATATCAACATTTATAACTTATTCACATTGATGTGGATAAGTTCGGGAAAGAAAAAGAGCAAAAGCGGAGGCGTTGAAATAGGTCGTTGAATACTTATTACATTCCATTTACTATCTGGGGTAGCATGGTGCGCAGAGAAGGATGATTAGAGTCATAACGAAGGGTGTGCTTTAGGCTGCTGTGATTAGAATCGTAAGATCTTTTTTCTCCAGCGTTTTAATTTAGCTCTTAGGGGTTCCTTGCTTTTTCTCACTCGTCTTTTTAACTTTCTTCGAATTCCTTCTTCTGCCGCACCTGCCGTTAATAAGCCACCCCCGATAAGGCCAATATCTGTCCATGGAAGGCCTCCGCCTTTTTCATTTTTGTGGCTTGGTGAGGCTGTAGCTGATGCAGGAGGTTTTGCACTAGCGGATGCTGATGCTTCAGGTGTTCTGTTCGGAGAAGCGCTGGCAGACGGTGGTACTTCAGGTGTGCCGCTCTTGGCAAATGGCACTTTACCGTCGGACTCAGGCACGCTGATATGATGCGGGAGTTGATTTGGGCGCACTGAAGGTGCTGCTCCGGTTTTTGCTAATGCAGCCTGGACATCTGGTGATGTCAGGAAGTTTGCTAAGTTTTTTGCTGCTGTTTTGGGATTTTTCAATGCTGCTTCAAGCAGCGGTTTATATTTCGCAAAGAGTTGAGGACTGATTTTTTGGCATAAATTCATAACCTCAATGGATGCATGTTGGTTTTGTCGCCAAATCGCATCCCATGTCTGTCCCTCAGGTCGATTATTAAGTCCGTGAAGATCGACTAATGTTTTGTACACAGATTCGGGAATTTTTCCTTGCAGTTCATGCAATTGTTCCTGCGAAACGTTGGAGAGTGCGGCAAGAAGCAGCGTAGTTGATTTGTTGACTGTTTCATATTCTGTATTTGGCTGCATGTCGTTATAAGGGAAAATTCGTTTGTTCAATCCGGTATCCACCTGAGTGGAGAGGTTGATTTCGGAATTGGTTGCCGGTTTGTCAGTAACTGTTTGAATATAACTTTGATTTGCGTTCCAGACGGTAGGTTCTTCTTGTCCAAGTATTGCGGTTTGCACAACGCCTGCTTTTATTGCAGTTTTGAGTTCTGTCCGGAAGCTTGATCCATGATGAGGAGCTGCTGCTATTGCATGATAAGGTGTAGGATGGTGATGATCAGGATTGGAAGGAGTAGGTGTCGTTACCTCAATTCCTGCACTTTGCAAAGCTTTTTGTACAGATGAGCCAGGTCCTTGCGCGTTAACCATAACATACTTAATTTCTTTTGCCAGCCGATCGTCATGCGTCCGCACTTTCCGGTCTGCCATGTCGGTGCCGGCTGGATAGCTATTTGTATTTCGGAGCATTCGTTGGATACTCTTTATCTCTGATGGGGTTTGCTTGGGAAGATTTGCGTTATCGAGCTTTGTCAGTGCCTGGCCAAGCTGCGTAGTGGGAACGGTCAGTTTTTGTCCTGGTTTCAGTTCATTTGGATTATCGATACCAGGATTGAGTCCATCAATTACATGCATACGCGTATTAACTTGAGCATCGGTTGGGCGACGATTGCCTTCATGTCGTAGTTCTTCTCGTGCGATGCGCCATTCGGAATCACCTCGTTTAACAACGATCCTTGTTACGCCTTTTTGTGTCGGTAGAGCAGTAGGTTTCGGTGCAGGATCCCTTTGCCGAGAGATGTTTAAGATATCTGTTGCTGTATGTTTCCTCGGCAGATCGGTTGCTCGGATGCCTGTATGGGTTGCCGCAGGAGGGGTAGCATGCGTTGACGCTTCATGTCCTGGAACTGCTGCTCCAGTAGCACCGGGTGGTGGAGGTACTGGAAGCGCTCGCGCGGCATCGGGATGAGTTAATCCTAATCCTGCAAAGACAGCCCCAGCAGTTCACATGGTTAGGGCAGTATTTCGTACGATACGACGCATTTGTGGGAATAGAAAAGTACGTCTTTCGCTGGTCGGTTGAGGCTTCCGTCTTTCACTCATATTTAGGGTAATATACCCTAATTATAGGACGTTGTCAATAGTAAAATGTTTTATAATGAGCCCTTGATGATCGGGGGGAGCATGGTGCGCAGGGAGGGTTTGTAGTCATAATTGGATCGGGAGGTGAGCCATATTTTTATCATAGAGTTTAGTTGCTTGAGCCTTGATAATTTTCGACCATGGTGTTTGATGCCTTCTCTATGGAAGTAAAGAGATTGCCGGATATTGGCGACTTTGCCGTATTGAAATAATTTCACAAAGACTTCCGTATAGATAAATGGATATTTGGTGTTTTTGAAATACAGTATGTCTTTGGGGAGCAATTCGCGGTTAATCATGACGGTTTCAGGGCGGAGTGAGGAAGTGTGAATGAGCGTGTCGTAGATAGTCTCATGTTCTTCGGGGAGATCACTGCGTTCCAGTTTCTTATTGGTATCATCAATAATTGTGTACTGCGTGCCGACTGCGACTGTTCTGGGATTGTTAAGAAGGAAATTAACTTGTCTTTTGAAACGGCTGATGGCATTGATATCATGCGGATTCATGAATGCGACATATTTCCCCTGTGCTTTTTTAAGCGCTCGGTTATAGCAGACTGCCAATCCGTAGCGTTTTTTATTCTTGTGAATCTCAAAATGAGCAAACCGCTTTTTGTATTGCCGGAGAATTTTTACCGAGTCATCCCGTGAACAATCATCAATAGCGATAATCTGCAGCTCCTGGTACGTTTGAAGCTCAAGACTATTAAGACAGTCCGGTAGATATTTACTCGCATTATACACAGGCAGAATAACGGTTACAACTGATTCTTTTAATTTCATATCGGGTAGGGTTTTGTAGAGCTCATGAGGGCAGTAGAATTATATATACGGCAGGAGAGGCTATCCTACACAATTTTATTTTTTTTGTCAAGTTTTAGGCACGAATTGCAGGGTAACTGAAAAGTCGCCCACAAAGAAAGCATACAGATAAAAAGCTTCTGTAGGTAGTGTAACTAATCTCCCCATTTTTACTTTATGCTCACCTTGCTATAAGTGTGTACCATTGCAATAATAAAGTCGTACAAACTCAGCAATAAATTCATCCGACTCCAAAAATAAAATTTGAGTTAACCTTAATAATTTGCTACACTCCTGCGTATTGCTCAAAGCCAGCTATCTTCCGTGATAGAAATCAAACGCAATTCCCGCAAAGCATCCCCAAGAAAAATACCAGAGCAATTCAGTCAATGGAATATTTCCCAATATTTTCATACCAAAAATTGTATTTGACAACAACCAGTAATTGCTCCAGTAATGAGGAGAAAGCACATCGAATAGGAAAATATAAACTGGTATGATGATTGCAAGAGATAATAAGCCAGACATTACTGCTTGTATAATTAGGTCTTTTCGTAATAAAACCATTAGCATGGAAAACGCAAGGAAAGCAATTGAGCTTACAAAAATTGAGTTTATTTTTAGTAGGTTGCTGAATAACAACAATGACAAAAATCCAATTATAAAAAATAGGGTACTGACTAGATAAGAGGTATATACTTATCTAGAATATGCTGTTAGAAAGGGCTAAAGCACCAATCATAAGACGGATCCGTATTTCAACAAAGAAATACAGTCTCATAGTCAAATGTTTCAGTTTGGATATCACAGCAGTGACAACAGCAAAACTGAGTTTGGTCAACAGAAATACAGTAAACAAATACTATGCAGTATGCAAATATGTCATCTATGAGGCAGCATTACAAGAACGACACGAGATAGGATTTGCTAACGGGATAGAGATAGATGAAGCATATTTTGGAGCAAAACGAATACGAGGGAAACGAGGACGAGGAGCAGGAGGGAAAACAATCGTACTCGGGCTGCGAAAGAGAAATGGAAGCGTCTATGCAGATATCATCCCAGACGTACAAAGGAGAACGCTCTTTCCAATCATCAGAAGAGTTGTACGATCAGGATCAGACATCTACACTGATGGTTGGCGAAGTTATGATGCTTTAGCAATCTATGGATATAATCATAAAACAGTTAAGCATGATGAAAATGAATTTGCTCGGGGAGATACCCATATCAATGGTATCGAATCATACTGGTCATGGGCAAAGAGGCGTGCAATTAAATTCAATGGCATCAAAAAGAGCGAATTTGCACACTTTCTTCTAGAAAGCGAGTGGCGATTCAATCATCGTGATACAATTGAAAGTGATATACGACTACTGCTTAAAAGACATACAAAAAAGAAAGTCTCGTAGTATCTAAGTATCTAGTCAGTACCCTATATAATATAACTGAGAAAATTTTGATTTATTTCGGATTTCGATATTCGATATTCGAATTTCTACTGAAAGGAGTACTATGGCTGGAAATACATTCGGACAATTATTTCGAATAACAACCTTTGGAGAATCGCACGGTGGCGCTGTGGGAGTCGTAGTGGATGGCTGTCCGCCCAATATTGCAATTACCGAAGAAGAAATACAAAAAGATATGGATAGAAGAAAGCCAGGGCAAAGTGCAATTACAACACCACGCAAAGAACAGGATATTATTCATATTTTATCAGGTGTTGTTGATGGCAAAACAACAGGAACACCAATTCTTCTTTTGGCGTACAACAAAGATGTGAAATCGGAAGATTATCTCCATTTACAAAATCTCTATCGTCCGGGACACGCTGATTATACCTATCAAGTAAAATACGGTATTCGGGATCATAAAGGAAGCGGCCGTGCATCTGCCCGTGAGACATTGGCAAGAGTAGCAGCCGGAGCAATAGCGAAAAAATATCTTAAAAACAAACTTGGTATCGAATTTCTGAGTTATGTTGAGCAAGTAGGTGATATAAAAACCTCTATCGATTTTGAAACAGTTACTGCCAAACAAATCGAATCAAATATCGTCCGCTGTCCCGATGAAGCAACTGCTGGAAGAATGATCAAGCTTATTGAAGAAGTGAGAGACGATGGAGATTCTATTGGTGGAGTTATCAGGGGAGTTATAAAACATATCCCCGCAGGTCTTGGAGAGCCGGTCTTTGACAAACTGCCAGCTGATCTTGCCAAAGCAATGATAAGTATCAATGCCACAAAAGGATTTGAATTTGGCTCAGGATTTGCAGGCGTTGCAATGCGAGGAAGCCAGCACAATGACTCTTTTTACACTGATAGTAAAGGCAATATAAAAATGAAAACTAATCATGCCGGAGGTACATTGGGCGGCATTTCCAACGGGCAAACAATTTATTTCCGTGTCGCCTTCAAACCTGTCTCAACCATAAAGAAAAAACAACAGACAGTAACCACTGAGAAAAATTATACAGAACTGGAAGCAAACGGACGACATGATCCCTGTGTACTACCGCGTGCCGTGCCAATTGTTGATGCTATGAGCGCACTCGTCATCATGGATCACTATTTGCGGCACAAAGCGCAAAATGAACAATCATGAATAAAGCACTTGACGAGTTACGAAAAGAAATTGATAGCGCAGATGAGGAGCTAGTAAACGCGCTTGCAAAAAGAATGGATCTCGTCCGTAAAGTTGGCAAACTAAAAAAAAGGCAGGACATTCTCCCTTTGGATGAAACGCGCTGGCGAAAAGTAATCAACATGGTTACAAAGAAGGCAGAAGGAAAAAATATTCCTGAAAAGTTAATAGAAAAAATATATGAAGAGATTCATCAAGCAGCGCTTACAATAGAAAAAAATGAATAAAAAAACAGTAACAATTATTGGATTTGGAAGATTTGGAAAAACATTGTACAAACTGTTAAAAGACGATTTCGATGTTACGATTTATCAACGCAATAAGAAAGAGCGAACAAATTTTCCGGTAATAACCGATATAAAAATAGCCTATAAGAGCGAAATCATTTTTTTCGCTGTCCCGATTGAAAATTTTGAACCAATTATAATCACGAGAACC
>JAJYHW010000015.1 GCA_021784535.1 bacterium
TCCGATCTAAAGAGCAAACACCGAGTGGCAAGACAGTTCTTGATAGAAATAGTATTCCAACGATTCCAGGGTTAGCAAAAACAGGAATTCGTGAAACAGCACTTGCATTGATTAGTGCTGGATATTTAACGGTAGGAACCGGTAAATCAAAATTAGATTTTAGAAGCGATGACGAACTACTTGCTGCAGTAAAGAACCATACTACACCTGAGCAGGTGGCATATTTGCGTGAAAGAACAGGAGGAATTCTTGATCTTGACGCTATTCAAGTAACGGTAGTGGGCGGTGTACCAGAGATTACATATAGCGAGGGTTATAATCCCGATTTAGACACCATAAAACTGCGCATAACGAATGCTGACCATCTCAGACAAGAAAATTTGGAACAACTTGGTTTTGATAAGCCAGCTAGGTTGGGAGGCTTGATAAAGCGGAGTAAACAAATCCGTTTCCCTGAGGAATTTCTTTTTAATGAAGGAGATCGTTGGCATGGGACACGACACGGTCGAACATGGCCTGAAGATCTTCCGGTAGGTTATTCCAATGAGATCATGACGAGATATCGGGAGCTTCTCGTAGCAGGAGCTCCTGATCGGTATACCAGATTGCATTTTATGATACAAGCAAGGCGAGAGGTGATGGTACGTTACCTTGACCGTGGCCTTGCTGAACTGCGGAAAACTGAGGGTCAAGATCAGACAGAAGAAGTCATAAAATCACTTAAAGAGAAACAACGTCTCATAAAAGAAGATGCAGCCAAATTCCGTGAAGCTGAGCGGATAAAATTTGCGGAAGAGAAAAAGAAAGCAGAAGAAAAGAAAATCGAAGCAGAGCAAAAGAAAACATATCTCATCGGTGGCCCTGAAGGGTTGGAGGCGCGAAGGCAAGCTGTGGTGGATCTTGTAGGCCAGCTGTCCGGCAGTGAGTTTGGTGTGGAAATGAGCGATGATTTTGAGAAGGCAATAAAGATGAGAAAGAAAGATTTACAAGATGCCATTGCTGATATGGACGATCCTGCAAAGCGTTATCAAACATTATTGAAATACCAGCGCAGAGATTTAGCCGATGCGAGGCAGCGCGTAATAGACGGGTTTAAAGATGCGGCTGCTGCTGTCTCTGCAAAAGCTACAGTCCAGCTGCCAGATCCCGCTGCATCGATAACAGCTGCACAGACTGCTATAGTCGAAGGGTATGCGGATACTATTGGACCTTTGAAAGCAAAATACGACAAGTTAACACAGCAATTAGCAGCTCTGGAGGCAAAAGAGAAAGAATATCTGCAGGCAACGAGAGTAGAGCGAGGTGCTGTGCAAAATATCCGTGGAAAAGAGCCTGAACGAATTCAAAATGCACAGAAAGCAATAGATACTTTTCTCGTTGCTGTGCCACCAGCAGCTGCTCTTCTTGGAAGCCCTAATGATGTCAGAAACGCTACCGTTGATCAGCTGATTGCACTGCAGACAACCGGGACTGATGAAGAAAAGTTGCAGATAGCCTTGCGTGCGAAAGCAACTGAGGAAGCAAAGCGAACAGCACCGCTTCCGCAATATCAAACGGATGCACTTACATTATTGACTACAATCGATCCTCTGTATACCTCTGATTATGTCCTACGGCTTGACTATGATGAGATTTATACCCTTATCTTGCACCATCATGTGCCGCCTCCTGTCGGTGCCGTATATACTCCGTCGACAGATGAGCAAGCAAGAGCACGAAGAGAAGCGCGAGCTGCGATGAAGGGAGCTTCACGGCTTATGGGCAGTTTGGCAGAAGCGGAAGCCAACCAGGAGATTGCCTACTATGATGGGCAAGCGAAGGATGCACAAAAGAAGATTGATGGATTGGGAGATGTCAAAGAAAAAGAAGCAGAAATTGATGCAGCACTTATTATTCTTGAGAATGCAACGTCACTTGGCACCCAAAATACATTGAGTCGAGTATATGCTATTGCCGATGATCCACAACGCCTTGCTGATCTTAGTGATACGACACCTATCAATGCAGCAGATGCTGCCTTCTCTCAAGCGGAACGTGATTTGGCTGAAGAACGGTGGATGTATGAGTGGTATCGATTACTCTGTCCTCAATATATGATTGATTCGCAGAGAAGAGACGAACTTTTTAATGCATTAACAAACATTCTGCCTCCTAACAATCTGAAAGCATTCCTGTATATGCATCATTATGGTAACGAAGGATATCATCTCCAGCAATCAACGCAAGAATTGCTTAATTATGTGAGACAATATGCAATGGCAATATAATGCATTTAGCGTATGACTGTAACGACAGAATTAATTATTAAAATGCTACCATTAGACATGGAGCTAAAAAAACAGCTCCTTGATGGGTGGAATGGTCTTTCTGCAGATCAAAAATATGGTATTACCCAGACGTTGTGGAGTGCGTATGTTGCGCTCTATGAGCTAACGCTGGATAAAAATATGGAGGCTGCATTTCTTGATGAAAACGAGAAAATGGATGCTCAATTATATGATAGGATTAAAACAAAAACAGAACAGGAAATACAGCAGCTGGGCATGGCAGAAACAACTTCAGTTGATCTTTCAGAAACACGTGAAGAACTCCAGGAGCTTCTCAAGCAAACACGACCATCGAATTGAGTTGTTATAATACAAAAAACGGATTTTAATTTTTACTCCACTGACCTTCGTGCAAGGCCTATTGCGGTTTCGCGGAAGAATGCTCTGAGTTCTTCAAGCGTTAGCGGCTTTATCATCTTTGGCAAAGAAGAAAATTCTTCCGGTTTGTAGAGTAAATCTCCGGCTAGCATAAAAAGATCTATTTTCATGTGGAATTTTGCTTCAGCTCCATACATCAAATCCCAGATCGTAAATTGTTCCAATAGAAAGTAGAGATCAACAAAGTCTTTAACTGTCGTTCTTTGCTGTATGGTAACTAACTTATTGATTGCAATATCGAAAAGGCTATCAACTTCCAATTGTTTATACTGCATTCCTTTTTCTACTCTTTGAACTGGATAATATCCAAAATCTACTTTCAATTTTATGCCATTATTAAAGGTTAGAAAAAAGATATAAACAACCTCTTTCATCTGTGATTCAAATTTGAAATCATATTGTTGTGCCCAGTTGGTTATTTTTGCAAGAATTTCTGCTGGATCAAGTTTTATTGTCGTAAAAAAATCCAAATCCTCTGAGTTCCTGTGGTGCAAATATAAATAACTGAGAGCAGTGCCTCCAGTAAAATAGAAGTTAGATCTCAAATATGAATCTTTTGCTACTTGATTGAGAATGATGTTCTGCTCGGGCGTGAAGAGCGATACTTTTTCCATATTAATAATTCTAGCAGATGTTTTTGCGGATAATAGAGATCAAGTTTATCCCAATACTTCTTCACATCTGCGAGTTTGATTTTCTCATCTCCCGGGCCATAGTTGATCATCCGTTCCAGGATGAAGATGCGTCCCTGTTCGGTTTTCTCAAGTTCCTTTTTTTCATAATCCCAGAGATAGGATGGGCGCGACATAAAAAGAGTATATACTTTTTTTGATTTTTCTACAAATCGTGAGGAGGAGTCTATACTGTATAATAAGAGTGATTTTTATTTATGTTTCCAAAAGACCTTTTTATCCGTAATATTGAGGCAACTTCCTATCGCGAGAATTTTCTCGTTTCAGCTGTTGTGAGCATATTTTTAATCCGCATTTTTCTTCATTTTACCAGTTATCCACAGCTTGGCGGCGGCAATTATCATATTGCACATATTTTATGGGGTGGTTTTTTTATGATGGCAGCATTGTTGATTTTGTTATCGTTCCTCAATGAAAAGGCAGCAGTTGTTGCTTCAATTCTGGGTGGTATCGGATTTGGTGCATTTATTGATGAGCTGGGGAAATTTATTACCTCAAATAATAATTATTTTTTTCAGCCTACCATCGCGCTGATTTATATCATTTTTGTCCTGCTTTTTTTAATTTCACGGTTTATTCCCAAATACCATCCCTATACCAAGCGGGAATATCTTGTCAACGCGATAGAGATGATCAAAGAATCTGCAATCAATGATTTTGATGAAGAGGAGGAAAAGCGCGCAAGAGAATTTCTTAAGCAATGCGATCCTGACAACCCAATCGTTCAGGCATTAAAAAAAGTGCTGACACAGGTAGAAGTGGAAGCAAATAAGCCGCCCGGTATTTTTACAAAATTTCGCAGGGCTTTACGAAAAAGATATTATCTCATCGCACGTTCAGGAATTGTCATCAACGTTGTGATTGTTTTTCTTATCCTGCAAACACTTTTGATAATCATTCAGATTTCAACACTTTCTCTTTTCCGTCCGGTATTATCATTTAGCGACTGGGGACAGCTCTATTCATCAATTCTTGCGGGGATATTTGTCCTGATAGGTCTTTTTGCTCTCAAATTTTCCAGAGTTGAAGCATACCGGTTCTTCCGGATTTCTGTACTGATCACTATTTTATTAACGCAATTTTTTGTGCTCGTACATATGGGCTGGTATGATATTTTTGGCTTGGGAGCAAATGTTTTTACGCTTTTTGTTATCAATTACGCAATGCTACGGGATAAGAAGCAGAGAATAAGTGATAAATAATATTTGTGTTTATATGATGAATTCCTATCTTTTTACTTCAGAATCAGTTTGCGCGGGGCATCCTGATAAAATTTGCGACCAGATAAGCGACGCAATTGTTGACGCTGCTTTGCGTAAAGATGCTCATGCACATGTGGCTGTTGAGACAGTTGCCGGCGCCAATCAAATTGCATTATTTGGTGAGATAAAGACCAAGGTTGTGATTGATTTTGAGGCAGTAGTTCGTGATACCGTCAAAGAGCTTGGATATACCGTGCCGGCGTGGGGTTTCAGTTATCAGGAGTCTGCCTTCAGTAATTCCGTTCATGAACAGTCTCCTGAGATTGCAATAGGAGTGGATCAGGATGGCGCGGGCGATCAGGGGATGATGTTTGGTTATGCCTGTAATGAGACATCGGAATTGATGCCAATGCCGATCATGCTTGCTCATGCGTTGACGAAGCGGATTGATGAAGCCCGTGAGAAAAAAGACTTACAATGGCTTCGTCCTGATGGCAAAGCACAGGTAACCGTCCGGTATGAAGGAGGCAAACCTGTCTCGATTGAAAAACTTGTCGCTGCTGTTGCCCATGAAGAATCATTGACCCATGAAGAAGTCAGAAAAGGTATTATTGAAAAGATTTTCAAACCAGTTCTGAAGAAATACAAAATGAAAATGCCCAAAGATAACGATATTGTAGTCAATGGGACAGGATTGTGGTTTATTCCGGGGCCTGAGTCTGACGCGGGACTGACGGGTCGAAAAATCGTTGTTGATACGTATGGAGGCTATGCTAGAGTCGGCGGCGGGGCATTCAGCGGGAAAGATCCAAGCAAAGTGGACAGGAGTGGCGCATATGCAGCACGGTATATTGCCAAAAATGTTGTCGCAGCAGGTTTGGCAACGAAATGCGAAGTAGGGCTTGCGTATGTCATCGGACAGCCGCGTCCTCTGATGCAGACGATTGAAACATTTGGAACCGCAACAGTGAGTGAAAAAGCACTCCGCAATTTCAAAGAAAAATTGATTGATACCTCTGTGAAAGGCATCATCACAACCCTTGATCTTGCACGTCCGATCTATCGACAGACAGCGGCGTATGGTCACTTCGGAAGAAAAGATTTCCCCTGGGAGAAAGTGATAAAAGACTTATAGCTATTTTAAAATTGAGAATTCTTCCAGAATTTGCAAAAATTTTCATTTGTGTTATAGTAAAAAATATAAGCGTTATGAAATACTTGGCAGGAATTTTTGTATTCATCGCTAGCATGCTTTTCTTCTTTTCTCCGCTAAGCGTATTTGCGGATACGTCTGTTAGTATTGCAAATACCGGTGGCGGGTCAAATTCCAATGTAAGTGTCAAGTCTCAAGTGCAGGGAGAAAGTACTGTCTGTTCCAATGGCGCATGCACGACATCAGGCGGCGGCGGCACAACGACGATCTGTCATAATGGACAATGCACGACGACAGATAACGGCAATGTTGATTACCAGTCACAAGACGGGCATACGCAAATTCATGTCAATACCACTATTTCAGGCAATAGTGTTTCAGAAACGCAAAAACCTTCTGTTAAAAATTCTCCTGAACCTACAGGAGTAAAAGAGCCTACTCAAACTCCTGATCCAACGATTATGCAGATGCGAAAAGAGATCAATAACGAGATCAGCAATGACGTGGAAGGCATAAAAGAGCATATAAAAGAGCAGAGTGCTGCTTTGGCAGCATTTATCCAGTCAGAGATAACGTCACTGCAGCATTTTTTAAGCGGAATGTTTAGATAGATCCTAGATCCTGGATTCTGGGTTTATTATATAGAGATCTTGATTGTAGCCGCCGACACCCACGAATTCCGTTTCATGATTGATAATTTTTTCAAAAGGTTTACAGGCAAAACAACCGCCTTTTTTGCAGAGATACTCTCCTTTGAGCCGTGCTTCTTTTACTTTTTTGGCAGTTTCCAATACCCTTGCATAGGCATCCTCAGGCGTGGGAAGTTTTACCTCAACCGGCTCATCATCTCGGTCAAGATACCAGTAACTTGCTTTGCTGACTTTGCGTTTCTGTAATTCATTCACCAAAAGCAAATAAATGGGTAATTGCAGTGAAAAAGCCGATTCATCATTTTTTCCTGTTTTAAAATCAATAATATGCACTGAATCATCTTCAGGGATATATTCAAGCCAATCAATCTTGCCGCAGAGGATAATATTTTCCTCCTCTGATAAATAAAAGTTTGGGAGATCTTTTTGTATCTTGACTGCTTTGTTTTTCAGAGGTCCGGGATGATTGATGACGCGTTTGAGCATCTGAGCTCCCCGTTCTTTAACTGCTTTTTCTTCGTGTTCACTGGTAAAGCCGCCGAGTTTGCCTGATACTTTTTCCCACACAGTTTCATAGGTATCAAGAAGTGATGTGGCAAATCTTTCTTCGACGGGGATAAGGGAAAGCGCTTCAAGAACTTCATGGACTGCCTGTCCAAGAGCAAGGGAGGGATTGATGATATTGATTTTGTGTCGAGTGAGCGGGTCTTTATAGATGTTGCGAAGGTAATAGAGGCGAGGGCAATTAAGAAAGTCGCTTATCGATGAGTTGGATACCCAGACGGCAGTATATTTGTCTTGCGCCATAGCAGTAGTATAGCAGAACTGAAAATTAAAAATTATGCTATACTGTAATAGTGGGCGATGTAAAATTAAAAATTAAGGATAGCAAAGTCGGGGCAGGCGAGGCAGTAAAGGATGGCGACCATGTTGTCATTCATTATACCGGCTGGCTTGAGGAGACGCCGGGATCAGAAAAGCCGGGGAAGAAATTTGATAGTTCCTATGATCGCGATGAGCCGTTTGAGACCCCCATTGGCGTCGGGTATGTTATCAAAGGCTGGGATCAGGGCGTTATTGGTATGAAAGTTGGCGGCAAACGGCGTCTTATCATCCCGCATGAGCTTGGTTATGGAAAATATGGAGCAGAGCCTGATATTCCGGGTTTTGCTACACTTATCTTCGATGTAGAACTCCTCGGAATTAAATAAGCGTAAAAGATAAAATGTAAAATTAAATGGTGAAATACAAACAACAAGTTGCTGATATGCTGGCAGCTCATGCTGCTTTATTCAAAGAATTCAAAAAAATTCATGACGAATATGTCAAAGATCCTAGAAAATGGCAGGAGGCATTCAATGAGAAAGGGCGGGAAATTATCCCTGTTTTGGCACGATGGGAGAATAGTCTTTGTGCCAAGTCCGAATCCGGCAGGTACGGCAAATTCTCAAGCAATCTTGCTGATAAATTCCGCGAAGAGATAAGAGGTCATTTTCCAAAAATTGATTTTATCGGAATGAGAGCTAGGGACTAGGAGATGATGTCCAAAAGATCGATTCCCTGTTCTTCAGCGCGTTCAAGCGCTTCGTTTTCATAACCTGCAAGATATGCATGACGCAGTTCCTGAATGAATTCTTCAGGGAAGTCGACGCTTTTTTCACGATCAGACAATTCTTCGTAATTACCCATAAGATGATGATTTTACTATAAGCTTTTTGTTTTGTCAACTGTATTTCTCAATTACTAAGTGGAATGCATTGTTAATTGATGGCGCTATGAAGTTGATCATTATGTATGGCAAAAATCTTCTGCTGTTTTGTTGACAGGTATTTTTTTAAATAATTCATAATTTTTATATACGCTTTTTTTACTGTTTGGTTTTGTAGCGGCAAATATTTTTATTGAAAGTTTAGAATGACGATAGCTAGGTTAAGAATCGCCGCAAAGCTTACCCATGCGAGATAGGGATAGAGCAGATATGCAGCATATTTGGAAATCGGCGAAAAGCGTTTGATCGTTTGGAAAATCGCAGCCCACAAAAGAATAATGACGATAAGTCCTCCAAAAGGAAGATGCAACCCAAAAAAGACATAGGACCAAAGAAAATTTAATCCAAGTTGGGCAAAGAACATCTGCAATGCTGATATTGTTTTCTTTTTTTGACTCCAAACGATTGCAAGTGAAATTGACATCAAAAGATACAGGAGTGTCCAGACGGGTCCGAAGATGGTATTTGGCGGGTTAAAAATCGGCTTATTAAGTATTGCATACCATGTAGAAATTGCATTAAGAGTTACCGCGCTCCCTGCTCCTGCAACCGCAAAGCAAATAATGAGAGAAAAGAATAATTTGGAAAATTTCACTTCTTTAGTATTTATGATTTTTAAAAATAAGTCAATAAGGCGATTTTTTTATGCATCATCAACTTAAGTTTATAGAGGTTTGTGTATCGCGTAAAAAAATTATTTTGTAGTATAATCTGTCCTTATGCAGTCATTTTGGCAGACATTGCCCCGACCTTTTACCGTCCTTGCTCCGCTTGACGGTGTGACGGATGTTGTTTTCCGGCAGATTGTAACAGAAATCGGTAAGCCTGATGTGTTTTTTACAGAGTTTACTCCTTGTGATGGATTATTATCCAATGGTCGGCAGCGGGTTGAGGACAACTTGCTTTTTAGTCTTGAACAACGTCCGATTGTGGCGCAAATTTGGGGACATAAACCTGAATCGTTTTATACAACAGCTCGAGAAATCCGCGAGCGAGGTTTTGCCGGTATTGATATTAATATGGGGTGTCCTGAAAGAACGGTGATCAGAGATGGGGCATGTTCGGCATTGATCCGAACACCTGAGCTTGCAGCTGAAATTATTCAAGCGACCAAAGAAGGCGCGGGTGATTTGCCGGTGAGCGTTAAGACGAGAATTGGATTCGGGACAATTGCTATTGAAGATTGGATCGGCTTTTTGCTTAGACAACAATTGTCTGCACTGACTGTTCATTTGCGAACACGAGCAGAGATGTCCAAAGTTCAGGCGCATTGGGAATTGCTGTCGGAAATTGTAGCGCTTCGTAATGAAATTGCGCCTGAGACGATTCTTATCGGCAACGGTGATATTGCCTCACTTGGTGAAGTACATGAGAAATATATGCAGTATGACTGTGAAGGCTTTATGATCGGCCGGGGTGTGTTTGCCAATCCCTGGGTGTTTAATCCGGCGATTGATTTCGCGACAGTCAGCGCGGAAGAGAAGATCAGGCTGTATTTGCATCATATTTCCTTATTTGAGCGGCAATGGAATGGGAGAAAAAATTTTGCGCTCCTTAAAAAATTTGCCAAGACATACCTTAATAATTTTTCTGATGCTTCCATGTTGCGGGAAGAAGTGATGGCATGCAGGACAATTGCTGAGTTAAAAAATACACTAGACAAACTCCTGTCATCCCCGGTTAGATAGAGGGTATATTGCAGAGATGCATATCGTAACTGATTCTGTTACCATTAAGCTATGCATTATTTGGGATTGAAACATAAACATGAACGGCGGCCGGATAGCAAGAAAAAGCGGCGTTCAGCTTATATTGTATTTCTTGATAAACTCACCTTTATCGCGGGCGTCGTCGGACCTTTTACTGTTTTACCCCAAATCTATACCATTTTTCACACACACTCTGCTGCCGGCGTTTCATTGACGACATGGATACTGCTTTTTATTGTCACTTTTCCCTGGATTTTTTATGGGATAGCTCATAAAGAAAAAAGTATTATCGTAAGTTTTATCCTCTGGGAGGTGGCGAATCTTGCGGTGGTAACAGGGGTGATGCTCTATCGATAGGGCCAGGATTTATCCGGAAATAAACTCTAGAAAAGAAGATCATCCTCAGTGTTGGTATCATCGTACGCCATTTTGTAATACACTTTTCGTGTGAGCTTGACATCTTTCATGCAATAGCGGCAGATATCTGCAATTCTTCCTTGTTTGAAATAATCATACACCATAGAGCCGTCCATTTCATCTTTGGAAGTCGGGAAGCCAAATATTTTTGCCAAGGTATCGAGCTTCTGCGAGTTCTTCATATTCCAAAGTTCCCATTGCAGCATCGTGTCATATACCGGTATATCCCGATACCGCGCGAGATTTAATTTGCGCGGTTTGACGCCGTGAATTATTGAACGTTTATAGATAAATGGAAGATCAAAACTCCAGATATTGTGCCCTACAAATCGATCAACACCCAGTGCGGATTTCCAGAATTTCTCAAGGATATCTTTTTCCTCTCCAGAAAAAGTATCTTGCTGAATAATTCCTCGCGGGCTTTCTTTGATAACTGCTATGCAGCATATCCTGCCGAAGGTTCCCTCAAAAGACGTACTGAGATGGATTGCTTCGTCTGTTTTTTCTTTATTTTTCTTTCGCAAAATTTCCAGATGCATTTCTTTATGTTCATCAGCAGAGGGAAGCGTCTCGATGTCAAAAAAGAGTTTTATCATAGCGTAGGTATTGTACTATAAGTTGTGTATAAAAGCTAATTGGAGACAGCATACAATGCTTTTTGGAAATCAAAAAAAGTCTTACGAATTTTTTCTACATCACCAAGAGCTTCTTCTGCATCAGAAATCGCGCTATATTGCAGATTAAGTAATATTGGCAATTTTTCTTCATCAAGCTCTTCAACGCCGTTTTCAATATATTTTGAAAGAATAAATTTGATAAAATCTTTATGATTTTTATCTAACCCATCGAAGATACGGTCTTTTGCTTCGTTAACCCGTTCTTTTCTCGTAATTGGTTTGGTATTAAATGCAATATACGCGAGCAAATCGAATAAATCGCTAGTTCCTGT
>JAJYHW010000069.1 GCA_021784535.1 bacterium
AAAAACAAAAAAAAAATCAAAAAAATATTCCAATGTTTCCTCAAAAAACCTGACATATGCCTATTATACAAGGTTTGCAGAAAAAACGTATTATTTTTATGCATACACGTTACGTGAGTATCGTTTGGTAAAAATGAGTAATCCAATGCACGATAAAATACTAAGAACGTCTGCTATGTATCTTATGGTATCTTCTCCAAAAAGAACCTGCACTCTATGTGTACCTTTTGGAAGAGACACCATCATCACTCCGGAAGGATTGGAATATGAAAATGCAGCAGGTCTCCCATCTACAATCATATGCCATCCTGGCCAATAGATTATATTAACCCTGATGTTTGCTCTTTTTGTCAGCTGCGCGGTAAATCTTAGCGACTGAGCTGTTTGGATAATATTGCTCACTTTACCTGCATCTTTTGTGACAACTACTTGCTGCCTGGGTCGATGAACCGGCTTTTTCTTAACCCATACAGGCATATATTCATCCTGAACTGTTGTAGTCGCATCATTGGTATAATAATATCCTTCTCCTTTATCAAAATATACTTTGGGAGAGACGTACGGTAATGCAAAGTAAAACAACAAAAGTATTAAAACTACTGATCCTGTCCACTGTTGCCATTTCGCGCCAAAAGAAACAAGATAGCCTGCAAGAAACGCTATGCTTATCACAAAATATGATAACACACGGAAAGGAAACTGGATAAAAGACGCAACCGGTAATTTCCAGAAAAATCCGCTGAGAGGAAGATTTACAAAAACCGTCAGTATACTGATGATAAAAAAGAAGCCAGCCAGACTGCTATGCTGCGACACTTCTTTCTTTTTGAGAAAAAACGACATTGCTGTCCCAATAAGCACAATGAGTACCGTGTAGCCAATCAGTCGCAATGATGCAAAATAAAGCAGCGGGTTTGAGACTGCGGTTTGGGAAAATACCGTATAATGTAATTCCAATACCGCCGGAATAGTAAAAAATGAAGCTAATAATCCGCCGAAAATAAATATAATCGTAATACGCCAGAAGGGATAAAGTTTTCGCAATAAACTGTAAATATACAAAACCGGTAAAAAAAGCAGCGCCATTGTATTATGAGAAACCAGCAATAAGCCAATACCAATCCCTACCCAGAAAATGCTTTTTCTTTCCATTTGCCAAAGAATAAACGGCACCCATAGCAAAGCAAACACTTCCATTGTTCCACGTTTATAGACATCATACAGATGATACGGAATATAGAGAGCAAAAAATGCGCCCACGACACTCGCGCGTTTTGAAAAAAGTTTCGAAAGCCAAAAATAAGTAAAAAAGACTGATCCAAGTAGTGAAAATCCATAAACCAGTTTGATTGCGTTGACAAATCCAAAACGGATGACGTGCAGGATGCTCGCAAAATAAAAACTTCCAGGATAAAGAAATTCTGCAACAGGATAACCGAAACCAAAATTTAACCTCTGCAAAAATCTGACCGGGAATTGTCCGTCACGAAGTGCCTGATAAAACGCTGATAAACGAATAATCATCCACTCCCCGTCATCGGTTTGAAAAAATCCGTGATGTATCAATGGAAAAACAGCAGGGAAAGAAAGAAAAAGCAATAAAAGAATAATCAGCAGGGTATTTCTTTTCATTAAGGATTCACTTTATACAATGTATAATATGTATCCGGTTCAAGCTTTTTAATCTGGAAAACAGGCGTCACCGGCCACGTAGCAGGAGCAAGCCCTACCCCCTGACAGGAAGGGCAGGATTGATAAAAAACAACATAAGTCGGCATCTTTTTACTTGCCGCACGTATTTTCTTTGGCAAAGTACTCTCAATCGGCCAGAATCCATGGATTGTCACCTGAGGATTTTTATACATATAAATCTGCAGCGCATATGGCAATAAACCAAACGTTCCCTCTGTCCCCACATACACCTTTCCTTTCTTTGCCTGTTGCCTGAGAAAAAGCACTGTCTGATTAACGCCTCCTCCCGCTGGCCAACCCGTCAGTAGTTGAGATTTATCAGCTTGCGGAATCTGCGCGCTGGCAAAATTGGTAAGCAGAAAAAAATCGTTGATCAAAAACATACTGGCAAAAGCGAGGAATAATACAATCCTTACCCAGATATGTCGTATTTTTTGCTGTAAGATAAACAACGCGTATGCTCCAAGAATAAGAAGAGACATCGTCATAAATAAAATAAAGCGGGGATAAATCACTTTTCCAAAAAAGGCCAATGAGAAAAAAGGGAAAATAAACCAAATAAGCAACAATGATTTTTCCCAAAAAAATTTTTTGTCCACAAAGAAAGAAGCACCAGCAAGAACAGCAAAAGGAATTGTTATATACGTTAAAAACCATCCTCCAAGGCCTTGCATATTGCCGATAAAAAATGCAAATGGCTCGTGGATCCAATCCTGAAACGAATAAATAAATGTCAAATTCTTCAACCCGATAATATAGTAATATGGGGATAACCGGAGGACCTGATACATCACGTTTGCGATAACAACCGCAACAACAGCATATACAACAAAAAGAAACAATCTTCTTCTATCAAAATTCTTTTTCCATGGAAACAGCAGCAAAGAAAAAGGGAGCAAAATAAAGCTAAAATCTGCGCTTGTTTTGGTAAGCATACCCCCTCCAATCACCATACCTAGGATCATCCCGAGATCAAGTCGCACATGCCGGATAAGCAAAACGGTGAAGTAAAGACTCCAGATCATAAACATCGCGACCATTGAGTCATAAATCGCCAATTTATCATAAACAAGAGAAAAAGGATAAAGCACGTAGAACAAGCTTGAAAGCAGACCGACTCTGGTATCCTTGAATATCTCACGTCCGGCAAAAAAAATACCTACCATTGACAAGAAACCTGAAAGAACGGAGACTAGTCTTCCTGCAAGAAGAGGATCATGAATCACTTTAAAAAATAAAATTGCTATCCAGACATACATGGGCTGCTTGCCGTCTGTTAATGAAATAAACCGCCAGCTCGCATCATTGGCAGCCACTTGCGTCCAGTGCAAATAAATTGCCTCATCAGTAAAAATCGGTACCGCGAGAATATGATAAAGCCGGGTAAAAAGATAAAGGATAATAATCCCTATAATAGAAATAGATATATAATATTTTTTCAAAAATAGCATCATATAGCTTAAAAAGCTTCTTTCGTCCTTAGTACTTTATATTTACTGTGCATCACTGTAATAATTGTCCAGATAGACAAATTATACATAAATGGGAGAGCAAGAAGCAAATAGCGCGGCCATGTCGGAATTAATGATAAAAACGCAAGATAAACCGGAATCCATATCGCGATAAGCAAAAAAGGTCTGGTATACCGTTTTTTGATCATAAGATACAATGCGTAGAGCGTAAAAATGAATAATAAAACCCATCCGATATGCCATCCCTCAACAGGCAGAGAGACACCCCACCAGGTATGCCATTTGCCAGTCAAAATCATTTCCCAAGGAGTAATCAAAGATCCTTTTGCTCCCTTTTCGTAAAACACAATAATATATTTTTGCACACCAAGAAATGCCCGCAGAGAATGTCCGTGTAAAAAATAAACGATGTATGTCAAGAGAAAAACACCTGCCGCAACAAATAAAGAAAAAACATACTTTTTAAAAACATCTTTCTGTTTTGTTAAAAAGAGATATATCAGCATCACAAAAATAATCACCGCAAATGTTGTCACGGCAGATTTGGTTGCAGCCATTAATCCAAAAAAAATTGCCGACATAATATACTGCTTCCTGAGAAAAAAATATAATACCATAAAAAAAAGGCCTAAATACAAATTATCCAACAAGGGCGTTCGAAGCTGCGTATAAAATAATGGCTCACATGAGAAAAACACAACCGGGATAAATGCCAACAGTGCATCTTTGAATAGAAATCTGTTCAACAGATAAAATGCACCTAAAACAAACAAGCCGGAAAATAACGAAAAAATATTCTGATTGCGGAAAATTACCTCAGACAAACCGATCATATATTTACCAAAGGGAGGTAATTCAGCATTGAGCAGTGTCGGATCACTACCGTGAATATATCTCCATCCTGCATATGTATAGAGTCCATCGTCACCGATTGAATCTTGCGAATTTGGCACAACCCATTGCGAGTGAAGATAGCGGTATTGCCAGTATGAAGCACTGAAGGGTGTCAGATAGACACTTCGGTAGTTATATATCCTGAAAAGCAATTGTGCAGCAAAGAAGATAATAAGAACAATAAAGAGCTTCTTTCTCATTTTTATAAAATATTGCCGTTTATAGAAAAAGTAACAGATACTGATCAGTAATAAAAGCCCCCACTATATACTCACTGACGAAAATAAAACAATGAACTCCTAACTTTTTTCCCTTTTCAAAAAGAAAAAGATGCAAACTACAATAAAAGACAAAAGATAACTGCTTAGCATAATCTCTGATAATATCTGCGGCACTGGCGGATTCCAGTTGCCCAGATAGAGATAGGGAACATATAATAATAATGAGAAAACGGAAATAATTACTGAAGGGATAAGGATAAAATAGTTACGGGAAAGAAAAACAGCATAAGACAATGGCGCGAGCCAATACCAGGGCTGAAAATTACCGCTTTGCCTGGTTTCAAGGAAAACGCCGGCAATAAGCAAAACCAGACTCAATCCAAAGACCTGGTCCCAGTTGCTGTGCTTCTTTTTTATCTGAGAAAAATGTACCCACATAACTACCGGCAATAAAATGCCTGTCAAAAATTTGATTCCCGCGGAGAAAAAAAATGAAGCATAGGTGCTCATATATTTTCTCTCTATCAAAAAATACACCGACATCAGGGAAAAAAACATCATCACAATATCAATATGTGCTGAAACAAGACATTCGATAAGAATCAGTGGATTTAATCCAAAGAAAACAAGTCCAAAAATTTCCTGCTCGGGTTTTATCTTCCGAAAAATCTTCCCGATAAAATAAAGTGAACCAGCATAAGAAGCCGCCATTAAAAATTTAAAGAAAAAAAATGTCAGAAGAAATATCTGTGAACCAAAAAATGATAATGGTACCGTCAATGCCAGCCAGAACGGCCCATACGGATACACTCTGTGCGTCCAATGCATAAAGGCCAGCATCGGATCACCGGGATAATCAAGCGCTTTATGGACATACGGATTCGCATGATAATGCGTCACGATCTTGGCATCAAAAATATAATTAAAGATATCGTAAGAAAACGCGTTATAAGAAAAAACAAGCAGAATGATACCGGCGATAATAATTTTCCAGACAAATTTTTTATTCAGAGATTGTTTATGGGCAAGTCTCAAACTGACACCATACAAAGCGGTCAACACAATAACGAGTACCAGATAAAAAATCGTTGAAAGAGGACGATCAAAATAGCCGATATACTGAAACGCTTTTTCAAATTGATAGAAAAAAGGATACCGCGACATCACCAGCCCCAGATCAATTTGTGTAAAGGAATAAAGAAAGAGCAAAAAATAAGTTAATACATATGTGAGGAAAAACATGTTGAATTTTAAACGATAATTTTGCATTTTGCACTTAAGAGTTTCAAACGTTATTTATATTTCCCCATCAGAATATTTCTTTTAATCCGTAATAGATCCAGAACGCCCTGGATCGAATCCCGCACTGGATTGACACGCCGTGTTTCAACATGCAGCCATTCGATCGGCACTTCTTTCACTTTGTATCCGTGTTTACGTGCAAGATACAATAATTCAATATCAGAGCCAAAAGTAATTGCCGTTCCCTTAATTTTTCCAAAACCGTGTTTCAGTTTTTTATATCGGCCAAAGATATCTTCAGTTGCTGTGCCTGTAAATAATTTAAAACCGCACTGCGTGTCAGTTATTTCGCGAATGCCGATTAGATACTTACGAAGAACTATTGCGCTTCTGGAAATAAACAGTCTGACTGCAGGCGCCCCTTTTCTCTCTGTACTGCGCGAACCAATCGCAATATCATACTCCTTACTTTCCAAATACGGCAGCAACTTATCCATCTCCTCAATGGGAGTTGCCTGATCCATGTCAGTAAATAAACGATACTTCCCTTTTGCCGCAAGCATCCCTGTCGTCACAGCACCCGCTTTTCCATAATGAGGATTTTTAATCAATATGACATGAGGATTTTCTTTAATGAAATGTTCTATAAAAACAGTACTGCCGTCTTTTGAGCCATCGTCCGCGATAATTACTTCATATGGCACGTGTTTTCTTTCAAGAAAATGCACAACTTTATCAAGCACGCCTTTCTGGAGATTGGCCATCTCATCATAACACGGGATAACAACGGAAAGATATATATCACTCATCGCTCAATTATATAATATTCTGCTTTCTTTTTACAAACAGAAAAACTTTTTCTAAGTTTTACCTTTTAAGTTCTATATTTTAAGTTTTATTATTAATCTATTGACATTTATAATAATTTACTGTAAATTTATAATAATTACATGACAATAACAGATACATCCTTAAAAACTTTTCTCGAAATCCCCTATGATCAATTGGAAGAAAAAAATCTATTACTAAAAAAACAAGCTGAAACTATCGCACCAAAAACACTTCAGAAGGAACATTCTGCATACCTGTTAAAAGAAACGCAAATCAAAGCAATCACTGTCTGTTTTACAGACATAGAGGGAAGATTCCATATGCTTGATTATGACAAAAAATTCCTGCTCGAGTCTCTGGAAAATTTAACATTTGACGGCTCTTCAATTCGCGGTTTCTCAGCGCAGAGCGAATCTGATTTACGACTTGATATTGATTGGACATCGCTTCGCTTTCTTCCTGCATATGTTTTTGGCCCGGGAAAAATTATTGTCTTTGCATCAGTTCTTGACCGCAGCCGGCAACCGTATATTTCTGATTTTCGAGGACAGCTCAAACTGTATACGGATGCGCTAAAAAAGAAGTCAGATATGAGTGCATATGCTTCAACAGAAATTGAAGGATTTGTTGTTGACGGCATACACGCAGAGCAGGAGTATACCACCGGCGCGGGGTTCAAGCTTATTTCAACAGGTGGATATTTTCACTCATTACCGCTTGACAAACTTCGTGAATTTATTGACCGCGCCGCTGAAGCACAACGAGCTATGGGTTTTCTAAACGAAAAAGACCATCCGGAAGTCGCACCTTCACAATTTGAAATGAATTTCTCCTATACTGATGTTATCAGGGCTGCAGATCAGGTACAGTTATACAAACTTGTCTGCCGTCAGGTCGCACGCAATATGGGACTCACTGCAACATTTTTACCCAAACCTGTTATGGGAATTAACGGATCAGGAATGCATACAAATTTCTCAGTTGCGAAAAATGGAAGAAATATTTTTTATGACGAGAAAGGGAAAGACGGACTCTCAAAAATTGCGTGGGACTATATTTCACGTTTACTCAATCATGCTCCGGAAATCTGCCTGGTATTCAACTCATCAGTTAATGCATATCGAAGACTTGATCCTCATTTTGAAGCTCCAAATCAAATCAAAGTATCAGCCATTGACCGCGGAGCAATGATCAGAATTCCTGTCGCCAATGAAAAAACAGCGAGAATTGAAATCCGCTCTGTTGCACCTGATGCAAATCCATATCTTGTTTTCTATACAATTCTCAAAACCGGCAATGAAGGTATCAGGCTAAAAAAGGATGAGGATAAGCGACCTCGGCTTCGCTTCCTTCCCGACAATATCAATGACGCAATACGACTTTTTAAGGGGAGTGATTATATTACATCAATCCTTGGTGAAGAAAATAAAGAAAAATATGTATCATATAAACAAGCTGCGGCAGACAGAAGTCCAAAAGCACTCGGCACAAGAGTCAAAGACTCAGAAATTCTCTATCATCACGAAGTAACCAACCAGGTCCTCTGGAATATGTTCTAATTTATTTTCATTGCCTTCCAAGCCTCAATAAGGTAAAATAACAAAAGTAAAATTGGCCCCATCGTCTAGTGGCCTAGGACGTCAGGTTCTCATCCTGAAAACCATAGTGTGCATCCCGAGAACCTAGACTATGATGAGGCTAAAAAAATTGAATATAAGGCCCGTTCGTCTAGTGGCCTAGGACGCGAGGTTCTCATCCTCGAAATCATCGGTTCAAATCCGATACGGGTCACAAAAAAAGTACAAAGAGAAATTAACAAAATAAACCTTCGTAACAAAGTACGAGTCATCCAATTACTTCCTGCCTATGAAGAATGGAGACAAACGTACTTGAAGGTGAAAAATTAAAGCAAGCGATTGCGATATATAAGAGTGGCAAGGTCGCGAAAAAACAACTCCGCGCAGAGACACTCAAAAAACGCAAAAAGTTCCTCCTCCGCTTTGAGAAATTTCTTTCTACTGTTGATTGGGTATTTAATGAAGAAACTGCAAGAGGTTTTATTGGCTCCATGAGAACCCGCAAAGATGGAAAGCCCTCTGCTTTAACGAGTATCAAAACCTACATTGGCGACCTTCGTGCTTTTAATAGATGGTGCATTGACCAAAGATATTTATCGGTGCATTTCACACAATGGATACCAAAACCACCAGAAGCGGAAACCATGCCTGAGCCAGTATTATTACAAGGAGATATTATTGATAAAGCTATTATCCTTGGAACAACCCCAGGAAGATTTGACAACAAAAAAACACGATTCATCAAAAATGAATCACGAATTGTGCAACAATTTCTTCGTAAGACTGGGAGAAGACGAAGCGAAGTGTTTACATTACGAGGTTCAGACCTGCATCCCGATGACGTTGTCCCCTCTTATTGGTACACCCAAAAAGGTGGGAAACGCACCAGTCGTCCAATCCCTGCCGATATGATTGACGAAATGAGAAAGCGTCAGCATAAAGAAAAAGTTTTTGAGGTTACTCCTGAAACAACCATTAAGCATCTTCGGGATGGACTGAAAGCACAAGGAATTGATGAAAAAATCGTTAATCATACGCTTCGTAAATTGTTTGCTATTGAAAGAAATAATCATGGAGAAACGATTTATGATATTGCTCAAGTTTTAGGCAATACCATTAAAATTGTTGAGAGGCATTATTTATCAAATGATATTAGTAAAATAGCTGATACAGTTAATAATAGCATGGCAATACGAAATGGATTAAGCATTGAAAAAAATATTGATACTGCGATGAAAAACCTGAGGAATATTTTCAAAGGCAGTCGGTATCAAAAGGTACGGCTGAATATGAAAGATGGAATGATTGTATTTGAAATTCCATTGACTAAGGAAGGCAAAAAGGAATTGGAATCTTCGGAATAAAGGGCAACTCCATAGAGAAAATGCTACCATCGAGGAATCAATTTATTTCTCAATTTTGAGCTTGCTCCACAGATTTTCTAACTTTGAAATGTTTGTTGTGGATCATAACTGTTTTCGGAGAAAACAAACCATGAAAGCACAAAGGAGTTAAATTCTTGCTAACATCGGAGAATTAAACATCTCTCTTTGCTTCTCCATCCTCGTCCTATTGGTAATTTGAAAATAGACAAGGGTATTTTCAATTTTTTTATGTCGAAGATGTTCTTTTACGTTATAAATGTCAAAGCCTCCCTCAGCCATATGAACAGCGATTGAGTGACGGAAAACGTGTGGATGCCTTCTGTTCTCTGGAAACTTTGCCTTTTTCGCATAATGCCGAAACAATCGGTATACTTGAGTTGATGTGATAGGGTTGTCTTTTTGAGATAAGAATAACGCTTTTTGGAGAGTCCGTTTCCTTAACCGTTCCTGTTCGAGGTACGATTTGATATATCGCTTCACTTGTGGATTGAGTAAATGCTGACCGCTAATGCCACCTTTGAGAGCTTTGATAAAAATTCGATTATTATCAAGGTCAATATGCTCTACCTCAAGAAGTCCAACTTCGCTTGCTCTCAGTCCATAATAGTACATCGTGCTGAATAGTGCCAAGTCTCGGATAGATTTTATCTTCTTAAAAAATGCCTCGACCAACTCAGGCGTTACAAACTTTACTTCATCCATAATTTAGGTAAATGTAAGGAAATGAGTGTTTTCTTACCTTTTGATTATAAAGAGATATTAGTGCCTTTAGCCTGTAAAATCAAGCCTTTTTGATGCTTTTTGAGAAACAGAATTAAGGAAATGTAATATTTCAGGATAAAAATAAGGATTTTATGAAGAATTTTATGTTATGAAATCCTAATATGAATCATAGCTTTTAACTAATTCTAAGTGGTTCTCTCCCTGTACCATGTCTGCAATCGGTGTGAGATCGCCCCAAGTAATCCTCAAAGTTTGGCCTTTATTGTTGGCAAGTTCAACACTTGGAGTAATTGGTTTATCCATACCAAGAGCCGCTCTTTCCAATTTCTGTCCAACCTCTAACGCTTTTCTTGCTACATCAAAGGTTTCAGGTCTCAATCCTTTTTCTGCAATAGCCTCAAGTGCCGTGCCTTGGAGAAGTCTTGCTTGTTTGATGTGTTCTTGGTTTCTTTTGACGATTTCATTAGCCGTCTGTTGTTCCATAAGGGTTAGTGCTGTTTGTCTCACTTGAAGCTTCTTTGCAGTCCAGCCTTCTTTTGCCGCTTTTTGTCGGATGTAGTCAATATGGACACCAAACTTTTTAGCACAATCCACAAGTGTTATTGAATCGCTTGAAATGAAAAAATTATAAATGGATAACCAGTCAATGTGAGACATACTGATAGTATTATATATTAAGCAAGCAATGAGTTTTGGATGAAGGTTCGATGAAGTTTTTGCCTCAAGAGTTACCCTGCTATTTTGGAGTTTTGAGAGTGAAAATGGTATAATAACCATACAATTTAAGATTGCCTAAACTTACCGAAAGGTAGGCATGGCAGAAAATACCTATCAAAGCCGTTAAGCTCGTCGTCGAGTGCTTTGATAGGTCGTGCGCCGAAAGGTGCATGGGGGAGCAATCCCTACTGGCGGCGGGCTTTTGCGTAAGCTCACCCCAGATCAGAGTAAAACCTATGAAAAAATTTACAGGTTTGATGGGAGGTGAGCTTAAATGAAAAAGAAAAATTACACTGTAAAGTGTACCCCAATGTCAAGACCAATAATCGACGATTTTAAGGTAACATTTTCACCTCCATTTCTTATCGTCGGTTAAAATAAATCGTTGCCGGTGTTT
>JAJYHW010000041.1 GCA_021784535.1 bacterium
GTTTCTTTACCCATCAGGTAAACAGTGACACCCGTCGTCAGCTTTTCATCAAGTCTCTAAGGTAAACCCTCTCTTACTAGAGGGTTTGCCCCAGAGATTGAAATTAGTGTTTAGTTCTTAGTAATTAGGGATTAGTTTTTTAAATTTACTAACCACTAAGTACTAGGTTCTAAGTGAACCGGAAGAGATTTCCCTAAAGAGACTTGCCACTTCGTGGTGGCGCCTCTCATCTCTCCGTTCCACTCCAATTGTTAACTTTGTGGACCGGAAGAGATTCGAACTCTCGACCTCGTCTGTGCAAAAGACGCGCTCTACCAACTAAGCTACCGGCCCGTTATTTTAGTTCACAGCCATTAGCTTTTAGCTTGCACTACTGAAACCTAACGACTATTTATTGTAGCTAACTTGGCCTGTAACTAATTGATCAAATTAAAAAGAGCGAATTTGGGAACAAAAGAAATTACTGAATTATGAAGACACGTTACTCCGTCAATTTGGGTAGGAAAGGATAACTTTACAGATCATCATAAACGAAATTTCTTAAGTTCGTAAAAGCTATCTTACCATAGGCATTCGAGGCTGTCAATAGGCTTGATTACTTTGCTACAGGATTATTTTGGGCTTCGAGCCATCGCTCTGCTTCAAGAGCTGACGCACAACCAAACCCCGCAGCTGTTATTGCCTGCATATATTGCCGATCATGAACGTCTCCGGCAACAAAAACACCTTCTTTATTGGTCTTTGTGTGTTCGTGGACAATAATAAATCCTTTTTCATCGACATCTATTCCGGGAAAGACTTTACTATTTGGCGTATGACCAATCGCGACAAAGATGCCATCAATCGGCAACTCTTTTTCTTCACCAGTGATAGTGTTTTTCAGTTTAATACCAGTAACTGTAACATCGCCAAGAATCTCAGTAATCTGGGAATTCATCATGAATGCAATCTTTGGATTGGCTTTCGCCTTATCAATCATAATTTTTGAAGCTCGAAATTCATCTCTCCGATGGACTATCGTCACACTTTGAGCAAAACGAGTCAAAACAATTGCTTCTTCCATGGCAGAATCTCCTCCTCCGGCTACAATAACGTTTTTATTTTTAAAAAATGGCGCATCGCAAGGAGCACAGGAAGAAACACCGCGACCAATCTTTTCTTTTTCTCCAGGAACACCAAGCCATTTGGTATCAGCACCTGTTGCAATAATAATCGCCTTCCCTTGATAGGATTTTTCCCCTGCTTGTATTGTAAACGGTGAAGCTGAAAAATCACCGCTTGAAAAATTAACATCGACAAATTCTGCACCGTGATGTTCTGCTTGTTTTCGCATATTTGCCATGAGATCCGGACCCATTATTCCTTCAGGAAAGCCGGGGAAATTTTCAACCTCGGTAGTTAGCATCAATTGCCCGCCCCACTTCTCACCTGCAATAACAAGTGTCTTTAAGCTGGCGCGAGTGGTATAAATAGCGGCTGTAAGACCTGCAGGGCCTGAACCGAGAACAATTACGTCGTACATAATAAAAAATCTCAAAACTCAAATCACAAATTTCAAAAATACAGACTTAAAATTTAGTGCTGTAGATTTGACATTTGATTTTTGACATTTGAGATTTAACTCAAAACTTTATCAATTTCTGTCTTATATGTCTGTTTTCCCTGAGCACCGATCATCGCCTGGACTGGTTTACCGTTTTTAAAAATCATGACAGTCGGAATACTCATAACAGCATATTGTCCCGCAGTCTGCTGATTTTCATCAACGTTCAATTTACCAACCATAACCTTCTGTTTATATTCCTCCGCAAGCTCTTCAATAATCGGCGAAACCATCTTACAGGGACCGCACCAAGGTGCCCAAAAATCAACAACAACGGGCGTTTTGCTTTCGAGGACTTGGGTTTTAAAATTACTATCAGTAAAAGTTACATCTGCCATAATCGTCCAACAATAGTATCAATAACCATAATAAATGTCAAGATAAATTATTCCAGTTCTTCAGTTTTTGCATGGAGGAAATAGAACCATTGATCGAAAAAAGCAAAAAGAAATTTGAATGGCGCCTCGATCAAAAAATCAAAAAGCATAAGAAAAATATTAATCTTTGCGATGCTTGTGGTAAGATTTCTTCCTACCCGGATCACTGGCATGAAAAGAAAATCAACAAGCAGGGTGCCAAGCCCCTGTTTTTCCCCCACTCTATAAACATTTGCCAACAACGAGATACGATAAGACAGGAAAGAAACGATTGCTAAAAAGAAAATAAAGACGCCCTGACTGACAAAATTGAAATGCAATTGCGTCAAGATATAGTCAATGACACCAAATGAAAGGATAAAAGCAAGAAGCCACAGAATATTGAAAGCGGTAACGTATCCCTGGTCGGTTTTGGGCTTGGCGATAAGTAATTTATTACCAAGAACAGGATCTTCTTCATGCAGTAACCGGGTGATGTATGAAAGTATCCTTTCAGAATTATCCTGTCCGGGTGTACGGATAAAAAGACTCACAAGTATCATCAATAACGGAGGAATACTGATATTAATAATAATTGATGACCAGATAATATAGCCATAAACTATTCTTTCATACGTTCCTTCCACAAAAAAAGCAAAAGCGACCTTTGTCAATAAAATAAAAATAACAGAACGAATGATAGCAGTTCTTACCCGTGAACTGATACTTTTATATCGTTTCGCGCAAGCTTCGAAAACAACATCCCTTAGAGAATCATCATTCTCAAGAATAGTTTTTAAATTCGCTTTTTGACTTTCCAATACATCTTCAAAGATAAAGAAAGCAGCCGTTCTTCGTTTAATATAGGTATATACCTTATCACGGTTCACATAATTCATTTGCCGGAGAATTTCATTATACCCTTCCATAAAATGCTCTGCGGTATAATCAAGCGTTTTAGAGGTCAGGCGGCCAAAATACTGACAAAATAAATGATACCGCAAAAATGCCAGATCATCGCGGGCAAACGCCTTGCGTACTGCAATAAAAACCTGAGCGTTTTTTGTTTCAACTGACTCATCCTCAATCATGATATCATCTTTAAGAACATGAAACATGAAATTGGCGATAAGCTCCTTGGATCTTTTAGGATTAAGAATATATTGAATATCTGATGACATCAAATCATATGTCCACTCATTGATAGTGCTTTCGGGAAATTTATATTTGGAAAGAATACGCAAGCGCAATGCTAAATGCAAATTAATTATTTCTTCAATTTTTTGCACGACAGATTCCCCGACGTCTCCATCAGGCAAATAGCGCGCCCAGAGGAGTTCTTTGACCAAAGGCTTTGCGGTAGTCTTTCCGTTTCCGCCAAGAAGAAGCCTTCGTTTTAATATCCTCTCAATGGTTGCCCGAAGAATAACTTCATCTTCACGAAACTCCATAGCATTACGCAATCTTTCATACCATGAGGCAAATTTTGTCACAATAGGATTAACGGTAATCCGACGTTCTTCTTGCGGTGTAGGATGGCTCTCTTCAAGTGACGTAATTAAATAGGACGCCAGTGAAGAAAGCGGTCGAAGTGATACCATAGATACATTGATTATAGCATTTTACTTTTATGAAAAAGCAATATGTCTAGATCATACTTGCATAATAGTTTTCTATTAGTGTAGAATAGTGTATGAAATGAAGAAGGTTACAAAGGCCACTGCTAACAATAATAAAACTAATAAAAAATCGCTTTCTCAAAGCAAATTTCTTCCCAAAATAGCTAAATTAATAAAACCAATAAAAACATACTGCTTAAAATCACTTAACGTACTTAAATTTAAAAATGTGACTGCAAATACCTTTCTTGTCTTTACTGTTGTTATTTTTGCTTTTATTTTGGGTATGCTTGCCACGAAAGTAATGGATCTACAACAACAGGTTAAAGAAGCACAAAATGTAAATACAGCAGCTGTACAACAAAACACAGCAGCTGTGCAACCATCAGGACAACCTCCTGCACCATCTGGACCAGTAAATGTTGCTGTTGGGAATTACCCACCCCTTGGTAATCCCAATGCAAAAGTTACTGTGATTGAATTTGCTGATTTCCGGTGTCCTTTCTGTGAGCAGTGGTTTCAGACGGTTGAGCCAAACCTGATAAAAGACTACGTCAATACCGGTAAGGTAAAGTTTTATTTCCGTAACTATGCCTTTCTAGGTCCCGCATCAACGCTTGCTGCAAACGCAGGCGAATGTGCAAATGAGCAAGGCAAATTCTGGCAATTCCATGACTATATGTATCAACATCAGCCTAATGAATCAGATACTTCAATGTACACGGTCAATAATCTTTCAAAAATTGCAGGGAGTCTCGGTATGAATCAATCACAATTTCAATCATGCCTATCATCTAACAAATATAACAATAATGTTTCACAAGATCTCACTGATGGAAATAGTGCAGGGGTGAGCGGTACACCTACAACTTTTGTTAATGGCATACCTATTGTCGGGGCTGTTCCCTACAGCCAAATTCAACAGCAGATTGATGTAGCGCTCAAAAACTGATTTAAATCCTTAATCTTTAATTTTGAATTCATCAAATGTTTCCGGTTCTTCCCAGTCAAATCCTACATGTTTTACTTCTGCCAACATTGGTCCTTTTTTACAAAGCTTAATCATTTTTTCAATATTTTCTTTTCCGCCGCAAAAAACCGCTTCTACTCCTCCGTCTTCGGTGTTTTTTACCCAACCGGTAAGTCCAAGCTTTTGTGCGTTAGTTTTTATAAAAAATCTAAAACCGACTCCTTGAACCATACCTGAGATAAAAATGTGGGCTTGCATAGATCTCAAATCTCAAATTGCAAATCTCAAAACTACAACACGAATTTCAAATCTTTAAAGATTTTATTCTTGAGATGTAGATTTTACCTTTGAGTTTTGCGATTTGAGTTCCTTGAGTTTCCACATAAACAGTGCACCTTTATTGGCAGCATTACTATCAATTGCAAAACTCAACGCCTGTTCAAGAATAGAACGATGCACTGTTTTTGCAAGCTTAATATAAAGACTTCTATGCTTATAGTCATTCAAAGATTCGGCCAAGTGTAGGCCAAATGTTTGAAATTCCCGGGAAACATACTTGTCTGTAGTAGGATTAAATTTGGTAAGGACACTCTTTATGGACTGCATTGTTAGGTTTTAGGTTTTAGGTTTTAGGTTTTAGGTAGTTTTATTACTAGCCCCTAGAACCTAACCCCTAACACCTATTTAGTATTATACCTGTTCATCGCTATCTCCATTCCCTTTTCCAGCGCAATTTGCAATGCATCTGCTGCTTTTTTGATCATTTCACGAACTTTCCCTGCTTCCACTGAATGAAAAGTGCCCAAGACATAGTCTTTCGCGTCATGAAACTCCTGGCGACCCACAGGATGAGTTTTATCATGTGATGAGCCTATACCTAACCGAAACCTCCAAAATTTATCAGTTCCGATTGCTTCCATAATAGACTCGACACCATGATGACCTGCTGCCGCACCGCCAAGTCTAATTTTCATACTCCCCAAAGGAAGATCCAATTCATCATGCACAATCCATATATCTTGCGTGCCAATCTTATAAAAATCCTTCAAAAGTTGCACAGCCATGCCGGAATTATTCATATAGGTTTGGGGCTTGGCGATAATAACCTTTTCATGCTGTATCTCAAATGCTGCAATATCGCTTTTGAGTTTGCTTGAGTGATTCCAGTCAATTTTGCTTGTGCCAAAATCTTTAATAACATGATCGGCAACCAGAAATCCGAGATTATGTCTGGTGTTTTCATATTTCATTCCCGGATTACCCAAACCAACAATCAATTTCATGACCCTACTATAGCATATTTTTGTTAAAGTCGGGTAAGATCTCGAATTTTATTAAAAATGGAGCGAGGTACAAGAATTTCTTCTGTCTCATCTGAACTCCTTGATTATTCTTAATTATGGATCGTGTGAATTGAAACCAAGAAAAAAATTTTTGTATCCGAGCGATCTAAAAATCTAACTTCAATTGCGGCACATCCAACAACTGCTTTACCTCTCCTTTTTGCCAAATCATTACTTTGCCGTATTCTCCATCATAGCCCGGTTCAATCGCAATTTGGCCCTCACGGACTTTGGCAACGCCCTGGGCGACCTTCATGCCTCCAACATTTTCAATAGCAGCAATCGGCACTTTCAACAAAACATTGAGTTCCGATTCCAACTCGCTGCAAAGTTTTGCATACAGATCTTTTGCTTTCTGACTGGCAACCGTTGAGCCAAGTGATTCAGCTGCAATTTCCAAAAGTGGCACGAGCTTCACATAAGGCGGCTGGATATTTTTACGGTCAGTGTACCATCTCACGCCTGCTGCGTCCGCTTTTATTCCCACCCGATCCAGCAATGACTCGTCAGACAATTCCTGCACCCGATAGAGTACGCCCTCCGTCATTCGTCGATGACAGACGGGACAGGCAGTTCCGCCTTCTCTAATTTCTTCAGGTCCCAATGAAACCTTGCAATTACGATGCCCAGAAAAATGATACTTCCCTTCTTCAGGATAAAATTCAATAGTATAGGCAATTTTATTGGGTGTATCTAATTTTTTAGGCAACCGCATAATTGCCTTTTTAATATTCTCATATGTTGATTCCTCAAGATCAAACACCGTTGCCTCTCTACTCATCTTTGCCGGGCTATGAGCATCAGAAAAAGAAAGAATAGACCGGTTCATTAATTCTTTAACCTGCCAGTTCATGTCAGGATCACTAGACAAACCTGTCTCTATACCATAGACATCTGCTGCATATTTTCCAAAAGCTTCTTCAAGCGAATCAAATCCGCTGGCCGAACCATACACACCAAAATGAGGTGTCCAAATATGGCAAGGAATCAAAAAGGACCGATCATCAATCGATAATAATAACTCCAATAAAGATTCAGAGGAAATCCCGACAATCGGCCTGCCATCTGCATTAAGATTGCAGCCTCGAGAAACAAGCGCTTTGGTCAATTTCTCAGCAATTTCCAAACTAGGGACAAACAATAAATTATGGATTCTGCGAAGCTTATCACCTTGTTTATAGATACTTGAGATCTCAGTCGAAAGAATGAAACGAATAGGCTTCAATTTTGGATCTTCATTTTTTAAACGATATACCCCTTCCTCAGCTTCTTCTAAGAAAGACTGTATCTCCTTAAACCACACCGGATGCGTAAAATCACCTGCAGTCAGGATATCAATCCCCTTTTGTCTCGCATACGCTGCCATGACAGGCAAAATCATCTGAGGAGATACTGCGCGGGAATATTTACTATGAAGATGAAGATCCGTTACGTAATGCACGTTATTTATTGTAGCACTAAGTGGTAAAAAAATTGTAGGAACTCAAATTGTTTTTAACATGCCAATAGATCGATCAACAAATCCGAACTTTTCATATACCTTACGGGCATTTGTATTAGGGGCAAACGTACCTACCCACATACTATCACAACCTTTTGATTTAAAATAATCCTCCATCATTATGAGCATCTTTGAACCAATTCCCTGCCCTCTATAGACATCTTCCAAAAATAAATCTACTACTTCTCCTAGAATATGAGGGCCAATTTCCAATTTGTTCTTTTCTGATTGCTCCCAAATTACTCCAATAATGAAACCTATTACCTTCCCGTTATCTTCTGCTAATAAAATCTTTCCTTGGTATTTTTTGACGTTTTCTAGTGTTTCATCCACATCTATTTCAGCAAATCCTGGAGCATTCTGAATTCTTTTCATAGGGTCAATACTTTTCCCAAAGGCTCCAAGTTTTTTAGAGAGTTCTAGAAGCTGCTGTTTATCTTTATCTGAGTATTCTCTAAACGTAACTTCCATCTTATTTCTTCCCTTGTTCTTCGTACATTTCAATCAGTTCATCAACGCTTGTCGCATCTTCTGCCTTTTTATCCTTTTCTCGGAAAGAAACAAGCCGAGGAAACCTTAATGCATATCCTGGCTCTTTTACCCCATCTGTCAAAATTGCACCAGCTGTATGCAGCGGACTGCGGGTTATTTCATCAGCCAGAACTTCTATAACAATCTCCGGCTCAACCCATACGCTTGGGGTTATCAATGATTCAACTCTCGCGGGTTTAGTTTTACGTTGTAAATTTTCAGTTTTATTCTCTATGCTTCGCCATTCATCATCACTCAGACCGGTACCGATCTTTGAGACTGTTACAAACATGTCACGCTTCTTATCATAGACGCCCACAAGCAAGGCTCCAGCGCCAAAAGCTGCACGCTTCCCTTTGCCATAAATGTATCCTAAAATCACGCAGTCAATCGTGTCATTAAGCTCTCCGCTTGAATGCCTCTTGAGCTTGACCCAATTAAAATTCCTCCCGCCTGCTTCATACGGCGAATTCAATTTTTTAACCACCAATCCTTCAAGCCCTTTGCTAATTGCGTCCTCCAGAAGAAACGTCAATTTCTTAGGATCAGAAATATCCTGAGTTTTGGCAGACATAAGCACATCGTCTTCCTCTATCGTCTCTTTCATAATTTTGAGTCGTGAAGTCAACGGCTCATCCAACAGCGACTTATTATTTTTATACAAAATATCGAAAATAAACGCCTTAAGCGGCAATTCCTTTGCTGTCTCTGCAATGTTATGCTTACGCCGTCGTTTGGTGGTTTCCTGAAACGGAAGAAACTCCTCAGATGCCGGATGATATGCGATAGCCTCGCCGTCAAGAATCGCCGTGTCTGCCTTAACCTGTTTTTTTGTCGCCTCGATAAGCTCAGGGAACATATGTGTTGTCTCTTCGAGATTACGGGAAAAAATACGGACAGTATCACCGTCTTTATGCAACTGAACCCTAAATCCATCAAATTTAAACTGAGCATCCACCTCCCCCATTTTCTCAATAACTTTTGTTGGATTTGGCAAGCGCTCACAGAGCTCGGATCGAATTGGGCGTCCGACGGTAACGGATAATTTTCCAACTGCCTCCAGTCCGCCGGTCCAGAAATGTTTGGCAATGTAGCCAAGATCTGATGTGCGATTGTAGGCACCTTCCAGTACTTTTCGCTGGCGTTTATCTCCTGTTTTTGCGGTTAATACCGCATCCAGAATCGTCGGGTCACCGATACCCAATCGTAATTTACCAAGAGGGATACGAACCAAAAATTTCGCAGACTGCGCATCCACTTCTTTTAGCAAATCTGCCAAAGCAGTAATTTTCTTCTCAACCGATCCTTCACCTGAAGTATGAGCAATTTCAGTTAAGCCTTGAGATACATCAGTAATTGAGAGTTTTGAGTTTTGAGTTTTGAGTTTTGAGTTTAGTTGCTGCGCAACGTCACCCATATCCCCCATTTTCTGATAATGCTCCCAAACTTTTTCTTTATCTGTTTTGTATGCTTGCGCTATTGACTGCATCACCATCTTATCTGCCATCCCAATCTCAACTGGCTCATAAAACGGCGCGATCCTCCCTTGCACGAGATAACAGATTTCGGCAATCTCTTCTGGCTTATTGCTCGCATTAAACAGCTCGGAAAGAATCTGAATCAATTCCAGCCGCGATGAAGTAGCTTCTAATTTCTCAAAATATATTGCAAGTGCTGCAAATGTCATATATTATGCTCTCTCAGGATGCCCAATTCCCTTTTCTGGTTGTCGAGCGCCCTCGCCTCTCATGGGCACATAAATTTTTTCTTCATCAGGCAATCCATCGTAGAATGCAAAAAAAGCTCCTGTGACATCTCTTCCAATTAATTGCCCACTGCCATCATCCCATCTTCCCATAATAAGTCGGGGATCATGTTTTGTCATCCTACTACCGACATCTATTTCCTCCAATTTAAAACCAATTACCTCATCTTTCCCTCGAGTTGCTTTAATGGCAATACCAATTACTGGATTGCTCATATACCCTTTTTCCGTTCGTGCAGCTCTAACAGCTTCCATTGTATGCGTTCCCATAAGTAGCCCTTGAGGAATATACCAATCAATACTTCCTACCGGAGGAATAATATGAGGAGTAGATCCCATAAAAATGTGTTCCTGACCTGTTAACATTGCCATATTCCCTACGTCTTGCTGCATCATCTTTTATACCCTCACATATTTCGCGCCTTTGGTGCTGCCTGTTTTTTTGATTAAACCATGTTTGATCAAATATTTCAGCTCATTCAATACCGTATCTTCAGACACCATCGGAAAAAGCTGTTTAAATCCGCTGTTTTGCAGATAACCGACTTTCTGAATATATTCCATTATCTTCAACTGCCTGTCCGAAAGCAAGATCGGAGTACCTCCCTGCCGTTCTTTTAAACCTGCGTCAACTGAAATTTTCTCAATCTTTTCTTTGATCTTTGAAAGCTCTATTGCCAAACCTTGGGTAAAATAGACAAGCCACTCGGTCAGATCTCCTTCATTTTTTCCAACACTTTGCAGCGCGCGATAATATTCCGTCGCATCATTGTCAAAATATTCCTCAAGAGAGAAAAATTTACGGATATCATATCCTTCCTGAAATAAAATAAAGGTTGAGAGGGCACGGGAAACGCGGCCATTCCCATCCACAAAAGGATGGATTCTCACTAATTCATAATGCACCACTCCGCTTTTAAGCACAGGATGGATATCGTCAAGCTTTGTAATGTTAAGAAACTCGGTAAATTCTTTTATCTGCACGGGCACAGCAAGAGCAACTGGAGGGGTGAATGTCACCTCACCTGTCAAGCTGTTTTTAACTACCACCTGCGTTGTACGAAACTCGCCGCATTTTTCAGGAGATAAAATTTTATCCACTGTCATGCTATGCAATTTTTTGATAAACTCCTCATCAATTATTATCTCACCCTTCACTTCTCCAAGGAATTGCATCACCCGCCGGTAATTGATCACCTCCTGGATATCCCGTTGTCTCGCCACGACTTCTTGTCCTTCAATTACCTTCTCCGCCTGATCAATATTTAATTCATTGCCTTCAATATGCGTTCCGTGATGCACACTTCTAACCATAGCATCCTTGCGGAATTCTTTTTCATAATACGGCAGAAGCGGTGCATGATCAATTACTTCCCGGGAAGCCTCAATAATGCCGATGTTCTTAAGAATAGCGTTGTTGAGTGGGGGTTGCGGGC
>JAJYHW010000067.1 GCA_021784535.1 bacterium
CATATAGCAAAGGTAAATAATTTTGTCTTAATCTAAATTTTGTACCATGATTATGACCTGTTCGAGCGTCAAAATCTATCAACATTACGCCTTTCTCTATAGCTTCTAGCAAGCCTGAAAAGCGGAATTTTCGCAACATTTGCACCTTATTATACCAGTAGTATTCTTCTCCATTTTCGATTTTTACTTCTGCTTGAACATAGAAACAGTTAAGTAATTTTGTACCTGCTTTATGTTCTAAATCATCAAAACCCCAATAGGGTTGCGGGTTAAGCTCTCCTAAACCAACTCTTTTTTTAACATCAGCAAGCCATTCTTTATGCTTTTCTGTCACTTTAGTTGCATCAAAAGAGATTAAGATTTTTTTTGCTTCTCTGTCAATTTTGACTATAAAACCTCTATCACTATGAGTAAGTCCGTGTATCGTTTGCCTAAAACTCATTTCGTTTGTATCATATTTACCACCTGCCATTTGATGAGACCAGCCATATAAAGGTAGTAATATTTTAGGAACAAACCCAACGGCACGAGGTGAGGGCTCAATATGAAATAAAGTCGTTAAAGAGGTTGTATTTGCTCGCTGTGTTTTTAATTCCCATTCAGAAGCATTAGGTATAGGTAAATTGTTTTCTGCAATTTCCAAATAGTTTTCTAAAGTATTGCCAATACCGCCTTGATTTCCAAATCTGCCATTCTTTACCCAACCTAGCTCTGTAAGTTTCTGTAATTTCTTTATAAGTTCTGCTTTTGTATAAATTTGCATAATCAACTTTCAATTAAAGATTGCTGAGAAAATAATGTAGGCATTTCTTTTTTTACAAAATAGCCGTTCTTTATACGTTTTTCAGCCATATCACAATACTCTTGTGAAACATCAATTCCTATATAATATCTTCCTAAATTTTTAGCAGCAATAGCAGTAGTACCTGAACCCATAAAAGGGTCTAATACAATTTTTGCTGTCGTTGAACTGATAATTCGCTCTATCAATTCAACTGGAAAAGGAGCAGGATGAGGATTGTTTAAGTCCTGTCCAATATCCCATACATCTCCATAGGCATTTGCTTTCGGAGCCAATTTGAAATTCTTTTTGGCAATTAAATAAATTACCTCATACGTGGGTAAAAAATATCCTTTGTTAAAGTTAATACCACCATTGCGGTGCCATATAATTATCTGTCTAACAGGAAACCCTGAAATAATATCTTGTCTGTCTTGAAGTAGTCCATTTTGCACACGCCATTTATGATTATAGAAAATTGCGCCATCATCTGTTAAGGCTCTCATCATTTGTTCTAAACATGCTCTTTGCCATCTTACATAGTCTGCATGAGGCATATTGTCATGATGGTTACTATACCCCTTTTGCAATGCAGCGTTAGCCCATTTGCCTCCTCTACCATCTTTCATGCCGTTTCCAGTTGAATTTTTAAGATTATAAGGAGGTGATGTAACTGCTAAATCTATACTTTTGTCAGGAATTTTTTTCATTATCTCGATGCAATCCCCACAGATTATTTTATTAATAAAATTATTTGGCCATTCCATACAAGTCATTATTGCTTATTTTTCTTTTGAAATCAACGCGCTTTTTCAACTAGTAATCAGCTTAAGCTACAATGGTTTCCTCAATTGCAGTATTGATTGCCTTTTCTTGAAATTTTTTCAATTGTAACAGAAAAAATTACTTTCTTCCCAATGGTATTTTTCATAAGGTTGATAATTACTTTGTATTTTTATTACATACTTTTCTCATATTTCTTTTATGTCAATACTTTCATTCATTCCACATTCAATTTTAGCTATCATAAAATGAAACCTTTTTCTATCTTCTTCTTTGTATATATCAGAGATGTCACTTGTATAAAATTCTGCTAAATTTTTAGCTATATGTTTATTTCTTGATTTTATTATTACAATATAAGACTTTGCTACTACAACTTGAAATTTTTTCATAAATTTTATTGACCTAAAAATATATTAATCGATGTTTCCATCTGATACCTCCTCGAGAATCCAGCTCAACGTGTCTGGATCATGTTTAAGTCTGAATGCTAAGGTATCGGAGCAAACATGAAAAATATGATAGACCGTACGACCCTCTCGAACCTTGTGATGGTAGCCGACCTTCGTAATGAGATACGAACGACCGTTCCATCGGATTTTATACGGAGCGGTTTGGGCGCCGAGTCTTTTATATATGGTAATGACATCGATTGGTTCATGGATATATAAGTTCATTTAGTGATACTTTCTGATTACACTGATAACAACTCCTCCGATTTCAAGACTTTCTCTTGGATGGATGATTGGATACCGTTTATTGGCAGGGACTAATTCTACTCTTCCCGACCGGCGGTAAAAATATTTAACCGTCCATTCATTATCCACAATAGCAGCAACGATGTCGCCATTGCGGGCCTGCCTGTTTGGATCAACGATAATTTTATCGCCATCGCCGATGAGCGCATCAATCATCGAATCTCCTGATACAGTGAGAAAATAAATATCACCAGTTGTATCATGGATGTATTGATAGACATCGATACTATCATCCCGCTGCTCAAAAGCCGGCATGGGGTATCCTGCCTTGATAGTCCCCAGATGCGGAATGTGAATAAGTTTTTTAGGAAGGAGTTTACCCTTATCTCCTTTCTCAATAATGCCTGCCGTAATTAATTGATTTACCAAATATTGCGCTGACCCTTTTGATGAAAAATGAAATAGATCACAAAACTCCGCATAACTTGGAAGTCGTTTTTCCAAACGGTAAAACTTCCGTAGTTTTACAACTGCCTCTTGAATATAAATCCTACTCATACCGTACGAACGTATGATAAATATACCGTACGAACGTACGGCTTGTCAAGAGATCAAACGATATCAATTTTTTGGAAAAGAAAAATTCAAAAAATAAAAAAGAAGAAATTCCGGTTTTATAGTATCCGGATTGCTAAGCCTAACTAATATATATCTATATTTTCCTGTGCGTAAAGGCTCTATATATCCAGAGGAGAAGAATAGAACCAAGAATCGCAACAAAAAAACTGTAGATATTAAAACCGATAATGCCTGATTGGCCAAAAGAATCCATAATAAATCCTCCCAGCACAGCTCCGATTATCCCTACAATTATATTACCTGACATCCCCTGTCGCGCGTCTGTACCTATAATCATCGATGCGATCCATCCGACAACGCCACCGAAAATTATCCAAAGTAAAACATCCATGTACTTTCTCACCTCCCTTCAATATAATACATAGTATGCGGTAATTTCGTAAGAAGCATATGAATTATCCGTAAGAAAAAGATGAGAAAAAACAGTGCTAATTATTCTTCTCCCGAACAAACTGTGGTAATTTCTGACATTACGTTTTTCCGATCTTGTACGGAAAGATAAAGTATGTCAATGATTGCAGGATTTTCTAAAATTTCCCTACATAGAACGATATGATTTTCAAGAAGGGTCATTTTTTGTGATTGCGAAAGTGTTGTCAGCATAGTAAGGGGGTGGAGTCGTGAATGTTCTATTAAATCGCGTAATCCCGCACCCTGTGGATAATCCCAGCTAAGAATCCGCATGCCTACGCAGCGGGCATATATATTGGCATCAATTGTCGTTTTCGTATTGGTCACAAGCCATGCTTCATCAAGATGATTACGTTCCCTAATATCCTCAAAACGTGCTTGAGTATATAAGGCAACATGTATTTCAGAGCGAACACCAGAGCTATTATGGAATTTTGCCTCAATCATCGCTGTGCGACTATCTTTTTCAGCAATGACATCTATTTCATGAGAAACACATCTACCGTGAAGGATCTGCCGGACACGCGTTTTATGTCCTTCTGTCTGGAGTAATTTACTAATAAAATCCTCAAATGGATACCCTGTCGGACCTAATTGTCTGATTGCTTCCTTAAGAGAATAACGGGTTTTCATATAGGGATGAGGTGCTGTATTTAAAAATTCCAAAATATGTTGATAAATTTCCTGTGTAGAGATACCATCATAGAGCTTGCTTTTTACATGAGTCAAAACTTCTCCCTGAAGCGAGTGAGGGATGTGAGCACGCAGGATGGAATCTACTACTTTTTGTTCACTAAAGGGTTCACGGGTATGATCTGCTTTAAAAACATGAATCATACATCTATCATAGCGTTTATTTCCTCTGAAATGCAACAAATCCGTTTTTATGAGCTACCTCATAATAATGAGGATTTTTTTGCACTTCTTTATACGCTACATTTGCCTGAGGATCTGACTTTCGTAAAAGAAGAACTATTACATCTGCGCGATTAAGGCCATAAGGTATGGTGTAGATATTTTTACGAAGAGACAGATGTGAACCGAGATCATTGGAAGCTGCGACGCTGTATTTTATCGGAATTGATTGAATATAATTTTCAATATATGCTTGATCAGGAACCTGCTTGATGAACATATCAAGATTTGGATCACGTGAGCCGGGAAGAGGTCCGAATGCATATGCGCCAATTAATGAAAATGCAAGAAGGTATACGATAAAAATGAAATTCCAGGTCGCTTGTGATAGGGAAAACGAAAAAAACTTTATTTTTCTTAACCAATATATACTATAAATTGAGCTTAAAAAAATAAATGGAGTTATTGTTGCGGTATATTGATAATAAATCTGATGCAATTGCGGATTACTGCTCAAAAGATCGATAAGCAAGTCCTGACCAGCAAAAAGAAGAAAAAAAGGAAAACCGATAATCAAATAGCCAAGCGGAAGAAAAATCTGATTGAGATAATCAAGTTGTGCAGGATGAGTAATTATTTGGATAATTTTACCGGGTGAAAAAATGACACCTTTTACTACTTGCGTCGGGCTGTCTCCAAATCTAGAAAGGTAGGCAAGTGCGAATTGTTGTCCTCCTTGAGTATGCGGAATAGCATACCAGAAAAGAAAATAGAACATTGCAAGACCAAAAAGAAAAAGCGGAACTCCGATAACATATTTCTTATGCATAATTACAGTCAGTAGGCCAAACAGCGCTACCGTAAACCAGATTTGTTCTTTGCATAAGGCGGCAAGAACTGAAAAAATAATAAACCATACATATCGCCTCTTCATAAAAAAATAATACGTTGCCAGGAAAAAGGTTGTCACAAAGGTTACCGCATGAAAATCATAGATATTGGCCCGTTGAATACTTGGATTAAGAAGATAGGCAAAGGAAAAAACAAGCGCAAGATTTCGATGCTTTAACACATCCCGGGCAATGATATAAACAAAATAAGCCCCGGCCGCGACTACAATTGTTTGAATAAGAAGCAACATTTTAGGATTTTGCCAGAGCGCGTAAAGCGGAGCCATCAGGACCAGAATAAAATCAGCATGAAATGCCAACCTTGAGATCTGCTCGGTACCGTTTGGATTGGTAAAAAGAAAAATTCTGCCGTGCAAGCTATTCCAAACTGTTTGGGCCATATTACCCAGATCAAATCTTCCTGTATAATAATTGTCGTAGCGAAGAAATGAAACAATAGTAAAATAAAGCATATATATTGCTGTTAAGACAGTGAGAATGCTTACTTGCGGATGCTTTGAAATTATTTTTTCAAGACGCCTGGTATACTTCGTATGCAGCCGGTACCAAAGTGTATTTATCCCGATAAAAATCAGTTCGGAACAAATAAGAATAATCCGACTAAAAAGTGCCCCAAAAGCTGCAAATCCATAAGAAATAATCTTTGTTAAAGAAAATATAATTATACCCTCTCTAACACCAAAACCAGCGGGCGTAATCACAGAGAGATATCCTGTAACAAATGCGAGATCAAATACTCCTATCAATTCTAAAAATAATTTCGGATTCAGATACACAACTGAGGTGATAATCAAATAATTTCCCATTCCAAAAAAGAATAAAGCCAGCATACTGATCCATATCAGAAAACTATTCTCAATAACAGTAAATGGCGAAAATAAATATCCTGCTAAAGTACGAAATCTGCCGGATAAAGATGTGATAAATATATGAGTAAAACAATACGCAATTGCTAATCCGAAAATCAAAATTGTCAAAAACCATTTGAGAATGTCATACTGAGAAGAAAAGTAAAATTGTAAAGAGAGAAGAGAAACAATAACGCTGCCAATAACAAATAATTCTGCTTCAATGATAATTCCTTTGGCAATGTCTTTTTTTCGTACATTTTTTTGCTGAAAAAGTACAGTACGTCCCAAAAAAGACCAGATGTTCCCCGGTATGTAGCGTTTTAATTCGGAAAGAGCCCATAAATAACTGGATTCACGAAGAGAAATGGAATATCCATACAGTGTAAGAATACGATACCATAAGTAACTTCTTATAAAATAAAATATGATAAAGCTTAGTATGCCATACAATAACAAAAAATAATGAATCGTATGAAAAGTATGCAAAAGCGCGGGCGCCTGAGGAATAATAATTTTTGCAATAAAAAGAAGAGCGAGTACTGTGAGAGGCCAACCGATCAGGAATTTCAACAAAGAATAAAGCTGAGATCTCATTGCTGTATTGTACTTGTTTACAACTTAATTGTAAATTTACTACTGCGCAGAACCGCTGGCATTTGTTGGCTGAGCGACAGTTACCTGCCCGTTATAGGTAAAATCCCTTGTCAATGTCGTTGTGTCAGGACTAGTGAGACTCTTTACACGTAATGTGAACTGAACAGGTCCATCCGGTAAATTATAGAGAGCGACTGAATTATTGCTATAGCCTGACCAACTGCTTCCATTGATACTGTATGACCAGACAGCACTGCAATAAGTGGTATCATCATAAGAAATATTAACTTCTACCGGATTGGCAGTCACAACAGTTCCTTCGCCCGGAGAGGTAATACTTACCGGCCCGAGGTTTTTATTGCAAGGCAGTTTATTTTCTATTACAGTACGTGTCATGCGTGGAGCCCTTGAAACGGGTTCAGAGAAAAAGCTGGTATTATTTATACCGGAAGAAGCTTTGGCAGTTGGTATGGCTGTGCCTGAAATTGGTGTAGGAGTGGGCGTGGCACCATTGATCGATCGTAAGCTATTAAAATTAAGAATAACAAGAAGGATTAGTGAGGGAATACTGAGAAGCGCTACGATAAATTCAATTAACGGCTTTTTATCATACACCTTTTCAAGCTTACTTTTCTTCAGCTTTACCCGTCTGGTTCTGGTAAATTCCATTTTTTCCATTACAATATTTATTGTAGTGGAAAAATATTCCTCTTGTAAACAGCAAAAATTGCAACTTTTAAGCGTAATTGATACAATACAATCTGGCTTGCCCCGTTAGCTCAGCAGATAGAGCATCTGTCTTCGGAACAGAGGGTCGTAGGTGCAAGTCCTACACGGGGCACAAAAAAATAAACAATACAATTTAATTATCAGTCTGCTGCTCGAATCTATTTGGGTTACCTCAAACTACAGTTGTTGTTCTAAAATTTCAGGTGCTTTATTATGAATTTTAAGAATCAATTCTCCAAACAATGAATTAACCCATGCAAACCAATGTCGAGTGTAACTTCTTTCATTGTCCACATTTACACTCTCATGTATAAAAAATGTTCCTGCGTGCGTACGCTTGAGCGTTTGCAGGCATTGAATAATCTCTTTAGTGTCATCTGTTGTTAATGCTTGCATAATCGTTGCCATCGGCCAAAAATGATCACAGACTCCGACATGAGGAGAAGTAAGACCACAAGCAACTTCACCCTTTGCGTAAAACGAATTCCATCTGCTCAGTATCAATTTTCTTGTATTTTGATAAACAGGATCGCTATTTGAAACATAACCAAGATAAGGAAGGCTCAAAAGGCTTGGAATATTTGGATCATCCATGATACAGCTTGAACCATAACCATCCACCTCATAGGCATAAATTTTTCCGTATTTTTTATGCTCGACAACACCATATTCTTTTATTCCTTTATCGATCTGTGCTGCAAGTTCTAAGGCAAGCTTTGCCGTTCCGTTTGCTGAGATTTCTTCAAAAAGCGGTACCAATTTTCGAAGGCATACAACAGTCATCGCGTTTGCTGGAATAACATACGGGAAAACAGCTTCATCATCAGATGGTCTAAACACACAACGTGATAAGCCGCAATGTTTACCCGGATAACCATAACCTTGGAGTCTGATAGCGGGATGAAGATGTCCTGAAAGAGTAGTAAAATGATACAGTAATTCGTGATTTTCTTTATCTAGAGTGTTTTGCTCTGTGTGAATAACCGCAAGAGCTTTATTTATTGCTTGCAGCCATATGTTATTAAACGGAGTTGTGTCTTTTGTTTCGTTGTAATATCCGATAGAAAGACGAAAAAATGCTGCGAGACTATCCAGTTCATATTTTCTTTCAAACACTTCAGCTTTGTTATTTTGCATTTCTCTTTTAAATGCATTTGCGTATGGGTCAGAATTTACACAAAGAGTAAGACGGTGCAAAAGTCCACTAAAGAGTTTTTTCATTTCTTCATCCTTTTTAATGAACGGCAAATACGGCCAAACTTGATTAACGCTATCTCTTAACCACATGGCTGGTATATCCCCTGTTACTATAAAGGTATCAGAATATCCGTCATGTTCCGAATGATACACTGTTGTATCAAGTGTATTGGGTAAACACTGGAAAAACATCCTTCGTATATCTTCATCAACGATAGTCTCTGAAACTTTTTCGATTTCTTTTTCTATTGTTTTGTTTCGAAAGAGTCTATCATGCGGCTCAGGACGTGAGTTGAGGTGAGTAAAATTCTGCAATTCATCAGGGTTTTGGTAGGGCATATGATTATTGTGAGAAGAATTGAAAACTACTTCTCAATCAGTGAAGTCAGGTGGTCAAGAAGCTCCTGATAATCACACATTGCAAGACATATTCCCTGGTCTCCTGAACCGTAATATACGTATAAATTTTCTCCGAATACCACAGCTCCTTCCGGAAAAGCCACATGATTTACGACACCATTCCTCTCGCGCTCTGTCTCAGGCTTGAGGATATGATCGACATTTGCCAAAATCTTTCGCGGATCGTGCAAATCAAGCAGTGCCGCGCTGATTGACCATTCCGTGTGATTATCGACAGTACTCAGAGCGCTATAGACAAAGAGCCATCCATAAGGTGTTTTGAGCGGCACCGCCCCTACTTCATTACCCCGACCATCAGATGGCCTGAATACGACCTGGTCTTCATATTCTTCATGCACGATCCGGTTCATTTTTTCCTGTGTGGGATAAAAGACATCATAAAGATCGTCGAATTGTGCCATCATGATGGTTGCTTTAGGACTTTCCACCTCAAAAGTAAAAAGCATTGTATATTTTCCGTTAATTTTTTCAGGAAAGAGACATGCTGCTTTTGAAAAAATATCAGGTCCTACAATTCCATGTTTTCTCCAATGGACAAAATCTTTACTGGTGGCTAATGCAATTCGTACTTTTTGTTCATGCCCTGCTCCTCCTACGGCGGTGTAATAGAGATAATACACGCCGTCAATTTTGGTTACGCGCGGATCTTCACATCCCATACCGTTTTCATAACTTTCTGTCGGTGAGATAAGAGGTTCTTCAAATCTTTCAAAATGCATGCCATCAACACTTTCAGCATACCCAAGTGAGGATATATAAGCACCTTCCTGGTCAGGATGGATATCGTTGGTCGCACGGTATACCATCTTAAAAAATCCGTTTTCATAGATAACTCCCGGATTGAGGACTGACCCTTTTTCCCAATCATGCGAAGGATCTCTTTCAATAATTGGATCGCCACGGAAACGTTTTAATTTCATATCAACAATATATTCATTGTAACATTATCAATAATCTGATTGTCAAGCAAAAAATTATACATACAGAGACACCCGGCATAGCATTTTTTCACTTACTTATCCCTTACACAATAATTTGCTCTTATATGTAAAATATGTACAATAGATAAACGCTCATGATAAAGATAAGACTGCGAATCCAGCGACCCTGGATACCATATATTATTCTTATAATTACTCTCGCTCTCACAATAATTTCAACAATATACGTGTATGGAGCAACCTATAACGAAGACAACCTCCGTTTTATTAATGCCGTTCAGGATACAGAGAATAGTATCTATTCCAGACTTACCTCTTATATAACCTTACTTCGCGGAGCAGCTGGACTGTACGCTGCAAATCCAGACATGACACCTCAGCAATTTAACGCATTTGTTAACAGATTGCATTTATCGCAAAATTATCCGGGATCCCAGGGAATTGGATTTGTGCAAAAAGTCACTGCAAATGATAAAAAAAAATTTATACAAACAGTAAGAAGCCAGGGCAATCCCACGTTTAATATCTACCCTCCCGGCAATCGTTCTGAATATTATGTAGTTCGTTATTTAACCGTATCTGATAAGGAAATTCCTGATACTATCGGAAATGATATGGCAGTTAATCCGATAATGCGCAGAGCAATGAATAAAGCCAGAGATTTGGGAACTACTGCTATATCAAAAAAGTTATATTTACGGACTCGAAATCATATACGAAAAACCGGCTTTATTCTTTTTACCCCTGTTTATCAGGTCGGTACTATCCCCTCAACGG
>JAJYHW010000083.1 GCA_021784535.1 bacterium
ATGCAATTCAACCAACAAATCTTCTGCACGTTTTTCTTCGGTTCCAATCACAATCCGATCAGGATGCTGCGTATCAGAAATCGCTTGTCCTTCTCGAAGGAATTCAGGAACTGAAGCAATATCAAATTTTGCCGATTCAGGTTTCACTTCTTCAATAAGCTTCTGCACTTTCCGATTAGTGCCGACTGGCACAGTACTTTTGACATTTACCACCGTATATCCGTCCAGATGCTTTCCGACTTTTTCTGCAACTTCATAAACTACAGAAAGATCAGCTTCACCGTTTGCTTTTGGAGGAGTGCCAACAGCAATGAAGACGACATCTGATTGCGACACGGCTGGATCATAATCGAGAGTAAAAAGTAAGCGCTTCGCTTTCACATTTCGCTTAACAAGCTCATCTAGGCCTGGTTCATAAATTGGAATAATACCTTTCTTGAGGTTTTCAATTTTTTCAGGCGTGTGGCCAATCACCCAAACGGTATTTCCTAAATCAGCAAATACTGCCGCGCTTACCAAGCCTACATATCCATGTCCTACAAATGTTATTGTCATAGTATCTTTTACGTTTTTAATTCTTTGAGTCCTTCTTCAAATGTTCTCATTGCGACACCCAATTGAGTTATTTTATCATTGTTTAACGAAAGATTAAAGGGTCGCGGTGCTTTTCTTTTAAAATATTCCTCACGGGTAGTCTTACTAATTAATGCTTTATCAAAACCGAACTTATCCGCCATTAACATAGTAGCATCATAAGGAGATAAACTCTGGCTTCCTACAACATGATAAATACCTGTCGCTTTATTGGTAATCACTGCATCAATCGCGTAGGCAATATCATCAATAAACGTTGGCGTCATAATATGATCAGTAACCGCGGTAATCGGTTGTTTATTGGCAAGTCTTCCCATAATTGCGTGAACAAAATCTTTTTTAAGCGGGAACTCATCTCCGCGATATGGATATGCAATACGCAAAATTGCATAAGGAACTCCTGATTTTTTGACAACCTCTTCACCTTTATATTTTGTCATTGCATACCAATTAATCGGGTCAGGAGCATCCTCTTCTGAGTATTTTTCAGGTACTTCTTTTTCCCCGTCAAAAACAAAATCTGTTGAGATGTAAAGAAGTTTTTTTTGTGAAGCTTTACAAGCATCCGCGATATTTTGTGCACCACCGACATTGATACGATAAGCTGCTCCATCTTCACCTTGCTCCTTATCCTTTTCGCATCCATCTACATCAGCTTTCGCAGCTATATGAAGAACAACCTCGTGTTCCTTATCATTTCTAATAACATCCAAACTTGAAGGATCGGTAATGTCGACTCCGTTAGTCAAACTCAAATCGTCAATAGTATATTTATCTTGCAAAAGTTCTGCCAAACGCGAACCTACAAGGCCTGATCCTCCTATTGTATAAATCTTCATAACTTTCCTTCCTTTCTTAATTTATCAAATAATAATAATGCAGCTATATGCGTAGCAGTTGTAAACTCACCGTTTTCGATTTTTCCCAAAATTTTTTCTAAAGGTATTTTTTGTATCTCTATGTCCTCTTCAAAATCCAACTGTTGTTCACCTTCTTCTAAGTCGGTTGCTGCAAAAAGGTGTAAGGTGATATCCATGTTGCCAGCGAGATTCCAAACTGCAAGCTTGTCCCATTTCTTTGCAGTCAATCCAACTTCTTCTTGCAGTTCACGTTTGGCAGTTTCGAATGGATCATCGCCTTCTTCAATTGTCCCTTGGACAATCTCAAGATTCATTTTTTCTAACGCATCTCGATAATTGGATTCAATATAGATTTCATTATTCACATACGGAATTATCAAAACTGATGCGTTCCTGTGAATAATATCTTTAGTAAATGTTTTGCCGTTTCTTTTTATAAGTTTTTGGAGTACTTTAAAGTATCTTGAAGTATATACAGTTTTTGTAGAAAGAATTTTGGTATCTGACATAAGAAAAGAAACGATTATTGTGCAAGTTTTTCGTCACGGATTTTCACATATTCATTATAATCTTCCAGGTAATCACTTCTGTCAGGGCTATAATTGGTTGAAGAAGCGGCGACAACAATCGCATCCTCAGAAAGATACTTAAACCCATGCCAGACATAATTAGGGACATAAATAGCATTCTTTGGTCCTTCCAGAACGACTTCCTCTCTCCCATCGCCTTTATCAATAATTGCTGTAGCACTACCCTGAACCATAATAAATAATTCTTTTTCATGATAATGACAATGTTCACCGGAAATTCCTGTTTTGGGTTTGCTGAAAAAATAAACACGCTTTACCTCAAAATCAATATATTCCTGCAACTCAAGAGGAGTCATCAAAAAATTTGGAGCATCAATATTCTTAAGAGTATATAATTGAAACTGTTTTGCCATACTAGGTTAGTTATGCGGTTCCATTTTCATCCTCTGTTCCCAAGCTCTCCTGGAATTTATTCATCTCGTCATGCTTTTTTTGCCAGATATTTTCAACCCACTGGGTGTTGGTCTTGTACCATTCTATTGTTTCTTTGAGCCCTTGTTCAAATTTCTCCCGTGGATAATCAGGCCTCCAGCCAAGTGATGTAATCTTACTTGCGTCAATGGCATAGCGTCTGTCATGTCCCGGACGATCCTGAATATATTCAATTTTATCTTCCCCAACTCCCATGAGATTCAATATCATTTTCGTGATTTCAAGATTATTGCGCTCATTATCAACACCGATGTTATAGACTTCACCGGGAGTACCTTTATGAAGCAGGAGATCTAAAGCTTTTGAATGGTCAATAACATGAATCCAGTCTCTGACATTTAATCCATCCCCATAGACAGGGACTTTCTCACCTTTTAAGAGTTTGAATACGAAAAATGGAATAAGTTTTTCCGGGAATTGATAGGGTCCGTAATTATTTGAGCAGTGCGTCACGATAACAGGCACTTTATGGGTTACAAAATAGGCATTACACATGAGGTCTCCTCCAGCTTTTGCTGCCGCATATGGCATATTTGGCCAAACCGGCGTTTTTTCAGTGAAGTAAGTATTTTCACCAAGCTTCAAGGAGCCATATACTTCATCTGTTGAGACATTAAGAAACCTTTCAATATTATTAGCTCGAACTGCATCCAGAATCATCTGGACACCAAGGGTATTTGTCAAAACAAAATCCTTTGTACCTCCATGAATTGAGCGGTCAACATGCGTTTCAGCTGCAAAATTAATGACATGGGTAATGCCATTATCTTTCATCACCGCGTTAAGTGCATTCAAATCGGTAATGTCCCCTTGGACAAATTTATACTTTGGATTATCAGCAACGTCTTTCAAATTATCAAGATTGCCTGCATAAGTTAACTTATCAAAATTAACAATTGTGTATTCAGGATACGTCTGTAGCATATGACGGATAAAATTGGATCCAATAAACCCTGCTCCTCCACAAACTAAGAGCTTCATGATAATTCTCCTTCCTTTACTTTCTGAGCTACAAGATTGTTTGCCCGCAGCAATTCATCATACGAGGTTCCTGCATCAATCCACCATTCAAGAATATGGCATTTTAAAGTACCTTCATGAAGATATTTATTATTTAAATCTGTCACCTCAAGTTCTCCACGGTCTGAAGGAGTTAAGGTTTTAATATAATCAAACACATGTTCATCATACATATAAATACCAGTCTGAGCAATATCTGATTTTGGGTTTTCAGGCTTTTCTTCAATAGAAAGCACCTTTCCATCATCTGCCATTTCAATAACTCCATATTGTTTTGATTCTGTTGCCATATGCATGCCAAAAACCCGAGCTCCTTTTTCTTCTTTATCAAATTCTTCAACTATTGAGCGAAGATCAAAGTTAAAAATCCCATCACCTAACAAAACAAGAATTTTTTCGTTCTTTGCAAATTCTTTTGCCAGCCGTATCGCATCGGCAATTCCTCTAGGATTCTCCTGGACGCCATAAAAAAGACTAAGCCCGAAATGTTCTCCTGATTTTAAAAGACTTGTAAAATCTCCCGCATGATCTGGCGAACTGGTAATAAGTACTTCCGTAATACCCGCTTTTGCCATCGCCTCAATCGGATAATAAATCATTGGCTTATTGTAGACGGGAAGAAGATGTTTGTTGGTAACGAGAGTGAGCGGTCTGAGTCTGGTTGCAAGTCCTCCTGCTAAAATTACACCTTTCATAGTCAACTATTGTATAAGTATACTATATGAATCAAATTTCGCAAGGGATCATTTTAGATAGTTAATCTTGCCAGCGCGCGCTTATTGAGATAGTCAATTCCTTTAAAAACAATCCATTGAAACAACGCAGGATATTTCTTACTGTAGTTCTTTTTGAAAAAAATTCTCATAGCTTCAAACCGTGCAGTCTGCACTCTTTTCTTTCCTTCAACATTGGCGGTGGTGACGTTTTGTGCTTTCGGCTTGATACCGCTTGAAGCTCCTCCGATATGCATGATGCTAACTTCTCCTACGTAATAAATTTTGTAACCTAATTTTTTGATATCATAACAAAATTGTATATCCTCGCCATAAAAAAAATAATCCTCATCCCACCAGCCGACTTTTTTCCCCACCTCATACGGCATGAGCATAAACGCACCTTCTAGTGCATCTATTTCATGTGTCGTATGCAAATCTTTCCAGCCTTGTGTATAACCTGCAAATAATTTGCTCTTCGGAAACATTTTTTGTAAACCCGAAAAAAAACAAAACGCATTCCAGGGAGTCGGGAAGCCACGATGGCAATTAAAATCGATCTCTCCATCTTTGTTAATCAATTTACAAGAAGCCGCACCGGCATCAGGATGTTTTTCCATAAAATCAAGCATATATGTCAGCGTTTTTGGATAGACGATTGTGTCAGGATTCAAAAACAACACGTAGCTCCCTTTTACATAAGGAATACCTTTGTTATTTCCTGCAGCAAAACCGATATTGCCGCCATTGTCAACAGGATGGAACGATTTAATTTTTGTTTGCTTTTTATACTCACGAAATGCATCAATAGATCGGTCAGGAGAATCATTGTCCGTTACAATTACTTCAAATTTCCCGGACATTACTTCCTCCGGGTAATTTTTTTCAATAGAAGCAATCGCATCAAGAGTAATTTGCTTGGTATTATAAGAAAGAATAATAATAGATAATGCAACTTGTGCCATAAAAACGCTTCTCTTGTATTATAAACGCAATTTGCCGCTAATAACAATATCGCTTAGCGAATTCGCCATTTGTTTTCTGAACAGATCATTCTATAATAGACCTATGAAAAAAATTGCAGTTGTCACTGTAAACTTTAACACAGCAGACGATACAACAACTTTTCTCAATTCTTTAAAATATGTCAAGATATCTGATTTCATATTAGAGACAATTATTGTCGACAATGGCTCAAAAGAAGTTTTTAAGCTTCCTGAAAATTTAATAAAAGATAACATTACGCTGATCCGCTCTGAAATCAATACCGGTTTCTCAGGAGGCAATAATATCGGTATAAAAGAAGCCTTGAAGCGAGGTGCAGATTATGTCTTGATCGTTAATAACGACACAATTGTGGATCAGGATATGATAGCAAATCTCCTCAAGGTACTTGAAAGTAAACCCGAAATAGGTGTCACCACTCCAAAGATCTATTTCGCCAAAGGTCACGAATTCCATAAGGATAAATACAAAAAAGAAGATTTGGGAAAGGTATTTTGGTTCGCAGGCGGATATACAGATTGGGATAATGTACAGAGTATTCACCGTGGCGTTGATGAGATTGATCATGGACAATACGACGAGATTGAACCTATAGACTTCGCATCGGGATGCTGCATGTTTTTCAAACGGGAAGTTCTTGAAAAAGTCGGCATGTTTGATGACAGATATTTTCTTTATTATGAAGATGCTGATCTCAATGAACGGATCAAACACGCAGGCTATAAAATATATTATGTCCCACCTGCGATCCTTGTTCATATCAATGCCGCTTCATCAGGTGGAGCAGGAAATGTTTTGCAGGATTATTTTATTACGAGAAACAAGATGCTTTTTGGCATGACATATGCGCCCTTGCGAACCAAAATTGCCCTCATTCGTGAAAGCCTCAGGCTCTTGCGAAACGGCAGGCCGTTTCAAAAACTCGGAATTCAAGATTATTATCTGAGAAGACTTAATAAAGGGACATTTTTTGAAAAGAGAGAAAAACTTACTTCCTAAAAGTGAGTTTATAAATTCGAATCTCCTAATTTCTAATTTTTAGTGAATTTTCAATGATTTAAGTTGAAAATTTATTTTATCTCTACCAGCGCCTTCTCGTACGTCTCAACCAGATAACTATTTTTCGTTAATTTCCCAAGAGCGATCAAACTTTTTGCTTTCGTATGCAGCATTGTTTTCATCAACCGATATTCAACAGGTGAACGGTGTTTTTTGTAGAAATATAAAAGATTTTTATAAATATTGATAATTGCAAACGTTTTATTGGTGCTCCCATGCTCCTTATGTAAAACCAAAACATCAGGATAAAAATAAATCTTTTTCCCTGCTAGATGCGCACGATAACAAAGTTCCATATCTTCCGTATACATAAATATCATCTCGTCAAATCCATGCAATTGCTCAAATACATCTCTTCGGATCATCATCAGTCCTCCTTTTACCCAATCTACCTTCTGAATGGTTTTGGGGCTTCTATCCAATAATCCGTATCGCTGGCCGCCTATCATGAGCAGAAAAGCATACCACAGCGTATAAAATTTCCCGACTGAGGCCTGCAAAGAACTATCAAAATTACGCAGTTGACCACCAAGAATCGCTACATCTGGATGTTCTTTACAATACGCAGCCATTTTATCTATCCCTTTGTCTTTTACAATCGTGTCGTTATTAAGAAAAAGAATAAAATCTCCTTTGGAAACTTTTGCTCCGGTATTGCATCCTGCGCCAAAACCTGCGTTGCTCGTGTTTGCAATCACCTGCATGTTCGCAAATTTTTTATTTTTAATCTCTTCGCGAATCATATCCACTGAATCATCTCCTGAGGCATTGTCGACGATAACGACTTCTATCTCATTACTTTCAAACTCATCAGCATATTGCTCCCACAAAGAATTGATGCAGGAAATTGTTAAATCAGGTTTTTTATAATTTAAAGTAACGATGGAAAGTAACATTTGCAATAAGATATCGATTTATTCTCTGAATTCCTTCAGCACTTCTCTATCTTGTCGTACGAAATATTTTTTTGCACGATAGCGGGACTCTTGTACGCGATGCAGCTGCATGAGCGCGAGAAAGAAACCCTGAAAGAATAGCCAGTCTTTACGCTTCATGCTTGTCAGAAAGTGATAAGGAAGCCAAAAAACATGTAGGAACAATAATTTTCCCTCTGTAATATTTTTCCAGACAAAGAAAAATTGATTACGGAAAACAATACGCTGCACATATTTGGGCTTAAATTTCGTTTTGATTGCTCCTTCTTCATGCTCATGGATAACTTTACTTTTAGGTTCAAAAACGAGCTTGTACCCTGACTTCAATGCGCGGTATGAAAGATCAATATCTTCCCAATAAAATGGGTTAAAAAGTACATCAAGGCCGCCTAGCTTATCCCAAAGACGCTTACGAAAAGCTCCGCTACCTCCGCTCACCCAAAACGTATCTGTTTTATCAAGCTTGCCTTCATGATGAAAAACAAATCCTTTCTGCCAATAGCCAATTCCCCGTCCTCGCAAAACAATCTTACCGTCTTCGCTGCTCTCATCCATACATCCCACCGCAAAAACTTTTTCATCTGAAAAATGCATAAGGAGCGGTTCAAGAAAATCTTTATGCGGCCTGACATCTGAATTTAAAAGAATGAGGATATCGCCAGTTGCAAGAGCAACTCCCCGATTTACATTTTTAGAAAAACCGGATTCCTCTTTTCTAGTATTGTTAACTGTCTTCCCGATAATACCCGTTTTATCCAGCGACGCAATAAAGGAAGCGATCACTGCTTTGGAATCATCAGTAGAAGGATCATTGGGAATAATTATTTCAACTTTCCCCTTTTTATACTCTCTTACTGCCGTAAGAACATGTGGAAGATTTTTCGGCAATATTTTCCCGCCGTTATAATTTGGAATAATGATACTGATATTCATAGACACACCACCCCATATCCCTCTGTTAGGAAAGAATGAGATGAGATTATTGATTATTCAAGCCCCAAATAGAAAAAGTGTGAGAATTGTTCCCAAAATGACGATCAATATGTATTCAACAACGATCCGCAAATGGAGCTGATGGTGGATATAGTGATGTACCATAGCCCAGATAAAATAAAGAAACGCGGTTATCATCAAGAAAGAAGCTTGCAAGCTGGCGTTATCTCTGGAGACAAGAACCAGAAATAAACCGGTTCCAAAAATAACAAAATATACAAGATAATGCCAGAAATGTTTTTTGATATTTTTCTTCATAAGAATCTCAGATTTCTAGTCTCTAATTTCTAAAACCTACCCCTTAAAGTATCGCTCCCCTTGCAATGATAATACCCGCGATGAGAATAAACAATAAGAAAAGCATGTGATCAACGTTATGTGAAAAAGCTCTGACGATATTTTTCCGCTCCACAATAATGGCATCAATTGCCAAAGCCAGCAAAAAGAATCCGAGAATAACGAAAGAAATATCTCTTTTGAGCATTTCCGAATCAATCAATGGAGGAGTCGCTACCGCTGCCTGTCCTGCAAGAGCTGAAGGCTGAATAATCTTCACATTGCCTACAACTCTTGAAGAAGGAGATGCGTTTGTTTGTGTTTGTACGATACCTGCTTGTGGTATGGGAGTCGGCGACAGGACAGCTGCAACTACGGTACCGTCTGGATTATAAGGACTGCCGAATTCCTGCACGACCAAAGTCGTTTGCGTCCCAGTCAGTACTCCGGACTGCACAGCAAATCCAATATCTGTATAATGCGGCGATAGCATATTGGCACGATGCTCCGGACTATTCATCCACGCATCTACGACTGCTGAGCTTGAATTAAACCCGCGAGCTAGGTTTTCTCCAGCGTAAAGATAATTATATCCCGCATCTTTTATCCAATACCATGGCGTTGTCCCATCCGGCGAAACATGCGCCCAGTAATCTTTGGCAAACATATCTTGTGCTTTCATCTGAGCAGCCTGAGTCAATTCAGGATTGAGATTAAGCGGAGGCAATCCATTTGCCTCACGCTCAAGGTTGGTATCTTTCAGAAGGGCTTGCACGGTGATTGAAGTTGTCGAATCTCCCAATACTGCGGGATATTGCCGCTGCGCTCCTTGCATAATCAGAAGTGTTGAAAAAAGCAGTGTAATGACGATCAGCAAACTGTCATGATGCAAAACTCGCGCACGATGCTTGTTTGATTCATGAGGGATAAAGAGATGCCGAAAAAAGTGCTTCATATCCTCAAGTATAGCACGTTATTTCTTATTTTTTACAACGGCAAAATAATGAAATGGATTAGACAAACACTCTGAGCAATTCCTATTTACTTACTGTTCCTGTTGTTTTATTATCCCAATACTGAGTACCTTTTATTCTACATACTCTATCGCCAGCAAATGATGTATAACAATCTTCCAATTTTTTTTTATTCCCCTTATCTCGCTTACTCCCTTTCCCGTGATGCGCAAAAGACCTATTCGTTCCATAATTTACTCTCGTTTGATCTGCCCAATATTGAACTGTTCTGGAATAACTTGGATCCCCAGGATTATAATTTTCTACCGCTTTCCACAAGCCCATACGTTTAGCATCAGCACAAAGCCTGCGTGCTGTTGCCTCTTCTGCATCTCTAGTGCTCCAAATACTCCCCCACCCTGGCAGCCAATATTGAGGCATCCACTGCGTCGGACCTTCTGCGCCTGCAGGAGATGTCTCATAACTATCTGCTCCCCAGCTATTAAAATGAGTTTCCACCATGGTTAAACCAGCGAGAACTCTTGGCGTTACCTCGCTACACGTTTGACTTGCCTGAGCTATCGCATTGACAAAGTTACCCGGCACTTGCCTGCCGGCAATAGTGATATTTGTAATATTGCCACCGCATCCTGCATCTAATACCGCAACCCCTCCAGCAAGAACTGCAAAAAGTCCTACTGTGCCAACTCGTCTAGAGACCGTTTCAAAACGGGCGCTTTTTTTTCTTCATATAGGTTGCTATAGCAATCCAAAAACAGGATTTCACTAGGTGAATTAGCAATAAAGCATGGTATACTAACTCGGTGAAAAAAAGTATCAA
>JAJYHW010000050.1 GCA_021784535.1 bacterium
AATTTTTTCGGCTGACAACGCCGGTGATACCGCTGGCGAATGAACCGATTGCAGGGTCTGAGTTTGTGGTGATGTATCTATCATTGTTAGGTTTTAGGTTTTAGGTTTTAGGTTTTAGGTTTTAGGTTTTAGGAATCAAAAATCCCTAGACCCTAACATCTATAACCTAGTCCCTAACTCACTGCGTTGCTTCTTTTGCTTCTCCAATAAACATAAATTTATCTTCAGTTAATTGGTCATAAATGCCGTTGAGAATATCTTCCGTATCCTTTACAGTTGTTTCCAGCGGAACAAATTTGCCGGGTCTTCCTGTTTGTTTTTCGACAGTAAAGAAACTTTGGGTAAAATATGCGCGAAGCATTTTAGCACGCTTATATACAAGCTGGTCATCAGTATTTAATTCGCCTTCACCGATCAGTGAAACTATCCTTTCAAGCGAAATTGCCTTCTTCATGACACTTTGTGCGTGTAGGGCAGTTTTGTAATGTGCTGCTGATACAAATTCCGGTGCCAGAGCAGAAGACGCGGATGCGATAAAGTCAATAGCCGGCAGCCGTCCTTCCTGATAAATATTACGGGAAAGAATAATGGTTGAATCAAGATACGGAAGGATGGCCTGTACTCCCTGATCGAGAATATCATCATTGGGAATATAGATTGCTTCGATACTGGTGATGGTATTGGCATTTGTTGATGCAAGCCGTTCATGAAACGAGGCCATTTCAGAGCTGAGGGTTGCCTGATAACTGTCTTCTGAAGGAATGGCATTCATCAAAAGAGAAAGTTCATTGCCGGCCTGCGCAAGACGAAAGACATTATCAGCAAAGAAAAGTACATCTTTCTTCATGACATCACGGAAGTATTCAGCAAGCGTGAGAGCTGTCGTGCCGCTTAAGAAACGTAGTGCAGGGTTTTCGCCCATATGACCGAAGACCAGACTCGCGTACGGGAGGACTCCTCCTGCCTGCAGTGACTCTACAAGTTCCTGTCCTTCACGGGTACGTTCTCCGATGCCGGCAAACACCGATAAAGTTCCCTGCACAGAGCCTCCTGGCGACATTTGGATAATATTATGGATAATTTCAGTTAGAAGGATCGTTTTTCCCACACCTGCCCCTCCGAAAAGACCGATTTTGCCACCTTTTAAAATAGGGCAGAAAAGGTCAATTCCTTTGATTCCCGTCACAAGAATTTTTTGTGGGATATGAATGTCTATATATTGCGGTGAATCTCTGTAAATCGGCCACATATCTTTTGTTTGGATCTGTGGTCCTTTGTCTCTTGGATTGCCAAAAAGGTCGATAACTCTGCCAAGCAGTTCCGGTCCGACGGGAATGGTGACTGGTTTGAGTGTATTGATGACGCCAATACCGCGTGAAATAGTAGAGCCTTCGGTCAGAAGCAGACAATAGTAACTGTTCGGGCCGGAAGAAGTAGCAACTGCCATTTTAACAAGCGGGTTATTTTCCAGAATAAGCACGTCATGTACGGCAGGCATTGCTCCGGTGAAGGAGACTTCGACAACTTGTCCTCTAACTGCGATAACTTTTCCTGATACAAGACTCATAAATTAGGTTTTAGGTTTTAGGTTTTAGGTTTTAGAGACAAGGTTATAAAGTACTAATTTATAATAACCCTAACCCCTAGAACCTAACGCCTAATCCCTACGTTAGTTTCCATAGCGATACGCCTGCAAGTGCTTCGGTTTGCTTTTTATTCATTAATCTATGTGTAGCAAAACGTTTTGCAAGATTAATTGTTTTCAGTTGCTGGTTGATATTCTCCTGCGCCATATCAAGCGTTGTAATACGGGAAGCGTAACGGGCGAGTTCTGATTCTGTGACTGTTTGTTGAATAATTCCTGAGAAAATTTCTGTTTCAAAAAAGATAATAATTTTTTCAAGCGATGGCTCAAAAAGATAATGTACAGCCGGGAGAGGGGATTGTTCTCCTTGTTGATTTTGCGGCGTAATTGGATTTTGTCCTGAAACATCAAGAACAGTCGTGTTCTGTTGTGCCATACTTTCAAATCTAGCGTAAAAAATAATGACATTTGAATATTCGGCGAGATCTTGCGTGACTTTTTTGAGCGATTCTTCACTCGTTTTATTTTCTGCGAGTGAATAAAAAAGAAATTCTCGGTTTGGGAAATCATCACTAAATAATCTTTTTCCGAATTCACCGATAATAATTGGCACTGCGTCTGTATGCTCCTTGAGATAGGTTTTAAATTCAGAATATGTTTTCTCAAGAATATTACTGAATAAACCTGAATTTGCGGAAAGATACACACAGGCAAGTTTGCCGTTGCCGACTTTGAGCGCCATGTTGGATGCCTGTATCTGATCAACAACTTTTTTACCTTTTTTTTCCTGCAATAACCGGATGATCTGGTTTTTGTAGGAAATAGTGACTTCCCGATAAATTTCAGTCAGCTCATCATTCATATCACGGCTGAGAAGCACTTTGTTACGTATTTCACGCATTTTCATACTCGCAATTTCTTCAGAAGCACCGACAATGTCTTTGATGCCGGTTAAATCTTCAATTTGTATCAATATGTTTTTTAAATAGTTCATATATTTGTCACAGTCACCACTTGTACTCCAAGCGTACTGAGAATTTTATCCTGCTGTCGTCTTACTGTCAGCAATAATTCATTTAATGATTGCGCTGCGCTTACCAGTGTTTTGATCAAGGATTGTGCTTCCAGGCTGTTTTTATATGTTTGCTGGATTACCGTGATATCTTTTTCCATTTTTGCAATGTCCTGCCAGTAATCAGACCAGAGCAAGCAGAAAATAACGATATGCAAATCAAGATTGCGCACTTCATTTGCTGCCTGATTGAAAAATGCAAAAATTCTTTCTGCAACTGCCAAAGTTCGCTTGATTCCTGAACCAGCCTCCGCGCTAAAATGACTAAAGCTTTCGAGCTTGCGATGTAGGGTTAAGAAACTAATCAGTTCTCGGTTTAGTGTGAGGCGGAGCGGTGATTGGGTTTGGCGTCCGACACGGCTGACAGAAATAAAAGGATTCACTGCTGGCCTGTTACCTTTGGTAAACATATCAACGTCAAAATATAAATGTCCGTCTGTCATAGACATGAGATTGGTTTGAATAAAGCCGGCAATATCTCCTTCTACTGATTCAACGACAGGAAGACAGGTAATAGCATGCTCTGATCCGTCGGGAAGAATAAAATTTCCTGCTCTTTCCAATAACCGTGCATGAGTATAAAAAATATCTGCGGGGTATGCGTTCCGTCCGGGAAACCGTCTGCCGATTAACATAATTTCACGGTAAAATTTGGCATGCGTGAACAGATCATCCATCACAATAAGAACGTCATGTCCTTCATCACGGAAGTATTCAGCAAGCGTCATGGCAGCATATGGCGTCAGATAGATAATTCCTGCCGGATCTTCAGAACTTGACGCGATTATGATAGTATTTTTTTCAATACCAGAGGCATGAAAGAAAGATTCGATTTTTTTTATATCTGTTTTTTTCTTGCCGATACCCGCGTAGATGCAAATCGTTCCGAGACTTGCCTGTTTCAAAATTGTCTGGTAAAGAAAACTCGTTTTTCCGGTTTTTCTGTCACCGATAATAAGCTCCCGCTGACCTTTCCCCAGAGGAATAAGCATATCCACAAGCGTCACACCGGTTTCAAAAGATTGTGCGATATGCGCTCTCGTATTGATTCCAGTGGGACTGATATCGATAGGACGGGAGATTTTTGCTTTTTCAATTGTTTGATTTTCATTTAACGGTTGACCAAAAGGATCAATGGCTTTGCCGAGCAGCTCAAATCCGACCGGTATTTCCTGTTTGTTTCCTGTTCGGGTGACACGGGTGCCGGCTTTGACTGAATAATTGGAAAAAAGCAGTATTTCCACTTGGTCTCGAGTGAGAGAAAGAACAACGCCAAGCTCTCCTGTTTCAAACATAACAATCTCCTGCACAGTGGCTTTGGGTAGGCCATTTACATATACTATAGACTGATTACAGGCCTCAACAAATCCTATTTCTTCAGTTGTTGTGAGATATTGTTGAAAGGTCTTCATAATAATCCCATAATATCATCCCGTTGAATCTGAAATTTTGTGGCAAGATTTTTTCGTACGGTGTAATCTTTATACTTTCCGTCTGCGATCAGTAGCAATCCTCCCACAATTGATTTATCAAATTGTAAATCGATAAGAAGATCTGCTCTGATATTTGCTTTAATCCAGTCAGAAAAGAGCGCTATCGCCGCATCATCCGGCTGAAACGCGATTGTCATCTGAATACTTTGACAAGCGCGAAGTTTTGCTGCAAGCTCGTCTACCTGTCGTGTCATGCTAATCTGATTTTCAGGAGTAATTTTTTCAGTTGCAAAATGAGCGATAAGCACGTCTGCGATCTCTTTGGGAAGCTTCTCGAAAATCTGCTGTTGTTCTTCATTTGTCTTTGCGGAAAAAAAGGTCTTGGCAAATTCGTCAAGACATAAGAGCACATCAGAGACCTCCGTCTTTGTACGGAGTTTATAAACGATTTGATCAAACAGGGCAGACTGTGTCATATGATCTTAGATTCCAGGAACAAAGATCGAAGAACTAAGATCCAGTTATTGGAATACTTGTTCTTTCTTTGCTGTTTCAAGAGCTTGTATTACCAGTTCCTTATGCTTGTCATAGGAAATTCCCTGACTGAGTACCATTTCAGAAACACGGTAAAGTATTTTATAAATATCTTCATCAATTTTTTGGTATTTCTGTTTTTTATATTCTTCCAGATCTTTTTCCATTGCGAGATATTCTTCATCAATCTTTTCTTTGGCAATTTTTTCGGAATTAATTGTTTCTTTTTCCAGTACATCACGAAATTCTTTAAAGTCCGCCCGGACATCGTCTTCGACATCTTTTGTTATCGTTTTTAATATATTGATATCTTCTTCCTGAATTTGCGTCATCATATCCTGGTAGGCAAGTTTCATATCTTCTGAAGCTTTGGTAAATACTTCAGCCTGCTGTTTTTCAAGCTCGGCTAGTCTTTCTTTTAATGCCTGATTCGAATCACTCTCGTATGTTTTGCTGCTTGCGAGTATCTATTATTCCTGCCGATTGGCCATATCAATAATCTCCAGAGCCTTTTCATGTGCCTGCTCAAGAAGTTTGACTGGTTTTTCGGTCAGTTGATTCTGTAAGTGGTTATTTGTTTTTTGTATCTCGTGCAGTTCCTGTGCTGTTTTTGCGTATTCTCTGACAAGAAAAAATAGCACGACAGCGAGAGTAGTTACTGCTGCCGTAAGAAATATTAATGATATTGGATCAATGAGCATTATTAGTTTATAGGCGATAGGTTATAGGGGATAGAAATGCTATTCACTACCCACTATACGCTATACCCTGCCTTTATAATACTAGAATCAGATATGATATCGCAACTCCGAAGAACATAATTCCGATAGTAATCGCGGTATTGATAAAAACACTGAAGAGAATAGCCTGTTTGGCAAGCGGATTGCGGCCGATTGCCTCGACGCCGCGATTTGATGCTCTTCCAAAAAACCGGAAGCCCAAAAAGAATGATAAAATTGTGATAAGACCGGCTACAAAATACCTGATAGCGCCAAGCGGTGATTGCAGTGCTTCATTGAGTCCCAGTGTATATGCGTTTAAGCTATTGTGTAGAATATCATTGGTAATTTGCGCGTAATGTGGTTGAAGCGCGATAAGAATAAGGCCTGTTTTTTTGGGATTATTATTTGCATAACTTTGTTCAGCGCGGCCGAGAACATAACCGTTATCAATTGCTTTTTGTCCGACTCCCGGCATGGTAGAGGATGTGATGAAATCTCCGACGTTTATATTGCCGTTCTGACTTGAGACTCTCACCAATACTTCGCCGGTACTAATGACTGGTACATTATGTTTTGCGGTAAGATCCCGCAGGTAGATTGCTGGCTGAAGACTTATTACGCCGAAGATCTGGGAATCATATGCAGAATTAGAAAGTTTGTATCCATTGGGAGAAGAGGTGATGATATCTCCGTTTTGCACTTTGCCGCTTATCGAAATGCCAATTGCGGTGCCGTTTGAAAAATTCTGCGCGAAAACAGGAAGTACGTTTGCTCCAAATAGTATTATGCTTGTAACAATAAGGACAGCTTTTTTCATTATCTAAAACTTAATATTATATTCCATAGTACGCGGGAAGGAGTGGGAAAGTCAAGGTGACTGATTATGATTAGCGGGTTAATGGGTTTCGGGTTAACGCGTTAACTCATTCTATATCCTAGTATATCGTACTGATCTACCTTTACCTTGTTGAATCAAAAGTCCTAACAGTGTTAATTTTGCCAGATCACGTGATGAGGTGATTGGGGAAATATGAAAAATTTTTTGAATTGTCCGATTGGTGATAATTGCGTTTGGATCATCCAGAAGGGTCATAATTACTTTTTGCCGCTCATTTAATTTGCCGATTTTTTCTTCTTCACGTTTTACTTGCGCTTGTGCAAACGTTTGAAAGGTAGCTTCAAGCTGCTGATAAACAGTTTTGACAAAATATTCAAGCCAGCCGGTGACATTGGGCTTGGCGATTGCTGTCGCGTAATATCCGTTAAAGAGTTTTTGATCCTGTGCCCAGGGTTTTTCCATGACAAGTAAGCCGCGGCAGTCCATGCCGGCTTGATAGAGAAAGAGATAGCTTGATATAGTCGAGAATACTTCTGCGTATGCTGAGTCCGGAAACAGGCGACGAAATTGTAATTTTGCCAACGCTGCCTGGATAAAAGGACTATCATTGCTTGCCTGTAAATATGTCACTATATCGTAAAAATTTTTTTCTGTAATAGCAATATTAGGATCTCCCGTTATTGCATAAAGGTGCAAAAATGTTTCTGTTGAAATGCTTTTTGTTGATAATGTCCAATCTCTTTTGATATAGTCAATAGCTTGTTTGTATTGAAGTACATTAGTTTGTATCGGATCTTTATATTTTGAATTCTTTTGTATTGCAAAAATAATTTGATTCGCGAGGATCGTTTGCACTTTCTCCGGATGGACATGCTGCCCGGTTAAAGCAAGACCGAAGTGAACTCGGTCAATTGTCGCATGGAATTGTAGGCCAAGTTCATGTTTTGGTGAAAGCGGATAGAGAAGTATCTGCTGGCGGATAGTTTCAATTTTCTCCAGATATCTAAGTAAATAAGGCGATATTGTATATGCGATAGGTGCCATAAGCAAGAATACTCTAGCAGACGGATAATCATTCGTCAAGTTAGCGTCGATGTTATTTGAGGCAGAATGTCCAAGTTTAGATATGGTTATGATATGTTTATGATGCGATTAACTCAGCCTTGACAAACCTTATTAATATATGTAGTAATTAATATATATGGACAAAGGTGGACAAAGTTTGCCAAAGCTCCCATAAATAGGTTCATTTTCGCTGCCCATGAAAAAAGATTTATTAACGATACAACAAGCTGCTGACTATTTGGGTATTTCAACACGGACGCTTCGCCGCTGGGAAGCAAAGGGTCATTTGAAACCGCAGAGAACTGCGGGGAATCAGCGAAGATTTAGCAAAAGCGAATTGGATATTTTATTCAGTTCTTCGCAAGCAAAACCTGGACATCAGCCTCAAAATTTCGATGATTCAAAAGAAAATTCTGAAGAAGCGACTTTATCAAGTAAATCGGTACAGCTTCAACCTTCTCTCGCTACAGGCCTAAATACACAACATATTGAGCCTGTCAAACCATCTTTTAGAAGTATTTTAATTTCAGGAGCAATTGTGGGAATTGCTTTGTTTTTCGGATTGACAGGATTGCTTTTCAGTAATCAGCAGATTAATGGATTGTTTAAGAAGAGCATGGCGCTGCTTATGGGACCTGTCAAAAATGAAGCGCAAAAAAATAATAATAACCAGAGTGTCTTAGCCGCGACTAATCGAACCCCCGCATTTGAGTTTGATGTTAATTTGCCAAGCGTATTTGGTCAAAAAGTAACGTTTCTTGATAATGCTGAGATTAAAAAAAGTTTGCAAGTTAGCGGCATTGCTATTCTTAATGGCGGCGTGAAGACTGATAATGCAAATATTAATGCAGGGACAGGGAAAATAACTGCATCAAATTTAGTTTATTCAGTACTTTCCGGTACAAATATTACGATCAGTGGAAGCAAACAGAATCCAAAAATTTCAGCAACTATTCCTGTTTCAGTTACTTCGTTGCAGGGACAGACAGGTGCGGTGAGTCTGACAAGTGGCTCAGGAATCAGCCTGAATGGTTTGCAGATCAGTAATGCCGGCGTGTTGTCAGTCGGAGGAGCGACAGGAAATGTTTCATTGACTGCAGGATCAGGCATCTCTATTTCAGGGACAACCATCACTAACTCTGACACCGGATCAGCACAAGATATCTTCAAGAATTTTACCATCGGCTCAACAACAATCGCTGCAAACTCAAATAACGACACCATCAATTTCGCTGCTGGTTCTGGGATACTTTTGACAGGAAATTCCAGCACGAAAACAATTACTATAACAAGTAATGCTTCCGGATCATTAGCAGGGTTAACAACTAATAGCGTCTTATACGCTACAAGCAGCAATTCTGCCGGAAGCATTGCAGTAGGATCGACAGGAACTGTATTGCATGGCATTACCAATGGGGCTCCTGTTTTTTCAGCAGTTAACTTATCATCCGATGTGACCGGTATTCTGCCCATTGTCAATGGGGGTACTGGTGTATCATCCACGCCATCAAATGGACAAGTTTTGATTGGTAATGGAGGAGGATATCAATTGGGCACATTGACCACAGGCCCAGGTATTGGTATCGCCAATGGAGCTGGTTCGATAACGATAACAAACAGTGGCGTTCTCTCCTTAACCGGTACAGCCAATCAGGTAACTGTTTCCGGGGCAACTGGACCCGTAACACTTTCTTTACCTCAAGATATTGATAAAAATGCCACTCCGATATTCTCAGCATTGAGTTTAACGAGTAATACTAATCAATTGACGCTGGGAAGTGGCGCAAATACCGCAGTTGTTACAACAACAACGCTTACTGCTCCTCGTACTTATACTTTTCCCGATGCGTCGGGAACTGTTTGTTTGACTTCAGGTAATTGTACGGGTACTGGAGGGAGTGTGGTTGGTTCGGGTACGTTAAATTATCTTGCCAGGTTTACAAGCAGCAGTGGTGTGGGCGACTCAAGTATTTATGATAACGGCAGGGTAGCAATAGGCTCCACCAGCCCGCAAGGGCTTTTTTCCGTTTCTGGGGCTGTTACTGGCTTAGCTTTAGTTAACCTCAATGAGACAGGTGATCAAAATATTTTGGTTGGTTCTGCATCTGGTATTACCCGTTTTTCTTTTGACACAAGCGGTAATTTAAATTTGATAGGTGGTACGTATCAAATTGGTGGATTAAATGTTCTGTCATCAACAACACTCGGGAGTGTAGTAACTGGCTCGTCACTGACCAGTGTTGGAGTATTAAGTCAGGGTTCTATTGCTACAGGATTTGGCAGTATCAATGTGGGTACAAATAATATTTCAGGAGGTACTGTGACAGCAACTGGTACTACAGGATATACTGCCACAGGAATTGGGGCAGGAATAGGTTTTAGCGGTACGGGGAATCATATCATAAGCGCATCAAGCGGAACATTAGAAGTGGGAGCGGCGACTTTGACTGGCGCAATTACCGGAAATAGTCAGAATGTGACGGGTTTGAATAATTTGTCAGCAGCAGGAACAATTACTTTTAGCGGACTCGGAACAGGGATCGCGCATGTTTCCTCAGCGGGCGTTTTTTCCTCCAGTGCAGTCAATCTTGCATCCTCAGATGTGACAGGTATTCTCCCTGTTGCCAATGGGGGAACCAATACAACAGCAGCACCAACTGCCGGAGCAATAGCCTATGGAACAGGCAGTGCCTATGGGTTCAGCGCTGCAGGGACA
>JAJYHW010000022.1 GCA_021784535.1 bacterium
CGTCTTATGATTGGTGCTTTAGCCCTTTCTAACAGCATATTCTAGATAAGTATATACCTCTTATCTAGTCAGTACCCTTATATAAAACAGTTTTGAATTTATAAATTAATACTTTAATATTATTTCGAATTTCGAATTTCGTGCTTCGAATTTAATTGTTTAAATATATTCTCTAATTGATTCTTAGTAAGCTGCCCCAAAGCTGATTGTTCTGAACTTAGTTTGGGTGCATAGATTAACTCATTGCCCCAAAGTGTTGCGTAAACTCTTGTAATCGTACCAAATTCCCCCATCCCGAGTACAATATGCTTTTTATTTTGCGTGCGAAGATTTTGCTGCAGCAACAAAAGCTTTAGGGCATCTGTCTCATTTTCGCACATTGTTGCAATTTTATAGATTGTCGGATGATAGATATCTATCTCTTTGATAATTTCTGATAAATTAACAGGCGTTTCTTTGTAATTATGATACGAGATAATTGTTCTTATTTTTAACTGTTTTTTTCTCAAATATGTCAACTCATCCTCTTCGGAAATATCCAAGTCTAGGAAGGATTTTTCTCCATCTAACAAATCAAGGAGTGATAATTTTCTTTCATGCAGATTATTGTTTTGCATTTTCTTCCCCCGGCTGAATAAAATAATAAGTTTATCCTGCAACATGTATGTTATTTTATTGATAAACTGATTATCTAAATCTATAATTGGATTAAGCCAAACTTCTATATATTGGTATTCGTTTCGATATTTAGCAATAGTATCCAAAACTTCTTTTTTTGAATTTTTTATAATTGGTAAACAATAATTTATTTTCATGTAATTGCCTTTCTCATTATATCAATTGGCGCTTCATATCCGGTAAAAAGCCTGAATTGCGCAAAGCCTTGATGCAGGAGCATTTCAATCCCTGAAATAGTTTGTGCATCTTGTTTTTTTGCTTCTTTGATAAGCCGTGATTCTTCACTGTCATACACGGCATCAAAAATTATTTGTTTATTTGAAATATATTTTTTTGGGATCGGTGTTTTATTTTTTTGCTTGAGTCCAATTGACGTTGTATTGATAATGATATCTGCGGATTTTACATTTTGGATTTCATCCAATGAATATGCTTCTCCGTTAAATTCTTTTGCAAGTTCTTTTGCTTTTTTTATAGTACGATTATAAATAGCTAATTTTGCCCCTTTTTTTGTGACGGCAAATGCTGCTGCTCTTGCTGCTCCACCTGCGCCGATAAGAGCAACTGTTTTGTTTTGTAAGGTTATGTGTTTTTCAAGCGGCACAAGAATACCGAGCCAATCAGTATTATAACCGATGAGTTTACCTTCGTCGTTGACTATTGTATTTACCGCGCCGATTTTTTTTGCGACAGCATCAATTTTATCAAGATATGGTATGACTGCAATTTTATGGGGAATTGTGCAACTAATTCCCCGAATATGCATTGCACGTATGCCTTTGATAAAATCTGCAATATCGTTTACGTTGACGCGACTTGCGAGATAGACAAATTGATCATCGATCTGCAATGCTTCATAGCCGGCGTTGTGCATTTGCGGTGATAGAGAGTGTTCCACAGGATCACCGATTATCATACATATTTTTGTTCGCGCTGTTATGTTCATATATTTTTATAAATTTCTTCTACGACTTCTTCTGGCGTTTTATTATCAGTAATCACTGTTTTATTGGCATAATAATGGTAGAGTGGAAGCCTTAGGGTATATAAATTTTGTGCGTTTTTAATATTTCTAAATAAATACGGCGGGTTTGATGCAACTCTTTTTTTTGTTTCCTCAAAAGACGTTTTTAAGAATACAATAATACTATCCTCTTTCAGATATTCTATTATTATTTTATTCATTATTACGCCTCCTCCGGTTGCTATGACAATGTTTTTTGTATTTCTTACTTTTTTTGCTGCGGCGATTTCAAGTTCTCTGAAAGCTATCTCGCCAGCTTTATCAAAAATTTCGTCAATAGAATTATAGCGAGAGATTTGCATAGCTAGTTTATCCATATCGATATACTCAAGTTTTAGTTTTTCTGCAAGAAGTTTACCAACGGTTGTTTTTCCAGCTCCCATAAAGCCAATAAGTATAATTCTCATATTAGTTAGTCCTTTCTATCTTTATTCCTAATTGTTCAAGTTTATCCCAAAATTCAGGAAAAGTTTTATTAACAACTTCAGGGTTATTAATGATCATTCCTGATAGTTTTGCTCCGGCAATCGCAAATGACATTGCTGTCCTTTGATCACCGTAGGTATCAATGACTGCGGGTTTGGGATTGCCACCATAGATTGTCAATGTGTCATGCGTTGCTTCAGTTTTAATCCCCATTTTTGCTAATTCATTGACTGTTGCCTTAAGTCTGTCTGTTTCCTTAATATGCAATGATTGCAAGCCCGTTAGGATACTTTTTCCTTTGGCGAATGACAGCAGTACCGCAAGGGTCTGTGCTTGGTCAGGGAAATCAATCATATTAATCGTTACAGGTGTTATTTCTTTTCCGGCAATAGTAATTTCATTTTCCTTCCATGTAATCATATTCCCCATGCGCTTAAGTATCGGTAATAGTTTTTTATCAGCCTGCAAAGAGTCGGGGTTGAGATTTTTTAGTGTAATAGTTGATTTTGTAATTACTGCAATAGCAAAAAAATAACTTGCGCTTGAAAAATCTCCTTCAACAACATAAGATTTGCAATGATATGCTTGTTTAAGCGGCATGCGATACGTTTTATAATTGTTGTTTTCAACAACTATGCCAAAGTGTTTCATTGTATCAATAGTCATATCGATATAAGGTTTGGAAATCTGTTTGCCCTCAACATGAATTTCCAGTTCTCCAAGGGCTGGTGCAATCATAAATATCGCAGAAAAAAATTGACTGCTGATATCGCCTTTCATATAAAGAGGTTTTGATTTTAATTGAGAAGATATTATTTTAAGCGGCGGATATCCTTCTTTTTTGAGATAAATAATTTTTGCACCTAATTGTCTTAGTGCATTTACCAGTTCTCCGATTGGTCGCTTATTAAGTCCTTCATTTCCTGTGAGTATTTTTTCTCCAGGAACAATACAAAGCAATGGTAATAAAAAACGGATAGCGGTCGCAGCAAGGTTGGCGTTAAGGCTATATTTTCCTTTCCGTATATCCTCCAGTGAGCCGTTGACGATTATCGCGCTATCTTCCACTTCTATATTTATTCCTAGCAATTTAAGATTACTGAGCATAGCACACGTATCATCACTCATGAGTGGATTTTTGATAATCACCCGTTCTTTTGTAAGCGCTGCCATAAGAAGCGCTCTGTTGGTATAGCTTTTTGAACCGGGAATGCCAATTGCTTTTATAATAGGATTTATTAGCGGAAAAATTTTTATCTGTTTCATATGTTTGCAAGTACACTTTTGATTATCTTTTCAGAAACGGATTGATTACAGACACCTTCTCCAATTTGTTTGAGCAGCGAGAAATTTATATTGCCCGCGAAATTCTTTTTATCAGATTTTATTTTTTCAATTATTTTTTCCCTTTTAAAATCCGGTAAGGTAGTGGGAAGCCCTGCTTCGTTGAGTTTTTCTTTGATTATTTTACTAGCATCTTTTGACAATAATCCGATTTTGTGTGCAATTACAGCTTCTGCTGACATCCCGATACTGATTGCTTCACCGTGAAGTAATGGGTTCTTCGTTTCAAGTGAGAGCGCTTCAATCGCGTGTCCGATAGTATGGCCGAAATTTAATAATTCTCTTTTACCCGATTCTTTCTCATCCTGTGCAACAATAGCAGCTTTTATTTCACAGGAGCGGGTAATAATTTCAACAAGCTCCTCAGAAGAAAATAATAAAGGTTTTTTACTTGTTACCTTTTTAAAGTAATTTTTATCTGTAATAAGACCATGCTTAATAATTTCTGCAAAACCCGATAAAAATTCTCTTTCAGGAAGCGTTGTTAAAACAGCAACGTCTATGATGACTGCCTTGGGTTGGGTGAAATTTCCGATAAGATTTTTTATCCCTGCAAAATTAAATCCTGTTTTTCCGCCGACACTTGCATCAACTTGCGCAAGAAGGGTTGTCGGGATGTTAATAAAATCAACGCCGCGCATAAATGTTGACGTCGCAAATCCTCCCATATCACTGATGCCTCCGCCTCCGAAATTGATTACAAGTGATTTCCTGTCACAGCAAATTTTAAGTAATTCCTTCCAAATTATTTCTATGGTGTAAATTGTTTTAGCTTTTTCGCCTGGAGGAAGAGTGATCGTGGAAGCATTTTGAGGAAGAGCATGCATGAGTTTTTTGTGCCACCATTTTCCTGTAGTTTCATCTGTAATTACTACTAATTTCGTGTAGATAGAAAAATCGATAAGCTTATCCAATTGCGTGAGTATGTCATCGCCAATAATAACATGATATGATTCTTCAGTTTTTAATTTGATAGTGATTGGTATGCGTTTCATGTTTTGGATTTTGGCGGGCGGAGTTTTCTGAATGTACTTAAATCTATCACCAGCTGTTTCAATTCATCAACCGTTACGTGTTCAGCCGTATCTGTTGGAGAATTTCCTGCTTCCATCAATAATCCATCATACAAAAAATTATTATCTATTTGAATTTTTGCAGCAGCGATTGTTTCATCAACTATAGTATGTCTTAATTTTGGTCCGATACTATGCGTTGGGTCAAAATACATTTTTATCCCGGGAACTTTTTGCTTGACTCTCTTCATGATCTCGTGCGCGATTGCGTTTCGTGAATCTCCTTCTCTGGGAACATCAATTCCACGATGAATAATGATTAATTCTCCAGGATGTCCGGCAACGTATGTTGTTAATCCGAGCACAACTTTTTCAAGCGCTGTTTCTCCTTTATAATCAGGATGATTGGCGACTTCTAGGGGGTCTTTTCCGAGAAACTTACCATGCTTGATGCCGATATCCCAATTGTTTCTTTTTGCAAATTCATTGATTTCAAGCATATTCCAGCCAAGCTGTTCAACAGCCGGATTCCAGGGAAGAAAATTACCTCGCAATATCTTTTTCTGTTCATAGTAGGGCAATTGAATATGTGGGATCATAATTTCAGCGGAGATTAAAAGACCCGTTTCTTTGGCAATTTTTTCAGCAAGCTCAACGCTGGGAATTTTTAAATTTATTCGTTTTTCCTCCGGTAATGTAAGAGCTTTTTGAATTGCCTGTGAATCAATTCCCATGCCTTCTCCGTTCAGATCAAGCGCAGTTCGCGATTTGAGTCCTACAACACGCGTGCCATAGATTGCACGCTCTTTATCAGGAGTTCTGATTGTGGCAATTTCGTTAATAATTTCTTTAGTATTTTCAGGTGTGATTGAACACGGTCCTGCGATGATTGCTAAATCGTATTGGTTATTTTGGTTATTCATAATTTATTTTGTAATTGCAAATAAATACTGTTTAGTGTACAGGATGTCAATGTTTTTCTTTCAAGTAAATCTTCAAAGTGCTGCATGATTTCCTCTTTTGAAGGAATGGCAGCGGCGTTTCCTGTCTTTGTACATTGTAATGCTGCAACAATATTGCTAAAACGTGCTGTTTTTTTCAGATTCCAGTTTTGTATAATGCCATAGGCGAAGGCACCGCGGTAGATGTCTCCGGCACCGGTGGTATCAACTGCAGTAATCTTTAAAGGAGGAAGTAGCTCGGCATTTTCGCCGTTGAAAATAAAGCTCCCGATATCTCCTGCCGTAATAATCAGCGGTTTTTTTGTCCACCCGTAAAGTCTTTTAAGCACATGGTCAATATTTTCAAGCGATCCTGTATATGTCGGCGTGACTGCTTCAATCGGGATGATAGGATAGTCAGCATATTTAATCATATCAAGGGTGAATTTTGATATTTCTGTTGACGGGTCGATGATAATTTTGGTTGCTGGTCTTTTCAATTTAAGAATTTCATAAAATGCTTTCTGTTCGTGTCGGTCTATAATGATGAGATCAAATTGGTGGATAAAATTGCGATTAAGATCTTTGATTAAGTCATGTTTGATAGAACCTCTGAGCTTCATTCGTTGGCCGGTCTGCTTATTGATTATCATGGTATTCACTTTTGTTTTATGCTGATATTTTGGCAATAACCTTACATGCTCATGGTTCATAAGACTGTGGATCAGATTTGCATCTTCATCACGCCCTATTGAAGTCATGTAGACACATTGTACGTCAAGCCTTGCTAAGACAATCATAGCGGTCAATACAGGACCTCCGATGTGTTTTTCAGTGGTCAGGCCTGTTGGATCGAAGTTTTTGGGAACTTCCCCGGCAATTCTGCATACGTTATCTATAACTGATTCACCTATTCCTAAGACTTTCATAGAATTAGTCCTCAAGCCATCATGTCTTAATTCTTTAAGTTTTGATAGACAAAATTAAACCACAAAAAACCTCCCTTTTGGGGAGGTGTCATAAAGGCTTTACCTTTGTTAGTGTTTTATACCACTAACGACTCCTCCCTAGAGGGAGTAAAGAAGGTAAACCAAAAATAAGATTGCTGTGCGAATATTTTCATAGTATTGCATTAGTATATTAGACTTATTTAACTTTGTCAACGATGTGTTTGAAGGTTTGCGGGTCTTCAACAACAAGATTGCTTAATATCTTTCTATCAAGTGCGATATTTGCTTTGTGTAGTTTGTCGATAAAGACGCTGTATGAAATACCTTCTTTTTTAACAGCTTCACCAATACGGGTAATCCAGAGTGTTCGGAAATCCCGTTTTCTTAATTTACGGCCATGATATGCATATTGACCGGCATGAAGCGCTGCCTCTTTTGCTACTTTAACCAGCTTACTTTTTGTACCACGGTAACCTTTGGTTAGATCCAAAAGTTTGTTATGTTTTCTTTGTGATACGGTTCCCCGTTTGATTCTTGCCATAATTTAAATTATGCTACACCGAGCATTCTTTTTACTCTTTTTGCGAAAGCTCCTTTAAGGACACCAGGTTCTTTTTGGCGTCTGAGTCTTCTTTTAGATTTATGTAATTTTAAATGACTGCCAAATTGATGTCCAAACATCACTTTTCCGGTTTTGGTAACCTTAAAGCGTTTTGCTGCTGATTTTCTAACTTTTTTCTTCGGCATTTTTCTTTCCTTTCTCTACTGATAACATCGCTACCATCTGTCTTCCTTCGAAATGCGCTTCGCGATCAATTTTTGAAATATCATTAAGCGCGTCAACGACTTTGTTAATAACGCTTTTTCCAAATTCCGACCGGGTAATTTGTCTACCCCTGAAACGGACGACCAGTCTGATTTTATCACCGTCTTCAAGAAATTCTCTTCCCCGCCTGATCATCACCTGCAAGTCATTATCAGACATAAAAGGACCAAGGCGTATTTCCTTGGTCTCGGAAGTTTTTGCTTTTTTCTTTTCTTCCTGTTTCTTTTTTGCCTGCTGATATAAGAACTTATTGAAATCGATAAGTTTCGCAACAGGTGGCCTGGCTAAAGGTGCTACCTCTACCAGATCCAACTCTTAGATACGGGCAAGTCTTAACGCTTCATCTTTGCTTATGACGCCAATTTGCTTACCTTCGTTATCCAGTACGCGAAGGGGCGACGCAAAAATTCTGCTGTTTATCCTATACCTTTTTTCTTGTACTTTGAATTTAGCTCTTTTTATCAATGTCTTGTAACAATTGTTGTAAAAATGAAGTTATCTTGACAAAGCCCAGATCTTCTCCATTTCGCTTCCGGACAGAAATTGCGTCTTCCGCAATCTCTTTGTCCCCTATTATACCCATAAAGGGTACTTTTTGTAAAGTGGCGTTACGGATTTTGGCCTGGAGACGCTCTGAGCGGATATCTGTTTCAGCTCTAATCCCTGCATTTTGTAATTGTTGAGCAGCTTTCTCAGCGAATTTGACATGTCTGTCAGTAATTGGAAGGAGTACAACTTGTACCGGTGCAAGCCATAACGGGAATGCCCCGGCGAAATGTTCTATGAGAATTGCGATAAATCGTTCTGAGCCAATAATAGCGCGATGAATCATAAATGGGGTTTTTTGTGTGCCGTCTTGATCAATATATGTTAGGCCAAAACGTCCAGGCATAATCATATCAAGCTGTACTGTGGAAATTTGCCATTCACGTCCAAGAGAATCTTTAGCCATAAAATCAAGTTTGGGGCCATAAATGGCAGCTTCTCCAAGGCCTTCTTTATAAGGCAATTTACTTTCTTCAACAATTTTACGCAGTTTCTTTTCTGCCTTTTCCCATACAGCGTCATCTCCTAGATATTTTTCTGGATATTCTGGATCTCTTAGAGATAATCTAATCCAGTAAGTAAATCCATACGCTTTTAATGCTTCATCAACGACCTCAAGTATTTTTCTAAATTCTTCCCCGATTTGCTCTTCAGTACAAAAACAATGTCCATCATCCTGCGTAAATGCACGTGATCTAAAAAGTCCATTAATTTCTCCTGGTTTTTCATCACGGTATAAAACAGAAAAGTCGGAAAATTTCATTGGTAATTCACGATAAGACCTGCCACGACTTCCAAATACGATACAATGTTGTGGACAATTCATTGGTTTAAGAAAATATTCTTCTTTTGCATAGTGCGAATGGACCTCAAACATATCATCTTTATATTTGTCATAATGGCCCGAGATTTTAAATAATTCTGCCCGATTAACGCTGGGCATTGCAGTTTCTTGATATCCAATTTTTTTGTTCAATTCTCGACTGAAATTATAAACCGCATTTCGCAGCTTTGCACCTTTTGGGGTATATAAAGGCAATCCTGATCCTACTAAATCGGAAAAAACAATAAGATCTAATTCCTGAGCAAGTTTTCTGTGATCGCGTTTTTTTGCTTCTTTAAGCATTGCAAGATACTCATCAAGTTCCTTTTGGGTGGGAAAAGCAGTTCCGTAAATGCGTGTCAGCATTTTATTTTTTTCACTTCCGCGCCAATAGGCTCCAGCCATAGAAAGCAGCTTGAAAGCTCCAATTTCTTTTTGTGGATTTTCGCTATGTCCACCTCTACAAAGATCTTCAAAATCCCCTGCTTTATAAAGTGTTATTTTTTCTCCTCTTTTAATAATTTCATCAATGAGTTCGCGTTTATATTCATTGTTTTTATAAATCTCTTTTGCTTCTTTTTCTGTTACTTCCCGTTTGGTAAAAGCTTTCCAAGTTTTTAAGATTTTTTGCATTTCATTTTCTATGTAGGGTAAGTTATCTTCGTTGATTGAGTCTGTAAATTCAGCATCATAATAAAATCCATTTTCAATTGCAGGGCCAATGGTAAGTTTGGTTTTGGGATAGAGATGAAGTATAGCCGCTGCAAGAAGATGCGCTGCTGAGTGCCTCATTTGTTGTAATTCTTTTTCGTTCATACGTTTATTATACAAAGTATAGTATACAAAAAATCCCGATTGAATCGGGATGGATTATCAACACAACAAACCTTCCCTTCATCAGAGAATAGTAGTAGTGATGATAATTGCGTTTGTCATTCTGTGGCTATCTTACTCCCTCAATGTATAGCTGTCAAGGGTTTACTTATGGAAATTAGGATTGTTTGCAAAAACGAAATTGATCACTTGGGAAACAAATGTTCCTACAAACGGGACTAAATTGACATTTTTGGCAATAAGAGCAAGCAGTGTAAAGATAAACGAAAGGCCAATGGTTGCTCCCAGTGCCCAGGCTATACCACCAAAAAAATTATTAATAATAATTTGTTTTTTTGAGAGCTTACTCGCATTCTCGTAAGGTTGGAGATTTGCCATAGTTTGATAGTAGCATATTTTTATTCGCATTTAGAGGTCAATATCATTACTTATTCCCTGCATTGAAGGATTGTAATTTTCCACTTGTCTTCTTCAGTTGCGTTTTGGTCA
>JAJYHW010000011.1 GCA_021784535.1 bacterium
CATTGCTGAATTTTTAAAAGAAATAAATTTTTATACAGATTTACGTGCAGCAGAGCTCTATAAAAATAAGACAAAAGTAAATTGGATAAATATTGTTCTCTATCCAAAAGTAAAATTTATACTCAATTATTTTTTTAAAGGAGGCTATCTTGACGGTTTGCCAGGCTTGCTGCTTGCCATACTGATGTCTTTTCATTCATTTCTTGTAAGAAGCAAATTGTGGCTTATGTGGCAGAAAAATAGTTAAGATATGTTTTTCCAAAGATACACATTCGCATTATTATTTACAGTTTGGGTTTTATTTATTGTCATTTCTTATCTTAATTATCTGATCTCCCGAGGACATTAGTATATGAGAATAAAGAAAAGTGTATTATTGTCGCTGTTGGCTTTTTTTCTTTTTCTTGGTTTCAGTATTTTTATTACGTTTCCACTTATTTTCCATCTCGGAGATTATGCAACCGGACTTGGTGATGAATTATTGATTGCCTGGATACAGAGCTGGGTGATTCATGCACTTTTTACTAATCCGCTGACACTTTTTAATGCAAATATTTATTTCCCATATCATAATACATTGGCTTATTCAGATGTTTTTCTAACAACGAGTATACTTACTGCTCTCCCAACTTATTTTATTGGGCAGCCAATTGCCGCAAATAATACTTTATTTATCTTTTCATTATGTTCACTCGGGTTTTCACTTTATTTATTGGCGTACTATGTAACGAAAGATTTTTTGGCGTCATTTCTTGCAGGAATACTTGCAATATTTTCTCCAGCGACTATGAGTTTTGATGTTCATTTGCAAGTGTTGTTTGAAGCGCTCGTTCCACTTTCGTTGTTATACTTTTTGTTTTTGCTTGATTCTAAGAAAACACGTTTTCTTTTATTATTTTTATTCTGCTTTTTAGCACAAATGTATAACAGTTTTTTACCGGGCTATTTTATTCTTTTTTCTGTTGTAATAATTCTGCTGTTTAGATTTTGGAAGAAGAAAAAGCAGTTTATTAGTTTATTTTCACTAAAACATGCAGGCATTGTTATAATAGTGTTTGCTTTGACAATTCCAGTTGTGCTGCCATATTTACAAGTTTCAAAACAATTTCATTATGTTCGGGATATCAGAGATAGTATTCATTTCGCCATTCAGCCGGAGGATATGCTCTATTCGTCAGATACGAGTAGACTGTCTTCTTTCTTGAACACATTACCATTTAACCGAGTTTCTCAAAATAATGAGTTTAAACCAGGATACTTAGGCTTCATTTTTACGATATTAGTTTTATTTTCATTTTATTACAGTATCAAAAAGAAAATTTGGAAGAAGAATATACTTGTTTCTTCATTCGTAGTAATCGCATTGTTGGGATTTATCCTTAGCTTGGGGCCAGCGCTGCATCTCGGTAGACACACAATCCATAAACCTTTTCCTATCCCTCTGCCATATTTGTTGTTTTATTATCTTATCCCGGGGTTTCAGGGATTCCGTAATTCTGCCCGTTGGGAGATGCTTTTTATTTTAGCAAGTGTTGTCGTTATAGCGTTTGTTGTACATACTATTTTAAAAAAACGGTCTACAAAATTTCGGATTATTATTTATAGTTTGCTTTTTGTCGGCATTATTAGTGAATTTAAATTTCCAATGCACTTTGTTTCAGTTCCACAAGTGAAAAATTTTCCAAAAGTCTATTCATGGATGGCAACAACTCCACAAAATGCGACGTTTATTGAGCTGCCAATCTATAATTGGAATAATGCACCTTATGTTTCGCAGGAAATGTTGCGTGAGTATTATAGCACAGCTAATTTCCGCAAGATTGTCAATGGATATAGCGGTTTTTCCCCACCTCCCTGGCAAAAATTGGTAATGCTGGAATTAACAAGTTTTCCAACACAAAATGCATTGCAGCAATTAAAGAATATTGGCGTACAATACATTATCCTTCATAAGGATGAATATGATACTCTTTATCATAATCACTATACCTTAAACAATCGACCGATTGCGAGCGGAAGCGCAATCCTAAAGCAATTAAAGAAGCGTGATCTATTGCTTATTAAGACAATAGGGGAATCGTACATATATAAAATAAGATGATTAGATTATCACTAAGTCCGCAATAATATTATGTTTCTCTTTGCCGTTTTCATCGGAATATATTCCTATTTGATTTTTTTCTTGGGATTATTTGGATTGTTGACGAAGATGAATATCTTGTTTCTCACAGTCGTCTGGTGGTTTGCTTTATTGTTTACTGAGCGAAAATCACTCGTTAGTGGCTTTAAAAAGATTCAAAGTATCAATTTGGAGTTTCGGAAATGGATTAAAAGTCCAATAACTTTAGTTGTTGCGCTAATAGTCTTACAGGCATTTGTAAATCTCCTAGGCGCATTGGGACCCGAACTGGCATTTGACGCGCTCTGGTATCATCTTACGCTGCCTAAGCTATACCTTATTTATCATACTATTTTCCATATTCCAGGCGGACTGCTTTATTATAGTGATATGCCAAAATTAGGGGAGATGTTGTATGTAGGAGCATTGGCAATGGGCAATGAGATTTTTGCAAAAGTTATTCATTTTACGTTTGGAATTTTAGTTTTAATCGCCTTGTATAAATTATCGCGCAGATTTTTTACTCCACTTATTGCTTTGCTTGTTGTCTCAATCTTTTACGCCAATTTAGTTGTTGATTGGGAATCAATCACCGCTTATATCGATTTGATTAGGGCGTTTTTTGAAATTATGGCACTGTGGGGATTTCTTTTCTGGTCAGAAAAACAGAAAATGAAATGGCTTATTGTATCGGCAATTATGGTTGGCTTAGCAATCACCACAAAAGTTCTGGCTATTGAATCTCTCGTAATTTTTAGTTTTCTTATTTTTCCATTTTATATTTCACATCCTAAATCGTACATTTACTTGTTGATTTATTTGATTGTCGCTTTGGCTGTCCCGCTTCCCTGGTTTCTCTTTTCATTTATCCATACAGGGAACCCAGTGTATCCGTTTTTTACTCATACTTACGAGGTCAGCGTAAGTTCGCCAAATCCATTACAAATTATTATTGATTTGTGGAATTTGTTTACTCATTCATCAGATCCGGTTTCGCCGATTTATTTAATCTTTTTACCTCTTTTATTTGCGACATATTCTCGGTTGCAAAAGGAGATCAAAATAGTCGTGTGGTATAGTGGGCTAAGTCTGCTTCTCTGGTATTTTACACCGCAAACTGGTGGTGGTCGTTTTATTTTACCTTACCTGCCCGCATTTTCTCTGGTGTGTGGAGCGATTTTTGCTAGTCTTCTTAAGCAAGTCGGAAAAGAGTGGCAGTATGTGGCTCGACTAGTATTATTTACTATTATTTTAGTTTCGTGTATTTCGATAGGGTATAGGGTCTTTGCAAATATGAAATATATACCGGTTATCGCTAGAGAGGAGTCACAGCACACCTTTCTCGCAAATCATCTTAACTTTCATTTTGGTGATTTTTACGATACAGATTATTATTTTGCGAAGCATATAAAGCCTTCAGATACAGTTTTATTATATGGTTTTCATAATCTTTATTACGTAGATTTTCCTTTTATTGATAGTTCCTGGATAAGAAAAGGAGACAGATTTAATTATATCGCAATACAAAACGTTTCATTGCCATCACGGTTTAAGAATTGGCAACTGGTATACATCAATAAGAAAACCATGGTACAATTATATAAGCCACCCAAAGGGGAATGTCCAAAAAAATGCGAATATTAAGAATTCTCATTGTCTTTCTTCTTATCCTATTTCCTTTTGGAGAAATTTTTAGATTTCCTTTAGGAAATACTGTTTACCTCAAGCCTCTTGATGCTGTTACCGTTTTACTTTTTTTTTCAACTATTATCGTTTATTCTCAAAAGAGAACTTTTAGAAACTCATTTAGATGGTATTTTTTCCTTTTTCCTCTTATTGCATTTATCGCTTTGGCGGTAAATAGTTATTGGCTTAGGCCAAACGAGCTGGTCGTTTCGTCTCTTTATCTACTCAGATGGATTAGCTATATGAGTATTTTTTTTGCAGTTATACAATTTGATGCTGTTTTTAAAAAAAAGATTGTGACTTTTCTTTTACTGGATGGCTTAGTGATTCTTCTTATTGGTTATGTGCAGTATTTCTGGTATCCAAATTTACGGAATTTATATTATCTGGGATGGGACGAACATCTTTATCGAATGTTTTCAAGTTTTTTTGATCCGAATTTCCTAGGCGCATTTTTTGTTTTATATTTACTATTTGTTTTAGGTTTGTTATTTTTCAACATCCAAAAATTCAGCCGTAAGCAAGTACTGTTTTATAGCATGTTGTCGTTGCTAACTGTCATTGCGATTTTTCTTACTTATTCGAGAAGTGCTTTAATAATGCTGATCGTTTCCGGCGTTATTTTTTTTGTTCTTTTGCAACGAAAAAAATTTATTTTACTCCTTTTGGGAGCAATTTTATTGTTTGTTATTATCATTTCGCCGTTTTTTTATATTGCAAATATTAATTTATTCCGTGTGACTTCAAGTATTGCTCGGATTCAATCAGCGCAGCACACACTACAAATTATTCAAGATCATCCATTTATCGGTGTGGGCTTTGATAGTTATCGTTATGCGCAGATTCGTTATCATTTCATCAAACAACATCCTCAATTTCCGTCACATTCAGGATCAGGTGATGATGTAAGTTTGCTGTTTGTGCTTGCAACTACTGGCGGTGCAGGATTATTGGCGTATTGCTATTTGTGGTTCAAGTTGTTCCGGTATGCACGGAATCAAATGAAGAAAAATGTTTTCGCCATCATTTTTATTGCTTCTGCGTCAGGCTTGTTTATTGATGCTTTCTTTAACAATAGCCTTTTTTATGCAGAAATCATGTTCTGGATGTGGATGATTACCGGTTTGCTCTTTGGTGGGAAAGATTATTGAGCGTGGACATGAATTTCTTTTGTTGCCTGATTTCCTGCTGCATCTGTTGCGACTACTTTAATATCATTATCGCCATTTTTGAGCGTATATAAGTAATTATATTTTCCTTGACTATCTACAATTGCCCAGAAACCATTAACAGTTATTTTCACTCCGGGGTCAGTCTGTCCCTGAATACTGATAGAAGGAGAATTTCCTATCGTAAATGTTTGTCCGTCTTGAGGCTGCGTTATAGTGAGAGAAGGCGGTCCTTTCAGGTAGGTAATAGTAAATGTATTGGAAAAGCTGCTCAGTTTATTGTTATTTGATTCTGCTTGCGTTTTTATTGTATTTTGTCCTGATTGCAACGCGACCGATGAAAATTGAAACTGATTATTACTTCCTGTCGATGTTTTATCTACTAATTGATTATTTACATAGAGGCTGATTGTCTCATTTTTTTGTGCGGTACCTGAAATATCAATTTGATTTTTATTTGTTGCATCAGGAATAGGATTTACTATTGGAGGAGCAACATAGGTATTGGCTTGCTGAGCGACTGTGGATGCATTCCAGTTACTTCCGTGTAATTTGCCGACAAATAAGCTGAAGCCAATCAATATTCTGGTACCAAATATGACTAAAATAATAATAATGAGGATAAATCCAAACAAAACAAGCAAGACGTTATGGATAGCTTTTCTTTTAATCGAGCTGTTTAAACGAGATTCATGCATAGTATGTCTCACCCATATTGTATATCACATTATGGCAATTTTGCAAAGACTATGTTGTTTTAGAATCGATACTATGAGCCGATGGTGGGAATCGAACCCACGACCCATGCTTTACGAAAGCATTGCTCTACCTCTGAGCCACATCGGCTTTGTAAGCCTGTAAAGAATAGTAGTATTGTAATGAAAAGAAGAACTTGATGCAAGATAAATTATAAAAGACAAAATACTTCAATGCATGGGTCTTTTGTGTTTGTGATTGGCAACTTTGAGTTCTGCAACAGCTCTTTTGAAAGCCGCCTCTGCCAAGGCAAATTCCTGTTTGGTAATACGTGACTCTTTTTTTTTAAGAATTTCCTCTGCTTTTTTTCGTGCCTCCATGACTTTTTCCACTTCTATATCTTCAGCATGGATTGCATAATCGGTAAGAATTGTTACCTTGTTATTATTTACCTCAAGAAATCCGTCAGTAATCGCCATATATTGCTCTTTTCCTAAAAGCTTCAGTTTTAATTCACCGGGAATAAGCTTGGTAAACAGATTGATATGATGAGGAAGAATGCCTATTTCACCATCTGCAGTATTTACATAAATTTCGTCTACATCACCTTGAAAAATAATTTTTTCAGGAGTAACAATATCTAGAGTCATAATTTGGATTTTTTTGCTTTCTCTACCGCTTCTTCGATGCCGCCTACCATATAAAAAGCAGATTCGGGGAGTTCATCATATTTGCCCTCCAGGATTTCTTTGAATCCCTTGACGGTTTCTTCAACCTTCACATATTTACCAGGTGCTCCAGTGAATACTTCCGCGACGAAGAAAGGCTGACTCAAGAACCTTTGAATTTTTCTTGCCCGTGCAACAGTACGTTTATCTTCATCTGATAATTCATCCATTCCGAGAATTGCGATAATATCTTGTAAGTCTTTATATTTTTGCAGAACCTGCTGGACACCGCGCGCTACATCGTAATGATCCTGAGAGACGATATTTGGATCAAGCATGCGAGATGTCGAGGTTAATGGATCAACAGCCGGGTAGAGACCCTGTTCCGCTATCGATCTATCAAGCGTAATAGTACCATCCATGTGTGCAAATGTTGTAGCCGGTGCCGGATCAGTATAATCATCAGCTGGAACATAGACTGCCTGCAAAGAGGTGATAGAACCCTTTTTGGTACTGGTGATACGTTCCTGAAGCGTTCCTATTTCTGTTGCCAGAGTTGGCTGGTATCCAACAGCTGACGGCATGCGTCCGAGAAGTGCTGACACTTCGGATCCTGCCTGAGCGAAACGAAAGACATTGTCTATAAAAAGCAGCACGTCCTCGCCTTTTTCATCACGGAAATATTCTGCCATTGTCAGTGCCGATAAAGCGACACGAAGACGGTTCGCGGGAGGTTCATTCATCTGGCCATATACCATCACTGTTTTATCCAACACGCCTGAATCTTTCATTTCAATCCATAGGTCCGTTCCTTCACGGGTACGTTCTCCGACACCGGCAAAAACGGAATGTCCACTGTGTTCGATTGCAATGTTGCGGATCAGTTCCTGAATAATAACGGTTTTACCGACTCCTGCTCCACCAAAAATGCCGATTTTTCCACCTTTGGTAAACGGTGCAATAAGATCAATGACTTTAATACCTGTCTCAAGAATTTGCGGAGTAGTTTCCTGCTGAGTAAGAGAAGGCGGAGATTTGTGTATAGCACTTGTATCAGTTTTCCCTTCAAATGGTTTTCCATCAATAACTTTTCCAAGTACATTAAAAATTCTCCCTAAGGTTTTATTTCCAACAGGTACGGTAATTGGCGAAAAGGTTCTTTGCACTGGGACTCCGCGTGCTAGTCCGTCAGTTGAGCCGAACGCAAGCGCTTTGACCTCGTGATTACCAATTTCAAATTGCACTTCTAGCGTAAGAACCGTTTTATCCGGCATAGTGAGCGTAAGTGCTTCATAAATTTCCGGTACTTCGCCTTCAAAATATACATCTACGACTGGTCCCTGTACCCGTATAACAATTCCTTCTTTATTTTTTATATTTTTTGTTTCTGCCATATTCGTATGAGGTTATAGGTGATAGTGGATAGGGACTAGAAATTTCTATACCCTATAACCTATGTCCTATCCTCTTAACTTGTTGCTGTCATGCCTCCGGTTATATCAAGAATTTCGCTGGTAATTTTTGCCTGACGTGTCTTATTATACTCTAATTTCAGCTCTTCTATAATCTCTTTTGCATTGTTTGTTGCGTTTTGCATTGAAATCATCCGCGCAGACTGCTCTGCAAGATAACTTTCAAGTATTTCCTGAAATAAAATCATTCTCATATATCTTTTCAGTAAATCAGGAAGAATACTTTCTAAATCCGGTTCAAAAAGCTGAAATTGAAATTTTTCATTGGTATCTTCTTCAGACGGCGTGATCGGCAGAAGATTGGTAATTGTCGGTTTTTGTGAAAACATATTAATAAAATGCGTTGATAATAATACTACTTTATCAACTTTTCCGCTTAAGAACTGTTCATCAATGATCTTTGTAATCGGATAAATTGTGTTATACGTTGGTGATGTTGTTCCGAAAGGAAAAGAAGCAACAATATTTTTTGTCATCCGTGCTACAGGTGATTCAATTTTTTTTCCGATTGTCAGAAAAAAATCATCAGCCTTTGATTGACGGAGCAGTTCGCGAGCCAAGTTGGTTACCAGGCCACCGCATAGCCCTTTATCAGGAGCTATGACAACAAAAAGTGTTTTGCCTTTTTGTTTTGGCTTTTTCATATAGACGGGCAATAAAGCTTTTTCTATACCTTTTGTAAGCTGTCCTGTTATAACAAACAATTTTTCAACATAAGGTCTGGATGCCAATGCCGCATCTTGCGCTTTTTTTAATTTTGATGCTGCTATCATCTGCATCGCTTTAGTCGTTTTTGAAATATTTTGCGCTGTTTTTATTCTTCTTGTTAATTGTTGTGTGCTTGCCATACTATTTTACAAATTGTTTTTTAAATTCGTTTGCTGCTTTTTCCAATTGTTTAATATCTTCAGGCTTTACTTTTTCGCCGTTGCCAAAAGTATCCAGAAGTTTTGCATAATGTTTTTTAAAGAATGGCTGGAATTCTTTTGCAAATTTTGTAACATCTGCAACGGGAATATCGTCTAATATTTCGTTGGTAACAAGCGCGATTTCCACCACTTCCCATGCTTCATTTAATGGCTGATACTGCGGCTGTTTAAGTATTTCGTTAATTCGTTTTCCCCGTTCCAGTTGCGCCATCGTTTCAGGGTCCAAATCGCTTCCGAATTGCGCGAACGCTTCGAGTTCCCGGAATTGTGACATTTCGAGTTTCATTTTCCCTGAAACAGATTTCATAGCTCCGGTTTGTGCGGCAGTACCGACGCGTGATACAGACATACCAGTACTGATAGCCGGTCGGATACCTGAATTAAATAAGTCAGATTGCAAAAAAATCTGTCCGTCTGTAATTGAGATAACGTTTGTCGGGATATATGCTGAGATATCATTTGCTTGTGTTTCAATTATAGGTAGTGCAGTAATTGATCCTCCGCCATTTTCATCATTGAGACGGACAGCGCGTTCAAGCAGCCGACTGTGAAGATAAAAAATATCTCCCGGATATGCTTCACGTCCGGCTGGGCGCCTTAAAACAAGGGATAGTTGACGATATGCCCATGCGTGCTTGGTCAAATCATCATAGACGATAAGAACATCCTGTCCTTTTTCCAAAAAGTATTCTGCGATTGCGGTTCCTGCATACGGCGCAAGATATTGTAATGTCGCGGGGTCTGATGCGCCAGAAACAACAACAATTGTATTATCCATTGCGTCTTCCTGTTTTAATCTATCTATAACACGGGCAACGGTATTTTGTTTTTGTCCGATTGCTACGTAAATACAGATAACCGGCTTGAGTCCTTTTCCCTGTTCCCGCTGATTGATAATTGCATCAACCGCAATTGCAGTTTTGCCGAGCCCGCGGTCACCGATGATAAGCTCACGTTGACCCCGTCCGATAGGGAACATCGCATCAATTGCTTTAATCCCTGTTTTCATTGGCGTATT
>JAJYHW010000016.1 GCA_021784535.1 bacterium
TTGTCCCATTAATATCCCGCAACTCTTTTACTAACGAATCCTTTGAAGCTGAATTCACATCGGTAATAACATAACCAATAAATTCATTTGTCTTTAGGTATTGTCCTTCAATATTAATTTTATATTTAGCAAAAACATTATTGATGTCAGCAAGAACTCCGGGAATATTTTTATGAATGTGAATAATCCTGTGTACATTATCCTGCGCAGAAAGTAATAAATTAGGAAAGTTAACACTAAGAACGGTTGTCCCTGTGTTAATAAAATTAATTACTTTTTCGGGCACAAATCTTCCCATATGCTCCTGCGCTTCTTCAGATCTTCCTCCAACATGAGGTGATAAAATAACATTTGGAAGGCCCTGTAATTCAGAAACAAACGGATCACTATTACTTTTAGGTTCACGAGGAAAAACATCAATTGCTGCGCCATGTACTTTACCGTTGATCATATATTTTTTAAGCGCATTTATATCCACCACGTGTCCTCTGCTTGAATTTACCAAAATAACTCCTGGTTTCATTAACGCAAATTCTTTTTCCCCGAGTAGATTTGTATTCTCTTTTCTACCATCAACATGTAAAGTAATAACATCCGCTATTTTTAATAGTTCTTTAAGTGATTTACATGGTGTTGCATTCCCCACTGCTAATTTTTCAATAATGTCATAATAATAAACCTCCATACCAAGTGTCTCGGCGAGTACTCCCAATTGAAATCCAATGTTGCCATACCCAATAATTCCAAGTTTTTTACCACGAATCTCATGACAATCCTTACTTGTTTTATCCCAAATCCCCTTTTGCATTTTTTCATTCTTTTCTACAATTCGTCTGGCTAGCATTACTATTTCACCTATTACCATCTCAACAACACTTCTTGTATTACTATATGGTGCGTTAAAAACAGCAACACCGTGATTACTGCAGGATTTTAAATCTATATTATTTACCCCAATTCCGAAACGCGCCACAGCAAGTAACTTAGGAGCATGTTTCAAAACATTTTCAGTAATTTGCGTTCGAGAACCAATACCAATGATTGAAATATCTTTAATCTTCTCAATAAGCTCATCTTCACTTAATGCTTTTGGCTCTTGTAAAACTTTATATCCTTCTTTTGTGAATAATTCTGCTGCTTTCGGATGGATATTTTCTACAAGAAGTACCTGTATCTTTGATTTTGGATAAGAAAGCTTGCGTGGCATGTCGTTATAGTACAAAAATTCGTCAAAATTTTCAATGACCTTATCAGCTTTTGCAGTCACTTGTTCACGTCTTACATTTTCAGTAAATGCATAAAAACGAGTGGCAATGCCTTGTTCTTTAATCTGGTAGTCTGTAAAACCATCTCCGACAACAATAACTTCTCCTTTCAACTGAAGCTGCTTTATTATTTTTGATTTACCATTTTCTGTTGCAAGAGGATTCTCTTCATCAAACCCTACAATCTTACCTCTTTTATCAAACACAAAAGTATTTGCCAACACATGCGATTCATCAATTCCTAATTCTTTTACTATCGGAATAATATATTCCTTAAAACCTCCGGAAATAATATAGATGTGTTGCGCAAATTTTTTTGGGAAGACATCATTACGTAAAAGTGAAGGAGTTATACTAGAGCGCAGAAGTTGAATCAACTCCTGTATGTGTGATCTATTTGCGGAAAAAAGCTGCAAGCGTTTAGCGAGTGATTCAGGAAAAGTAAACTTGCCCTCCATACCTAGCTTGGTAATCTCTCTTACTTCATCCAATATTTCACGCTTTCTAACATTTTTAGTGAGCGCGATAGCTGCTAACTCATCAAGTGTTTCAATTGTGACAATGGTACTATCAAAATCAATAATAAAGATCGGCAACATGGGTAAATTTGATAAAGACACAAGATATAAAAAACTATCTCTTTCTTTTTCACTGCTATTCTATAAGATTCATCCAAGGATTACAATGCAAAATGTTCGTAGCTGTTCAGAAATTTTGTAAAATCTTCAATTCTTCTACATGATCAAAATGCTTTTTATTAAATGTCACCATTTCCATATCGTTTGCGACACATGTTGCCGCAAGGAATAAATCAATATCTTCGATAATCGTACCTTTCTTTTTCAAATCTGCCCGTAATCTTCCAAACGTTTGTGCAGTGCTATTATCAATTCCGTAAATTGTGGTAAGGCTGCTAAAGTATGTTTGCACTGCTTTCTCAAGCGCTTCTTTGTTCGTTACCCGATAAATTCCTTCATAGAGTTCTGCGAGACACAGATAGCTTGAATTCAATTCCCCGTCAAGCGAGTCCACTAGTGCAACAGCCCGCTCTTTCCCTTTTAAATAATCAATGATGACTGACGTTTCAATAAAGTATGCTTTCATAAGGCAATATCCCCTTTTCGGGAATGTTTGCGCAATACATCTTTCCACAACTTGTCATCATCAAGCTCTGTTCCTTTAAATGCGCCTGCTGTTGATTGCATGAGTTTTTTTTTCATTTCTCTAGTCGCGGAAAGTACACCGATAGGGTTTCCCCGATCAGTAATAATATATGTCACGTGCGGTAATGACTTCTTAATTTCGCCAAAGTTACGGCGCAAATCATCAATAGAAATTGCTTTTTCTTCTCCAAGTGTAAGCGTATTCATGGAAATATGATAATCTTATTCACATGATTAGTCAAGGGGATCTTGCCGCCTGTTAAATTACAAAAGCGATGTGCGGAGGGAGGGGGATTCGAACCCCCGATTTATCAAAATGACAAATGGCAGTTTTCGAAACTGCTACCATCAACCGCTCGGTCATCCCTCCATAGCAACATGCATCTGCGTTAAAAGAATTTTATAATATTCCTGTCAAGTCTGATGACAAAAATATAGTATAATTGTGTGGTAATTATATCGCATTTGCTTGACAAATGCAGATTTTTAAAGGAGGATACGCATTATGGAAAATCAAGGAGATATGGATCAGCCACCTCAATCTATGGAGGAAGCGTTTGCGCGGGACGCAATTACAAGTGGAGTGGATGCTGCTGCGGAGGATGCTGCCAAGCGCGCAGAAAAAGAAGGGGGAGAAAAAGTAGCACTTGATGATAAGGCGCGAGAAAATGCTGCTGATTTAACCCTCGAGATTGAACCCGAATTGCAAAGGAATAAAGGAGAAGCTCTTGCCTCAACAATTCCCGAAATAGCTGACAAAGAAACATTGAGCGACAACTTGATTGATACCATTAGTGCAAAATGGATAACTGCAGGTATCAATAGATATGAAGCAGAACAAATCCTTGGTAGCTCTAATCTTTCTCCTGAAACAAAAAAGAAATTTCTTGAACAATTTCCACAAATGAACCAGCAAGAGAGAGAAGATGCCGAAAGAAAAGATAAAATGTCAGAGCCGGAAGCTGCGATGAAAGGAAGAATTGTTGATGCGGTGAGGAGTCGGATTGCGTCAGCTGGCGAGCGAGCAAATCAAACGATTACGGAAGAATTAGATAACCTTCCCGAAGGTCAGGAAAATAAAAGAGAAGAATTAATAGCCCGTCAGGGAAGAGTAAATTCTCTGGTGACAAAAGTAAAAGGCCTTTTTGCCGAGGGAGAAACTGGAAGAAAGTGGGCAAGAAGAGTAGGAAAAACGCTTTATATCAGTTTTCTGGTATTGTTTATTTTGATACTTCTTGAAATGAATCTCATTAACAAAATGTCACGGACCAAAAGGTGAAATAGCGTACACCCGAGAGGATTCGAACCTCCGACCCCCAGATCCGGAATCTGGTGCTCTATCCAGCTGAGCTACGGGTGCAAATACGGTTACCTGCGGAGAGGGCGGGATTCGAACCCGCGAACCCTTTAACAGATCGGCGGTTTAGTAAACCGCTGCACTCGACCACTATGCGACCTCTCCTTGAAAAGAAACCTCTCTGCAATCAAAACAAATGAAAAAAATACTCAATGAGCGGGCCAGATGGGACGATATTAGAACTTATCTTACCCATTCTTCCGCGTTCCAATTATAACACTAATAAAGAGTTTGTTTATTCAAGTCCTGTTATATCAATTGTTCCGATTTGTTTTATAGTTCCATCCGCATTAACAACTGGCTGTTGAATCCGATTAATAAAAGCATTCATTTTTTCGTGATAGCTGGGATCTGTTGTATCAAGTGCATTAGTCGCTCTATATAATATATCTAATTTAGAAAATGCCCTAGCGCCGTACGCTGCTCTTGCTTCTCGTACCATTTTTACTCTGTCAACAACTTGTGAATTGTCTTCAAACGAGGCACGGGTAATTGATTTAAGATGCATAACTCCACCACTGCGGTCTATCATTATAGATAATAATTTTCGATATGCGTAATACCGCATATCATCATTACCATCATCAAAACGTTGATCAGGGTCGAGAGTGTCAAGGTCACCAGTTACAAGTCCTAGGGTAAAATGATGAGTGATAGCTTCTGTTAATCCTGTGTGTGCAATATCAGCTGCGAGGGCTTCCATAAATCCCGTCTTATCGCGAGCTAAATACTCGAGTGCTTTTTTACTGAATCTCCCACCGCTCAGTTTATGCAACATTTCATGGACTGTTGTTATTACTCGTTCAATATCAGTAGCGTCAGAGGCTATATGAGTAATATCTTGCCGCGGGCTATATTGACCAGCTATCCCTTCTTCCCCTAAATCATCATCTTTCAATAATACTGGATCAACAATCTGTATAGCGGTATCATTTAAAGCAGAAGTAGTATGATCTAAAACTGACGACGGCATATATCCTTCCTGCACTGCTCTTTCTACTCCTTGTTGAAATAGTTCTTTTATTTCAGGATATGTCTGTCTAAATTCTTGATCGGCTTGAATGACATCCGCGCTCCTTTTTAATAAGTACGCATGTATTACTGGATCTTTATCTAGTACGCTTGAAGGAAGAATTTTATCTTCAATAAGATCATTCCAAAAGGGGCTTTTTGTAAGAGAAGCAATGTCCTCATCACCAATCGTACCGTTCGGACGACGTGCAGCATCTATTAATTGACGGAGAGCCTCTGAAGTTGGAGGCCTATTAATTTCTCCAGCTTGATTTTCAGGTGATAATAAAGTATAAGGTAGCAACATCAAAAAACCCTCAGCTGTTCTAGTAGCTCCTCGTAAATCAATATGATCTTCTATTCTTTGTCGTTGCCACTCTGTACGTGTTGGTCTTTGCTCTGTGTGTTGTGCTCTTCCGTTCTCCGTAGATTGCTGTCCTCCTGTACCTGGAGGTACTTCTCCTTCACCCATAGCAAGATTATTTCATATGACAATTAAAAGCTCAAGACGATAAAGCGGCAATTATTTGATTTCTGATAACTACCTGCTACAATTCCTCATGAATGAATGTAAAAGGTATAACAATTCTTAAATCAATCAATCCCATCACTCTCTTGGATACTCCCCCAAGTAAAAAAACTACTTTACTTCTTGCTATGATATTGCAAGAGCCTCAAATGTTAACCTTTATCGAAACAATGCGTCAACATACTAAATTTCCAGAAGGCACGGTTTTAAAGGAATTTGTAGGAGTGAACTTTTCTGAAATCTCTTTACTTAATGAGGTTATCTTAATTCCAATCCAAATGTTTTCAGATATGTTGTGCACTCAGTTAGGAATTACTGGGGATTTTAAGACACAAATAGCATTACTTGTATTCTTTAACGCATTTATTGATTTAGATTACTTTGAAGGATTTATTACTAAGCCTGTTGAGTTTGTATTAGGGAAAGCTAATATCGCTGCTGCAACCCACAATTATTCAAATGAAATTGGAGCAATTTTTATACCTTATGACACAAATCAGACTCAGTTTATAAAATGGGTGAAACAAAATTGGTCAAAGATTCAAAAACAAATGGATGATAATCTTACAACAAATCCATATCAGTTAGGAAGTTTTAAAAACATTGATCTCTCATTAGAAATTATTGAATTAAAAGAAAAAAAGAAAATGTCATTTTCTAAAATTGCATCACATTTATATAAAAAATACCCTAATGATGAAAGAGTATTAAATGAAGAATGGGTTAAGAAAAATTACTACTCTATGAAATTACTTCTAGCTGCACCTCAGTTGGCAAAAAAGGCTTAGTTACTAATTTCCTATACATTTTAAGTATCTGACTTCAAGGCTAATTCTCTCTAGTATTGCCATTGTATGGCAACTACAAAACAAAACGAAAAAGTACGAGCATTTTTTAAAAAGTATTACAACAAATCATTATCAGATCCCGAAATTGAAGAAATACATTTAAGCCTTTTCTTTTTAGCAAGAGCAATTCATAGGTACCGACTCATACAGAGAGGGGAAATAAAAAGTGAAAAATAGCTCTTCTCTTAGTGGTATTTCCGGCGGTGGCGCTAGCCCCGCCGATAGCAACAAACCAATCATTATCAAGAACCCAAAGTTTAGTAACAAACTAGAGAGCGCGGGAACCGCGCACCTATACTTGACTAATAATAGATCATCTCAACAAAATGAAAGAATTGCACAAACGATAAGAGAAATAAAAAGTAAAATGAAACGTAAACAATTTATGGTTCTTTTAGCACCTCCTAGATTTTGCAAAAGAAATCCAATAGCGAAAGTAGAATTTATGAATGATAAAGTAACTAAAGTTACACTTTCTAGAATTAATTGTAATTCATGGAGATGTCCAAATTGCTCACGTGTGAAAGCAATAAAAGCACGATATCTTATTCGAGAGACTGCGGTATTAAATAATCTCTTTTACTTTCTTACATTAACGCTTGATCCTTCAAAAATTCCTTCTGAATATCTTTCTGAAAGAGAAAACCGAACACATGAATACATTTTAAGAATATTTAATACGTTCGCTACTGATTTACGAAGAAAAACGAATGAACCATTGAAGTATATTTGGGTATTAGAATTTCAAAAAAATGGCAGAGCACATTTACATATTTTGCTTAATCAATATATTAATAAAAAACTCATTGATGAAATATGGACTCGTGTCGGTGGTGGTAAAATTAGTTGGGTTACAAAAGCTCAATCAGTTGAAGCGTTAAGTTTTTATTTATCAAACTATATTGTGAAAGGACTAAAAAATAACCAATCAGATAAAAGTTATTTTCAATATTTTCAAAGAAGATTTTCAATAAGTCAGAATTGTATAAGACCATTGCAACAAAAGCTATCTGCTTTTTCAGAAGAAAGAATCAAAGAAATGAAAACGCTAGAGTTAGATTGGGTGTATAATGCTCTAGCTGAAGAACAGTTTGATGAAAAAGTAGTTATATTTGAGGATAAATAATGTATGAAATATTTTATCTATTGCAGAAAATCATCAGAAGAAGAAAGTAAGCAGGTGCAGTCTTTGGAAACACAAGAACGAAATCTTTTAGAGTATGCAACAAAGAATAACTTGGAAATAGTTGATATATTCAAAGAAAGTAGAAGTGCAAAAACAGATGGCAATCGTCCTTTCTTTTCATCAATGCTTCAGCGTTTCGAGAATAAGGAAGCCTCGGGGATTTTGGTATTGCATATTGATAGGCTTTCCAGGAATTGGATAGAGGCGGGGTTACTTATCAAGCTTTTTGATCTCGGTCTCTTAGAAGAAGTGAGGACACCTTCACATTGTTACCAGAGCAGCACGGATATGCTTTACATGGGATTTGACTTCTTAAGAGCCTCGCAATATTCCCGTGATTTGTCGGTGCGGGTCAAGGAGGGAAACGAAACCAAACTAAAAAATGGAGGTTATCCTGGAATGACTCCGCTTGGGTATATCAATAAAGACGCAAAAATTTATCCTGATCCATTACGAGCAAAATATATTAAAAAAGCATATGGACTTTACAATACTGGTGAACACTCATTAAAAGCGATTGCAGAGATTTTGTATAAAGAAGGTTTTCGGACTCGGATTGCAAATAAAAAAGTGCATAAATCAGTAATACAAAGAGTTTTTAGAAATCCGTTTTACTGCGGAATCATCAGCAGAAATAATATGCTCTATAAGGGCGTACATAAGCCTCTGATAAGCAAAACGCTTTTTGACCAAGTAAATGATCGTTTGGACGGTAAAAATCGAGCTAAACGCAATACACATGAATTTTTGTATAGACCGTTTTTATCTTGTAAGAACTGCGGGTGTCAATTAACCGCTACTGTTAAAAAAGAAAAATATAATTATTACTACTGCACTAATGGTAAAGGGAAATGTGAAGAGCATAAAAAATATATCCCTGAAAAAGAGATGGAAACGTTAGTGAAGAAGCAGTTGAAAAAATTTACCTTAAAGAAAAACCTTGCGGATTTATCACTCGATTTATATATCGAAGATTTGAAAAGTGAATATAAAGATAAAGTGTCAGTAAAAAGTGTTATTACAAAACGGGTTGAACAGATTGATAAAAAATTGGATAACTTACTCAATCTTTTCTTAGAAGAAAGTATTGATAAAGAAAAATATAAAGAAAAGGGGAAAGAATTGAAAAATGAAAAAACGGAATTAGAAACCCAACTTAAACAAACAAAAGATGTCAGTCTTGAAAAAACTTTGGAACTTTTGTATGAGATTAAAAACAAAGCTTGTAGCTTTGATGAAATGTTTGCTTGTGATGATAAATACGTTAAACAGGATGTACTCAATTCATTACTTTGGAACTTGGGGATAAAAGAACAGAAAATATTGTCAGTTCAATATAAATTGCCCTATGCATACTTTGAAAATCTTAATGAAACTGATGATATTTCAATTTGGCGGAGGAGATGGGATTCGAACCCATGAGAGCTTTCGCTCGCACGCTTTCCAAGCGTGTGCACTGGGCCACTATGCGACTCCTCCCTAATTTCAGTACACCCGAGAGGATTCGAACCTCCGGCCTCAACGTCCGCAACGTTGCGCTCTATCCAACTGAGCTACGGGTGCGACTAGGTGTATTTTACCTGATAGAGGTATGACAATCAAATATAGAAGTTTATATTAGCTGGCAGGTTTCTCGAGAGGAAAATTCTTCTCAAGCCACGTACTTGCTTTGTCCATAAAACTCGGCTTGACATATTCCCGAAAAGGCAGAAAAGGAAGAAGTACTGTTTTGACCTGTTGTGGAGGTATCTCTCCAAGCATGATAATCACTTCGCCGGGAAAATATTCTTTGGTACGAATATGCAGCACGTCCTGACCATAGCTTTTCATAAAATAGAAATCATACAATTCTTCCCAAATAAAATAATGATCTTCTATACGGATTCCTTCGCTACTGATACGATAATACACGTTATGCGGAGGCACAACTGCCAATGCGAAGACCAAAAATGCCAATGAAAAAACAAGCGCCATTAAAAGATATTGCGAAAATAAAAAAAGAATTATTTCAATAGCAATCGTAATAAGAAAGCTATTCATATAATATTCTACGGAATGTGACTGGTAAGGTCTTCCCGGAGCATGCCATGAAAGATATGTTTTTATATCATCATATGCCATCATGTCTTCCGAAGAATCGTAGGTAATAGTGTCTGTTCTTGGGGAATCTTCCATAATTTCACTCTAGCTGATTGGAAAATGGAAGTCAAGAAATGGTATAATGTTTCGCACAGATCGTTTTACGTTTTGAGGAGAGGTGACCGAGTGGTTGATGGTGACAGTCTTGAAAACTGTTGAGGGTTCACGCCTTCCGCGGGTTCGAATCCCGCCCTCTCCGCCAGATTGAAATATGATA
>JAJYHW010000082.1 GCA_021784535.1 bacterium
GCTATTGTAAAACTTTGCTAATTCCACCGGATCACCACTATCTCTTAAGTTGATAAAATTAACACCTTTTACAACGCGTCCGCAATCAACATCAAGACAGGGAATAATTCGCTTAGCTAACATTTAATGCCTCCTTTAAAGTAAATCTTTTTTCATAAAGCGCTTTGCCTATAATCGCTTCTTCGACTTTTAACTCTTTTAGTTTTTTAATAGCATCAAGAGATGCAACTCCTCCGCTGGCGATAATTGGCACGTGAATGTTCCTTTTTAATGTTTTGATCTCTTGATAGTTTGGTTCTGTTAACATTCCATCTCTCACCACATCGGTATAAAGAATTTTCTTCACGCCCAATTTTTCCAGCAACATTGCAGTATCCATAATTTTTTTATCGCTCTTTCCAATCCATCCTTTTTTAACTAATACTCCATTTTTCGTTTCTAAAGCAATTACTAGCTTATCAGCATAATTTTTTACTATCTCCTTAAGCGATTCTTCATCTTCTAAAGCGACAGTCCCCAAAACAACACGTGCAACTCCGCTATCCAATAGTTTTTCTACTGTTTGATTATTACGAATTCCTCCACCTACCTGAATAGGTATACGAACAGATCGTACAATTTTTTTAATAATTTCTAAATTTTGCTGGCTGCCGTTTTTTGCACCATCCAAATCAACAATATGCAGCATTTTGGCTCCTTGTATTTCCCACTGTTTTGCAACAAGAACCGGATCATCAGCATACACTTTCACACTTTCAAAATCGCCCTGAGTAAGCCTTACACAGTTACCACTCTTTATATCAATTGCTGGAATAACTAACATACTACCTCCCAAAAGTTCTTTAACAATCGCAAACCAACGTCCCCACTTTTTTCAGGGTGAAATTGGACACCATAAATATTGTCTTTTTCAAGAACACTACAAAACTTAAAGCCATACTCAGTTTTACCATTTGAAGTATCCCCATCGTCTGGTTCGCAATAGTAAGAATTCACGAAATAAAAATAACTATTATTTTTGACATCTCTTAACAAGATTGAATCTTCAATTTTTTCTATCTGATTCCATCCGATTTGAGGCACTTTCAAAGTTGTACTAAACTTCTTGACCTTACCCTTTACCAGCCCTAAGCATTCAACATCTCCTTCTTCGCTTGATGAAAATAATAATTGCATTCCTAAACAAATTCCAAGAATCGGTATGCCTTTATTAATTTGTTCTATTACAACCTTGTCTATACCTTTTGCTTTGAGATTTTTCATTCCTTGTCCAGCAGCACCAACACCTGGCAAAATGAGAGCATTAGAATTTTTGAGCACTTCAATATCACCTGAAATATCATAAGGAATTTCAAGTTTTCTTAATGCGTTTGCAACGCTTGCTAGATTACCTAGATCATAATCAATGACAGTTATCATAGTTTTCCTTTCGTTGAAGGGACTTGGTCTTTCATTCGTTCATCTATCTTACAAGCCATACGAATAGCACGAGCTGTAGCTTTAAAGATTGCCTCAATTTTGTGGTGCTCATTTTCTCCATTTTTAACTTTGATATAAAGATTTACTTTCGCATTTTGTGCAAAAGCATCCCAAAAATGCTTTATAAGCTCAGTTGATAAATCACCGACTTTTTCTCTCACAAATGGACACTCAAAACGGAATGAATATCTACCTGCAAAATCTATTGCAACTGTTGCTAATGCTTCATCCATTGGTAAGATAAAAAATCCATAACGATTTATGCCTTTCTTATCACCTAAGGCTTTTGCGAAAGCTTCACCTAATACAATCCCAATATCTTCAACCGTGTGGTGCTCATCAATATATGTATCTCCTTTTGCTTTAACACTCAAATCAAATAAGCCGTGTTTAGCAAAAAGATCTAACATGTGAGTAAGAAAGCCAATTGGAATATCTGTCTCTCTTTTCCCTGCACCATCAATATTTAATGAGATACTTATGTCAGTTTCATTTGTTTTCCTATTTATTGTTGCATTACGGTTCATTTAGTTATTCCTCCTTCCTTTAATGCTTTATAAAAATCACCATTAGTTTGCATAGGAACAAACTTAACGCTTAAATTCTTTGCAAACATTTTGTCGGTTTCTCTATCTCCACAGATGAAAGAATTATCTTTATCTAATTGGTTATTTCTTAGGAACTTTTTAACAAGACCTATTTTGGGTTTTCTACAACCACATTTCTTTGATTGCATGTGTGGACAAATAAATATTTTCTTAAATTTAATTCCGTTTTCTTCAAAAATACTAAGCATCTTATTTTGAGGTGCTTCAAAATCAGTCTGTGGAAATGAAGAAGTTCCTAAACCATCTTGATTAGTGACCATAATTAGCTCGTACCCTTGTTTGATAAGTACTTTCAGACCTTTAGTTACACCATCTAAAATTTTTAATTTTTCAATGCTATCTATTTGGAATGTATCTTGAGGCTCAAATATAAGTGTCCCATCTCGATCAATGAAGGCAAACTTCTTTTTTTCGTTTTTGTTTAATATTGCATTTTGGTAGACCTTAATAAATCGCTTCATTTGTTCAGTCGTACCAATGGTTAAACGGAGAGTTCCTTCAATATTTGTTTTATCTTGTGGACGAACTAAAATACCATTCTTTCTTAGGATTTCTGCTTCTTCCTCAACTTTTGGTCTATAAAGTAAGAAATTAGCAGTGGATTGATAAAAGATTATATCGTTCTTACTAAAAAATTCTTCAACCATTGGCTTTGATTGGCTCATTATTTCATTTGAGTACTTTTTTATTGCTTTTATATCATCAAATGCAGCAAGAGAAGCTGAGTAAGCAATCATATTCACGTCATATGGCCCACGAACTTTTAATAACTCACTAATGTAAACATCTGATGCAACAATATATCCAACACGTAGAGAAGGAAGACCGAAAGCTTTTGATAATGTTCTGGTGACAATAATGTTTGGGTATTTCTTAATCAATGGAATAGTAGTTACTTTTGAATAATCAAAATATGCCTCATCTACAAACAAAATTGTATTTGGGGCTTTTTTAGCAATTTCTTCAATACTATCTATTGGAATTGGTGTTCCTGTTGGATTGTTTGGATTACAAAGTACGATAAGTTTTACAGAGTCGTTAATCATTTCTAAAACTTCCTTTAATGGAAATGACAAATCCTCTTTTTTGAATAATGGACGAAGAATTTTATTGCCCATTATTTGAGCAGATTGTGAAAACATAGGAAAGCTAGGAGTTGGGATAATGACAGTATCACCAACATCCGTAAAAGTACGAAAAATTAAATCTATTGCTTGATCAGATCCATTTGTAATCATCACTTGGCTTGCTCTAACTCCCACAAATTGACTTATCTTTTTCTCAAGATTTCCATACTCTGGATAGAGCTGTAATTTATTGGACCTCAAGAAATTTTGAATGGCCTTCTGCACATTTATAGAAGGTGGCAATGTCCGCTCATTAAAATCAAGAAGAATGCCACTAAATTCCCTCCTTCCTGCTAAAGGAGGATTATATGGATTCATTTCTTGAATTCTTGGTAAAGCTAAGTTCTTCATGATTTTATAAATCTAATTGACACTGAATTTTTGTGTGCAGGTAATTGTTCTACTGCTGCCACAGTTTCAACTGACTTTTTAATTTTTCGCAAGCCATCTTTAGTACATTTCTGTACTTGCATCCATTTTCCATAAGCATCTACTCCCAAAGGTGGATACATTTTTGCCATACCCCCTGTTGGTAAAACGTGGTTAGCTCCTGTTGCATAATCTCCTGTAGCTTTAGAAGTCCAATTTCCCACAAATACTGAGCCAGCATTAGTTATCTTCTTCACTATACTGTCTGCATTTTTTGTCATAATTTCCAAATGCTCAGGAGCATATTCATTAGTAAACGCAAAAGCTTCGTCAAGTGAGTCCACTACAGCAAACAAACCATATCTTCTAATGGATTCCCTAGCTCTTGCCTCTGTTGAAAGCTGAGGTAATTGTTTTTCAATTTCTTTAATAGTTTTCTCTGCAATTTCTTGAGAGGTTGTAATAAGCACACATGCTGAGTCTTCTCCGTGTTCTCCATCTGCTAAAAGATCAGCTGCAATATAGGCAGGATTTGCAGTTTTATCAGCTATTATGAAGACTTCCGAAGGTCCAGCTGGCATATCAATACTGATTGTTTCCAGAGCAAGCATTTTTGCAGCAGTAACATATGAGTTGCCTGCTCCAAAGATTTTATAAACATTTGGGATGCTTTCAGTACCAAATGTCATAGCTGCAATTGCTTCTGCTCCTCCAGTTTTATAGATTTTAGTTAGACCGATCATGTCAGCTGCTACAAGTGTAGGAGCTGGAATTTGCCCATTACCTCTGGCTGGGGAACACATAATGATTTCTTTACATCCTGCTATTTGTGCTGGAATAGCACTCATCAATACAGAAGAGGGGTAAATTGCTTTTCCTCCTGGAATGTATAAACCAACTCTTTCTATTGGTCGCCATTCTCTCCATACTTTAATTCCTTTTTCAGTATTTACTACTGTATCCATCTTTTCTGGAAGTTGTGCTTGATGTACAGCAGTGATATTTTTTATCATCTGCTTTATTCCTGATATAAACTCTTTGCTTACTTCCTTATACGCTTGTTCTATCTCTTCATTAGAAACTAGTAGAGATGTATAATTTTCCTCCCCAAATCTTCTCTTATAATCATCAACAAGCACTTTATCACCGTCTCTCCTGACAGCTTCCATTGTTGCTCGGACTTTAGGCATGATTTCAGGATTCATTCCAGCAGAACGCTTAACAATTCTTTGGTAATCATTTTTTGATAAGTCTTTTAATTTTGTAACTTTCATAATTTCTCCTTAAATAATCATTTTTTCTATCGGTAAAACAATAATTCCTGATGCTCCAACTTGTTTAAGTTTCTCAATTGTCTCCCAAAACACATCTTCTTTAATAACTGTTTGTACTGACAACCATCCCTCTTCTGCTAAAGAGGAAATTGTTGGAGATTTCAAACCTGGAATAATCTTTTTGATTTTAGGTAGTACATCTTCGGGAGCATTCATCATTACATACTTATAATCTTTTGCAGAAAGTACGCCTTTAAAACGTGTTATTAATTTCTCAAGTAAATCTTTCTTACCATTTCTTAAAGCTTCCTCGTTGGCAATTAAAACAGCTTCAGATTCATAAATTTTTGTTAAGGCTCGCAGATCATTTAAAGCAAGAGTACTTCCAGTTGAAGTTAGATCAACTATTGCCTGTGCTACTCCAAGAGCAGGAGTAATCTCTACTGACCCACTAATACTAACTACTTCTACTGGAATACTATTTTCTTTGAAGAACTTTTTTGTTGATTCAGGATAGGAAGTTGCGACTGTCTTTCCTTTCAAGTCTTGTATATCAAAAATCTCTGATTCTTTCGGAACTGCCAACGTTAATGAGCAAAACCCATATCCTAAATTGAGTAATTTTCTTGCTTTGGGCTTTTCTTCAATAAGAATATTTTGTCCCACAATACCAAGATCAACAGTTCCCGACGCGACGTAATCAGGGCTGTCGTGATCACGAACATATAAAATTTCCAAAGGAAAATTCCTGCATGATGAGAAAAGTTTTTGCTTGTAACTCTCAAACTCAAGACCTGATCGCCGCAAAAATTCAAGCGTTTCATCAGTCAAACGCCCTTGTTTTTGTATCGCCAGTTTTAAATTTTTATTATTTAAATTTGCCATATTTTCTCCAACAAAAAACCTCCCGTTCCATATAAATCATTTTCCTTTGTCCTTCTCCTTTTAGGAGAGGGTTAGGGTGAGGTTTTTAAACTCACACTAAAAGTTGTAATGATATATAAGGAACGAGAGGCAATAAAAAAGGACCTCCCGCGGTCCCATCCTTTTTGTTTGCATATTGCTATCCAAACCTCTTAATGGCGACTCCGCGTAGCGACATCGTCTGTTATATTTAACGGTCTAACTTCCGTAAGGCATTTTGGCCTTCAGCTTGTGGATCGTGACTCCACTTCTTATCCCGCATTGCTTACGCGATATGGGACAAACGCTTTTTGTATTCAATTGAATAAAGTATAACGAAAACTTCCAATACTGTCAAGTTTGTCCTTGCAAAGCAACACCTGTATCCTCTATAGTAAATATATGGTTAATCAATCAATGCAAGCAATTACAACCGATGTTGAAAAAGAATTACTTGACGTTATTATTAACAATTTAGACGAAGAAAAAATTACCGCCGAGGAAGCGCAAGCACTTGCCAAAGAATTTTTATCATCACTACCCTTACAAGATAAAAAAGATTTGCTGGAAAAACTCTACTTGTTAGGAAAAAATCATAATGAAACAAAAAGCCTGTATCTCAAATATGCAAAACCGTATGAAGAAGAAGAAAGACAAAAAAAATTAGCACTCATGAGTGAACATATTAAAAACGGACAAATAGAACAGGCACTCACTATTGCGAAAGGAGGCACACCAGATGTCAGCAGCACCTGAAACTCCTGTATCAAACAGAGGGCCAGAAGGACAAAGTGTCAATTCGCCAGCTGAACAATCAGAAAAAGGAGCAAAGTTTTCTGAAATGGCGAGAAGTAAGATGCACGCTGTTGCAGATAAGCTTAAATCCTTCAGAAGGTCCGATAACTCAGAAGAAGGATTACATGCTGTTGCCTCTGGAACTGCACTCGTTGATAAAGCAGCGGCGAGCGGCAATGTGGTAGATAGGGATCAGGCAGAAGCTGCATTTAGAGATCAAATATACGCTAAGGGTGATCTGACGGTAGCTGATATCTTAAAAACCGCAGATGATTCTAATGAAACAGCTACCATGGATAGCACAACAGCTCAAAAAAAACTTGGAACACAAACACCGAATACCGCTTCTCTCTCACAACCTGATGCAGCAAAAGCAGAAAGTAGCGATCGACAAGCGCAATTTGATGCAATCTATGATTTGTATAAAAATGGCACTATCGATAAAGCTGAATATGATGCAAAAATAAGCCGTTTAAATCAACCACTGACAACTGCACAAACGCCAGCACAAGAAACAGTTACAACTCCAGCAGCCGAGTCAGCAATAGATACTGCAACGGAAGCAGAGCGGCAATCTACAGCAAAAGAAATTATGCTCGATTTGGGAGTTGATCCTACTAGTGCAGAGGGTAATATGCTTTTTGGTCTTATTGATGCTGATCCTGCGTCAGCGGACAAAGTATTAGATAAAGTAAAACAAGCAAAAGAATTGCAGGCTAAAATGGAGGCTATTTTTAAGGAATCCGGCTTGCAGCTTGATCCCAAAAAAGCATTTAATTTCGCATTGGGAGAAATCGCTGCTACGTACAAACAAGAAATGGATGCTGCACTTGCCACCTCTGCTAACGGAGAAAAAGATTCCGCAGAAAGTAGAAGCAAAATTTATATGATCCTTAAAGCATTACTGCTGGCACTTGGCGTTGTCCTCTATACTGCTGGTGCTGGATTAGCAGGAGTAGCTGATGCTGCTAAAGCAACCAAAAATTAAGCTAAGTTACTCCTTTCTCTTCGAAATCTTCCAACAATATGGTATCATTAGGACATGATAAAACCGCAAACCTTAAAAGGCTTCAGAGATTTCTTGCCCCAAGAAGCAAAGAAACGACAGTACGTAATTGATAAACTCAAAACTGTCTTTGAAACGTTTGGTTTTGAGCCGCTTGAAACACCTGTTCTTGAATATGAGGAAATTTTAACGGGCAAATATGGTGAAGAGGGCGATCAACTGATGTACCGTTTTGAGGACAATGGCAAACGCCGTGTTGCCATGCGCTATGACCAAACCGTTCCACTCTCCCGTGTCGTTGCACAATACCAAAATGAATTACCAACTATTTTTAAGCGCTATCAAATTCAACCGGTCTGGAGAGCGGAAAATACGCAAAAAGGAAGATATCGGGAGTTCCTGCAATGTGATGCCGATATTGTTGGGTCATCCTCCCCTCTTGCTGATGCAGAGGTTATTGCAACAGCAGCAAAGGCACTTAAGGCATTAGGTTTTAATGATTTTACCATTTTAATGAATGACCGGAGAGTCTTTTCAGAACTTGTTAACAACGGCTCCGTCTCACAAAACGAAATGGATTTGGCTGTTGTAGCAGTTGATAAACTCAAAAAAATTGGAGAAGAAGGAGTTATTAACGAACTTGTAAAAAAAGGCTTATCAAGTGACCGGGCAAAGAAAGTTTTCGATTTAATTAGGAACCAGGAGAAAACAGACACGATGCAAGACATCACACTTTATCTAGAAACCCAGCCAGAGTTGAAGGCTAAAACGAAATTCGACCCGACACTTGCCCGAGGACTCAATTACTATACCGGCACCATTTTTGAAATTGAAATCGAAGGGTATCCTATCGGCTCTGTCTGTGGCGGAGGGAGATATGACAGCCTCATCGGTATGTTCACCGGCAGACAAATTCCCGCAGTGGGATTTGCATTTGGTTTTGATAGGATTCTTGAAGCAATGGAAGCACTAAATCTTTTCCCCAAAGACTTAGCAAACTCAGTCTCAAAAGTGCTTGTCACTATTTTTACAGAGAAAACCAAGCAGCAATCTTTAGAAATCGTTTCCAGACTTCGAGAAAAAAATATCAATGCTGAAATTTATCTCGGTGAAATAAAAGAAAAAAATCCACTTGAGAAACAGCTTAAATATGCTGATCAAAAACAAATTCCTTACGTCATCATCATCGGTCCTGAAGAAGCAGAAAAGAAGATCGTGACGTTAAAAAATTTACAGACTCGCGAACAAAAGACTTATACTTTTGAAGAACTACTACCAATTTTACAAAGCTAAAAAGAAACTCTTGCTCCCTATGCCACTTTTGCTACACTAGAGATATGCTCCTGTCCAAACACCAACTCGCAATTCTCGCAATAACTCTTAGTACCATCATTTGGAGTATAGCCCCGCCTATTTTTAAATGGTCACTGCAACAAATTCACCCTTTTACATTAATGTTTTTCCGATTCCTTCTTGCCACTCTTATCATGATTCCTATTGTAAAAACAAAAATAAAAATCAAATTTGAAGATTTTTATAAATTTTTTTTGCTGGCCCTCTTTGGACTTACTTTTAACATGATCTTCTTTTATAAAGGTTTGATGCTATCGCAAAGTATTAATGCACCGATTATTTCTTCAAGCATACCGATACTTATGCTCATCAGTGGAATTATTTTTTTCCGTGAAATTCCCAAATCTAAAGAAATTATTGGTATGATCATAAGCCTCATCGGAATTCTTATTATTGTTCTGAGGCCAATTGATCATCTCCCTTTAAAAAATTTCATCATTGGTGATATCTACCTTATTTTATCCAATGTAACTTTTGTCGCTTATACATTACTTTTTAAAAAATTTAAATTACAATATGCTCCTTCCACCTTGCTTTTTTGGTTATTTTTTATTGCAACGATTACCGCATTCCCAGAATATATATTAGCAGCTCAGAAAACTCAATCATATCTGGCGACAGGGATTAATGGATATATAGGAAATTAACCACCGAGGACTAAGAGTCCTCGGTTTCACAAAGGAAATCAGTGCTGCTTTCTC
>JAJYHW010000068.1 GCA_021784535.1 bacterium
GGACACTATTAAATGTATACATACAAAGAACAAATGAGATCACAGAAACAATAAGCACCCATGATTTTTTTCTCATGGCATACAAAAATGACCATACCCCAAACACGATAAAAAAGCTCGCAACATTTGCCTCAAACGCAGCACGCGAAAGCATGATATTCCATGGAGAAACTGCCATAATCAATGCTGAAGCCAGTGCTATTTTTTGAACTTTGCTCTTATGCGGGCTTTCTTTCGAGTCGTAATAAGCAAAAAGTTCCTTTACTAAAAAGTACGTAACCAAAACGGTGAGTACCCCAAACAGTGCAGAAGGAAATCTGACAGCAAATGCATCCAAACCAAAAATCCAAACCGGAATTACCGTAAGATACGCATAAACTGGAGGCTTATAGTCTCCAAACGAAACAAAAGAGGTATATGGTAAGAAATGCCCAAACTCATCTCTTCCATCAATGCCAACCGCGTATGCATTATATCCCCATGCTACCTCATCCCAGGTAAGAGAAGGCGGATTTATTCCAAGCTGATAAAACCGCAGTACAGCAGCAAGCAGAACAATAAGAAATAACCAAAACCATGATTTGTGTAATAATTGCAAACTCATTTCAAATTCATTTCGCACCTCTACCTCATTTTACTCAACAAATCGATACTTTAGCAATGTCCAAAGCGCTTTTGTGCCGTCTCTCAACGCGTATAGTTTTTTCCCTTCTTGATAACTGCGCGGTCTGGTCACGATAGTAACTTCAGCAATTTTATATCCTCTCTTTAATAATTTCGCAGTAATCTCAGGCTCGAAATCAAAACCTTTTGCATGCAATTGCATTTTTGTCAAAGCTTCCCGCGGCATTAATTTATAACAACATTCCATATCAGTCAGCCAATGACGATATAAAATACTAGTAGTCAGACTCAAAAATTTATTACCTACATAATGCATGAGAAATACCGGAGTATGCTCATCTTTTTTGAGGTTGGGAAGACGCTTCAATCTTGTTCCGTAGACTACTGGCTTTTTACTTTTTTCAAGTTCATGGAGAAGACGAATTATATCCGCCGGGTTATATTCCAGATCAGCATCCTGAATAACGATATAGTCTCCGGTCGCCTTTTGCAGCCCCGTCCTCACAGCAGCCCCTTTGCCAAGATTCCTTTTATGTTTAATAAACTTATAATTGGAAATTGGAAATTGGAAATTGGAAATTGCCGTTGCCGAAGCATCGGTTGAACCATCGTCAACCACAATATACTCAACACTCGCTACGGGAAATTTGACGGATAAGACCTTTTTGAGCAGTTTGCCGACGGTTTTTTCTTCATTATAAACAGGAATAATAATAGATAATTTTTTCATTCAAAACCTATTATAACAAGCTATCCGAAAAAATAACGCGATGAATTCCTTTAGGAATCAAAACACCACGGAAGTTATAATCAGTACGATAAATTTTCCCTTTTTTTCCATCAATTGTCACATGCCACGTTGGATAAAAGGTATCTGTTAAAACAAGAAATGATTCTCCATTACTTTTTGTCAGGAGAGAAACAGCATTTGCCTGATACCTCATTATATGGACAGTTCCGCTTACAAAACGCTTCTTCAATACACCCCACCCTTCCACGATAGCAGTTGTATGTAAATCAATATTTTTTGCAAAGAGAAAATCAATCGCCTCTTTTTTTGATACAGCAGACTGTATCCTTTGTACAAAAAATGCGCGAGGAAAAGCATTTTTATTTTTATAGATTCGTGTATGTCCTTCAGTAAAAACTTTTATCAGCTTCGGTTCTTTAATGCGTGAAAGACTTAAAATATATTTGACACCAAACAGATCTATAAGCGGTGAATTTATCCTTGTTGGCGTAATGATTCTATCAAAACCAAAAGGCGCACTGATATCAGGCTTACCACGGGCAATCGCAGCCTGCAACTCTCCGTATCGCCTAAGATATAACGGATCATACCCGTCCAGACTCTGCACATGATACATGATAGAAAAATTCGGCGGCAGTATCGCAGAATCAGTTGTCATTATACGAAATTGTCCTTGTTTTTGTTGTTTTTGCAAATATGAAATGGCGGAAGTATTTGGAAAAAGATATTGCTGCAAGGTAAACGGATCAAATTTCCATGTAAATCTCAATAGGTCAAATAGCGTAAGTATCAGAAAAAGAATCAATATTTTTTTGGATATATTTGAAAAGAAAACTGGAATAATCAATAAGACTGATACGGCTGCATACAGCGCTGTCGGAAGCAATAAATTATGTTTTGCAACCGCTACCTGCTCTAGAGAAATTGGAATTGTGTAAGCATGCATTCGCAGTATATATATCCATAACAATGCAAGAATAAATCCGACAAAGAAAATTGGATAAAGAATCGTTATTCTCTTTTTTTGCCGGATATAATAATCAATCCCAAATGCAGCCAGCACTGCCAATGAAAAATCAGTAAGAAAGAGCAATCGTGTCGGTTGCGATGTCGAAATAAAAGGAATATGCCAGATAAAAGGAAGTTTTGCAAAAAATGTCGGTAAAGCAAAAATTAATGAAAGGAAAAAGATTGTCCCGAAAAAAAGCGTTTTTTTATCTTTTCTGAAAAACATCGCATAAAGCGCTACGATCAGTGGTCCAATCCCGACGTATCCAACCATTTCTCCATAATTCCATGTTCCCCAATAATTAAGCGTTGCTGGATTACCAAAGAAATCAGGAGCGATAAACTGGATGAGATGCTGATACGGAATGAACCAGCCGTCTTTTTGCCAGATCTGGTCAATATTCCTTGCTGAAAGATTGATAAACTGCAATGTCGGCAACCATTGGATAGCTGTCAATACGATGAAAATAAAAAAAAGTAAAGAAAAATGACCAAATATTTTCCCAGATCTTCCTGATTGCATCCATCGAGCAATAAAATAGAAAAAAACAGTAAGAGCAAGATAAAAAAATGGCTGAATATGTCCAGCAAAAAACGAAAAAACTAAAGATAAAATGAAAATAGCGCTCCAACGAAACGACACCGTATGTCTTACTGTTATTTTATCTATTGCCAAAAAGCTCAATGGAAGCCATAACGCAACCTGCACCATAGTATTCCATTCCATCCACGCAGTCGCATATCCGCAAAACGCGAAAACAACGCCTCCCAAAAGAGACGCGCTTTTTTTTAATCCAAGGTTTTGGAGATAATAATAAAGAAATAACGCCGACAACAACGGCTGGAGTAATATCAGAAACGACCATCCGATACGAAACGGAAAAATAAAAAGTAACATATTTAACGGGTAAAAAGCAGCTGTTTGGAAATTAGCAAGCAAAGGAGTACCGGCAAAACTATACGGATTCCACAATGGTAATTGCAAATGCTTTTCGCTCTCTGTCGCGAGATGCCGCCAGGGATATTGTTGACGTACAGGATCAGTTATCAAAAAATTTTTATAAGGAATGCCGTTGGGGTAATTTTTCGCATAAAGATCCCTAAACGGATGATAGAGTCCGATAATGGTATCTGAGGGAATGGGAAGTTTGCCATGCAGAATAAATGGATAAGAAAATAAGAGAATAATTAATATAACCACTACCGGTATCTGCAAATTCTTTTTCATAATCTAATTAACTGATCGATATTATAGATAAATTTTTCCTCACTAAAATCGTTTGCCCGTAGTATAGCTTGTTGCGAAAGGTTGTGCCATAACGTTTCGTCATATGCTGCTTTTTTTGTTTTTTCCAATAATTCATCCCGTGTATTCCAGAGCAACCCGTTTTTCCCATCAGTTATAATTTCTGATTGTCCCCCTGCGTTAATAACTATTGGAACCACGCCTGCGCTCATCGCTTCAACTGTCGTCATGCCAAAATGCTCAGCCAATTCCGGATATTTCTTCAGATCTTCTCCATATCCTGATGCATGCCAGTAAATTTTTGCGTTACGGTACAGATGAAAAAGATCATCACTGGTTTTATTAAGATAAAACACAATCGGATATCCTTTTGCACTTTTTTGCAACATGCCAAATGCCTCCTTGTCGTCCTCTTTCACACTTGCTGCCAGGTAAAACTGCCAGTCTTTAAGCCCCTGATCCACAAGTTTCTTAAAAGCCTCGATCATAAAGCCCTGCTTTTTGTAATCTCCACTTATCAAGTTAGTAACCCGAAATCGTCCGACATGAATAATGATATTTTCCTTTCTTATGTCTTCAGTCTTATGTCTTATATCCAAACTCACCGGAGGGTAAATCACTGTACTCTTCACTGTGGGAAACAATGAATCATTCAAATGTTTCGTAAACTCCGAATTATAAAAAATCGTAGAAATATATTTTAATTTAATTTTATCTTTTATCTTTACTTTTTTATCTTGTGATAGCGGTTGTTGTATATGAAGAAAAAGTTTCGCAGGAAACACAAACGGAATGCTCCCGTCACTTAGGATAACAAATGCGTCATACTTCCTGCTCTGTCGCATTCGTTTAATAAAATTGACAGATGGCGAAAAAATATTTTTTTGTATTGCTATTTTCTCAAATGAGATGCCAAATCGCTTTTCAACTGCTTTGACATCTTCTTTTTTATCCCAAAAAACAGTTACTTCATGCCGTTTGGCTAAGCATGATGCAACCATCATCATATATTTTTCGCCTCCGCCGAGATCATCCAGATAGGGATCAAAAATACCGATTCTCATAATGCAGTCACACTCTTATTCTATCAATTTTTCTGTCTCTTGCATACGTATCTCCGACATGATAGGATAAAGCCTATGAATGCAGCTGTTTGGAGCAACGCACTTATATATTTCGTTCTTTTCTGGTCACTTTTCTGGAAAGGCGTGGCACTCTGGAGATCCGCACAATTAAAACAGAGAAACTGGTTTATCGTCATGCTTGTACTGAGCACTATTGGTATTCTGGAGCTTATTTATCTGTTCCGTTTTGCAAAAAAACGGCTTACGTTTAAAGAAATAAAATCATGGAAAAACGCTTTTATTGTTTCCACTCCGGAAAAAAAATAAAATCTATTTCTTCTTAATTCCTTTGTTTTGCTGCTGCAGCTCCCACAAGCGTGCATACGTAATAAACATACTGAATCCCTGATACATACTTTCGATAAGCCCTGCAGTACCCGCTTTGTAGCCTTTTTGCCTGACATACGAATCATAAAAAGCAGTCATTATCACTCGGAAGAAGCGCCACCAGGACATATATGGATGATTCGCATGAAATCGCAATTCTGCTTCAATTTTTGACCACTGAATCGTTTTATTTAGCATGCTTGTCAGATCCTGATGCGTATAATGCCTGATATACCCCTCATCCAGATCACCGATATCTCCATTCACCCGTGGGCTTTCATGCAATTCACCATACCATTCTTCAAATTTTGATTTTTTAAACAATCTTTCAAGTTTCTCCATGGCCGGCCATTCATGATTGCCGAGATAGAAATTTTTTCTGTTAACCCGATAGGCAGCATAAATATCTTTTTTTCGTTCCAAAACTGATTGGATCGCTCTTGCAAGCTCAGGAGAAACCCTCTCATCCACATCAAGGTATAAAATCCAGCGGCCTTTTGCTTTTTTCAAGCCTAAATTTCGTTTTTTTGCGAAACTTTCCGATGAATACGGGTAAACTGACGCGCCCAATAACTTTGCAAGCTCCGCTGTTCTATCTGTTGAATAATCATCAATAACAATTACTTCATCGCAAAAAGAAACTGAATCCATGCAATCCGCGATCAGATCTTCAGCATTTCTGGTAAGAATCACTACTGATATATTTTTCATCTGTCTTTTCTAAGCGTTATCAAAACAAAACGATAAATGTGCATCATTTCCTGTTTCGAAATAAGAAAAAGAATACCGATATATACCATCCCTGAAAAAAGCATAGCACATGCAAGCGTTATAAAAGAGGTAATCCAATGCCCTATAATGAAAGCTGTTAGTGTCATTCCGGCAGAGGCAATAAATTGTTTCCAGATCGGACCAAAAAAGGAAAATTGAACATATTTTTTAACCTGCGGGAGCACCACTATCACACTTGCTGCAACGAGAAATGATGCCGCCGCAACCCCGTTAAAACCAAATAATTTTATAAAAAGAACAGTCAATCCCCAGTTTAATAAGGTCCATAAAACCATATACTTTAATACAATCTTTACTTTCCCAATTGCGTTAAGCAAATTTGTCAATGGTACAGTAATTGAAGCAAAAAGGGTATTCATGGAAAAAAAGAGTAATGCGAGAATTGCCGGTTCCCACTTATCATATCGCGGAAGCAGCTCGACAAGAGGTTTTGAAAAAACAATAAAACCGGCAACAACCGGAAAGATAAAAAAAGCAATCAAAAAGAGCGATTTTTCAACAAGCGTTCTCAAAGCTTCTTTATCATGCTGCATTCGACTATAGGAAGGGAATGTCACTTTAATAACATTATCCATCACCAGTCGAAGCGGCATAGCAGCCCATTTCTGTCCAAAACCGATATATCCTACCTGCGTAAGCGGCAACACTGACGCAATATATAAATTAAGCAAATCGTCCTTCAATAACGCAAGTAAGCTATTCCCCTGAAATGGCGATCCGAAAGAAATTAGTTCTTTGATTAATTTCTTGTTCCATGCAAATCCAATGCTCCATGGCTGGACATAATAAATAATCGGCAACCCCACAATGCTGCGCAACAAAATTGCTATCGTAAACGTATTGACGCCAAATCCCAAAACAGCAAAAATAATAAGTGATAAGCTATAGACAAGTCCTTCAGCAAGCTGCGGAATAACTAGCTTATGAAAATCAAGCCTGCGTTCAAGTAAAACAGTTGGTATCGTTTTTAACGAAGATAAAATAAAAGAAAAAAGATATGCATAAAGGACATATAATCCGTCCCTGGAAAAGTGAAATATATGCACAAAAACCGGAGACAAAAGGAACGCGACAATAACAATTGTCAAAACAAGCACCTGCTGAATAGTAAATGTTGTCCGCAATTCTTCAACTGTCGGTTGTTCTTTTTTCTGGACAATCAACGCTGCCAAGCCAATGTCTTGAAAATATGAAAGAAAAATATTGATCGTACTGACAATAAAGAAAATGCCAAACATTGATGGCTGAAGATAAATCGTCAGAACAAAATTACTGATAACTGTTAAAACTTGCACAAAAAAAGTACGGGAGACTAGTGCAAAAATCCCGCTAACCGATCTTTTGGCAACCATTTGTAAATCAAAATCTTCCATTTTTCAAATCCCACCACAGGATAAAACTTTCAAGAACAGCACGGACGATCACAGGGAAGTTTGCTCCACTCTGATGCCCTTTAATTCGCGGATAATGAGTTACTCCTACTTCAACAATTTTCATTTTTTTCTTTACTGCTTTTGCGAGAATTTCAGTTGAAACCATCGCGCCTTCAGATCGCAAAGGCAATAATTGCTCAAGCGCTTCTCTTCTGAACATCTTGAATGCACAATCAATATCTTTAAAAGAAAACTGAAACAGGAGAAGATCGCCTATTTTCAACAAATACATTAATAAAAGCCGTTTAAAAAGGTTTTTATCTTTTCTCTGCTCACGATACCCTATGACAATATCTGCTTTCTCAATCTTATCAATAAATTTCGTAATCTCGGAAAAATCAAACTGTAAATCGCCATCGGTAAAAACAATATACTGATATTTTGCATGAGTAAATCCTGCTGTTATCGCAGCGCCATACCCTCTGTTGGGCTGATGTGAAACTACCTGTAACTGCTTATCTTTTTCTGCAAGTCTTCGTGCAATTTGCAAAGTCCTATCAGTTGATCCGTCATCAACCATAATAATTTCCCATTTTGCTGCAACTCCGCTTGCAATTTTTTTGGCATTTTCAATAACTTTTTCAATATTTTCTTCTTCATTCCAAAAGGGAAAAAATATCGATAATTCATTTATTTTTGCCATATCTTTTCCCCCTGAAAATTGCAATAAGAAAAACTCCGATGATTGACAACCCTGATATCCAGTCCGATACTGTTCGCAAAGGCGTATCGGTAAATTCAGCACGAACCGTATGTCGCCCTTTTGATAACGCAACTGTTATTAATTTCCATTTATTATTTGCTGAATATGCTACTTTATTGTTATCAACAAAAACTTTCCATCCAGGAAACGTAAATGTATTCAATCTGAGTACGCCAGGCTTTGAAACTGTCACAAGATAATTTTTCACTTGTGGGATATTTTCAAGCTGCACTACAGTCATTTTGCCGCTTACAACTGTATAGCTTTTCTTCGGTATTTCATTACGTTTTATAGCAATAACTGAATTCCCGATCTTCGATTTTCTGGTAGCAATCCCCCGCGGCGTGTATTCAAAAGACATGATACTCGTTCGCCAATGAATAACAGCAGGCGAAGTATAGCTTGTATCAGTAACATGTGTTAAATATTTTTCAGGCCGAAAATAACCTTTGTTCATAAAGATAAGAAGTACAATCATGCCGGCCGCAATAATTATTTGTATTTTTTGATTTTTTAATTGTGAAAAAACATATGCAATGAGAAAAGCGATAGTAAAATCAGAAAAAAGAAGAAATCTCCAGGGAAATTGGATATAAGAAAACTGTTGAATGTGATCCCATATCCCCACTGAATATTTTGTCTGAATAAAAAGGGAGAACAGAAAAAGAAATCCGAATAAAACCGCAATACCGTATCCTTTTCTCGTCTTATAGATAAAGAATGCTGAGGCGATCATGGAAATAATTGCTAAAAGCAGTTGAGCTTGTCCGACCTGAAATGATAAACCATCATCGCAGCCCAGCAATGATCCGCCATATCCCCAGGGAGAAGTAAAAAACTGTCTCACGCAAACAAAATGAAGGTGATAATCCGCAAATTGATCAGTCAATAAACTGACCATCGTATACTGTTTTTCGAAATATGCAGGAATCCAGAAATAAGCAGTAAATACCAGACCAAGAACGACACTCAGACAGATTTTGCCAAATAACTGCCATTTCTTTTTTGATTGATAGAGAAGAAACAGGAAATATGGTCCCAGAAAAAAACTACTCATCATTGCAACCAGATCATGCGTAAGAACAAGACATGCTACAAAAATTCCTGCAATAATAAGATAGGTATTCTTATCGGTTTTTGCCAGCTTATAAATACTCCAGAAAATCGCCGGAACAAAAACAAATGACCAGAATTCAGGCATTGCACCGCGGACATACACATCAACAGAATGATAAGGAGCATATGAATACGCGATCGCCGCGACAACTCCCCCGGTTTTTCCGACATATTCCTTTGCAAACAAATACATAAAAAGCCCCGAAAGAATAAAGCCAAGCCCTATCATAAGCTTGGTCGAAGTAATCAAAGAAAAACCAAACAGATGAAACACC
>JAJYHW010000007.1 GCA_021784535.1 bacterium
TGCTTACTTTTTTTCTTTCTTATCCTTTTTGCAACTCTTCCCATGCGTTCATGAATAAAGGTAGCAATGATTCCCACACCGATAAGAATATAAAAAATAGTAAATAATTTTCCGGCATTCGTTTTCGGCACAAAATCTCCATACCCAACGGTTGCCAACGTAACTACTGAAAAATAGAAAGCATCAAGCCATTTCCATCGTTCAACAATATGGTAAAAGATTGTTCCTGCAGCTAATACGATAACCGTTACAATAGTTAAAATCCGATACGTCTTATTTTCCATAAACTTTATAATAACCAATCCACCCTTCCATAAGAATGGATTGTATATCTGACAATTTAGCAAGAAGATTTATGTCTCCCGAAGCATTTCCAGTTTATGCACAAACGCTACAAAACGAGCTGGGCAACAAAATTAAAGATGCATATAAAGAAACTTTAATTTGTAAAAGATATATTATTAGAGCAATTAAGAGACTTGAAAAACAAAATAGCAAATTTAAAATGTCTATCAAACTGGATGACATCAGAGAGGTAAAACTTACTGAGTCTGATTATAAAAGCATACAAGCCATCTTCGATAAACTACCTGAAGAAGCAGTCGAAAATCCTTTCGAATACTCACGTTCAAAGAAAAAATAATATGTTCCAATCTTAAAATTGCATGTTACAACTATTTTTGTTTTGTTATGCGATAGAAAGATGCACGAGACATTTTTAGATTGGAGCATATTTCAGAGATGCTGTAGTTTTTATTATTAAGCAAATCTTTTGCAATTTGAATCCTCTGCGTATTAAATTTAATTGGCCTGCCACCTAATCTTCCTCTTGCTCTTGCGGCTGTCAGTCCTGCTTGAGTTCGTTCCTGAATAAGATTTCTTTCAAATTCAGCTAAAGCTCCAAATATATGGAAGATTAGCTTGCCGCCTGAAGTTGTTGTATCAATGCTTTCAGTGATGCTTCTAAAGCCTGTGCCTTGCTCGTTAAGCATAGTTACTGTTTCGATCAAATGTTTGAGACTTCGTCCTAGCCTATCGAGCCTCCAAACGATCAATGTATCACCTTTTCGTAAATGAGTAAGTGCTTCATCTAATCCTATACGCTCTGTTTTGCACCGCTTGCAGTATCGGTAAAGATTTTATCGCATCCTACTTTTTTTAAAGCATCTATTTGCAAGTCTAGATTTTGTTCAGTTGTAGAAACTCGTGCATACCCTATAAACATAACAGCCATATTGTCGCATAACTCATCACATGGGTCACGCATGAGATTTTGATTTTGAGACGCTTTATAAGACAATTAGATAAGCATAAGAAAGTAGCAAGTATGTGTCGAAACGGTCTGTCTTACAAACGGTCGTATATGAGATTTATTTAGTAGCCTGCTATTGAAGAAACCATATATATTTGGTACAGTTTAAGCAACTTATTAATAATACAAAAATATGACCGAAGGTACATTTGATAATCTACCATCCCAACCAAAAGCTCCAAATCCCAGACTTCTTGAATTAAATGCAAAAGCAAAAAGTCCAGACGGCCTAACTCCACACGAGGAAGGTGAACGCAGAGGATTATTTGCTCATCCTGACCAGCCCGAAGCACAAAGATTACTGCAAAAAGAATATCTTTCTTCTTTGGGATTAGGAGAAATGAGTGATAAGGAACGTGAACGATTGAGAGCTATCAGAGCTGAAAACTATGCACGAAGACAACGAGAAGAGCCTCAAATAGAACCAACTAGAAGAACGGAAGAAGATAGAGATATGAGCGGAGATCAAGCACAAGCACGAAGCCATGAATTGCAATTGCTGTATACGCAAGCCAAACTTGCAGCTCTCAAAGAGCATTGGCAAGGAGATCCTAAAACTATTATAGACCACATGATTGATGATATGCCTGATGATGTAACAGTATATACCATGGATACCTTAGCTCGTATGCCAAAAGATGAACCTAAACCACTTGAACTGTACCTTTTAAGTCATGCACGAACCCTACCAGATTTTACCGATGGTAAGCCAGAAGGTGCGCTTTCCGTAATGGAAAGTATGCGCTGTCTTCGGGATGAAGTAAGAACGAAAAAATTTTTACTCGGAATTAGAGAAGCAATAGCTAATTTGGATGCTTCGGGGGTTGATGTCATACGAATGTGCAATGCTGGTACAGGAGCAATTCCAATTCTTGCTATCTATGCCGCTCTCTGTTCAGATAAAGTAAAATGTGATGCTTTGGAATTAAATCCTAATGCTGCACAAATTGCACATGAGGTTGTCAAAGAATTTGGTCTTCAAGATCGTATCCATGTAAGACAAGCAGATGCCACAAAATTTGAACCAGATGAACCATTGGATTTTCTTGTATCTGAAACTATGCACTCTGGATTAACAGCAGAACCAATTGTGCAAATTCTCTCTAATCTCCAACCTCATGTTAAAGATAGCGGTATTACTTTGCCAAGCAGGGTAAATATACAGGCATCTTTAGTTTCTCTTGCAGATTATGCAAGTCCAAATGGTAAGTTCGTTAAAATTTATGGAGACATGCATCCTCTAACAGATCAAGATTGGCAGGAAGTAGCAAGCTACAGCCCAGGAGATAATTTGGACGAAATATCTATTACTATACCAACTGGAGATAAACCCAAAGGAAACTATATGGTTGGTATAACGAGTACTGTTGATGTTGGCACTCAACATATTGCTCCTTATCAATCTTTAATTACAATGCCCCAATATGTACGAGATACAAAATCCGATCCACGTATTTTTACTTTAACAGGAAATGCTCAAGATCCGATTAATGTTAAATATAGACCAGGAGAGACGTTAGAAGGAAAAGCCGCTTAATTCTTTAACCTATTATATTCTTGGAAATACAACCTCAATCTTCACCACTCCATTACTCTCAAAAATTTTGAATTCGTATTGCGCGGGCCTGATGAGTCCTGCTATTTTTAATGCTTTCTTTGCTTTCTCAAGAAACTCTTGCGGAGTTATCGGTGTTTGCAACACGCCACTATCTTCAATTACGGGTTGTATATCGGACAAGTCATAATGAGAATACGCATCATCTGTCACCTTAAAACTATCATGCCTCAAAGATCGAGACACCAGTTGCCCAGGATGCTTTCTCAATCTGCTGAGTGAATAAATATCTCGCAACCTATGGCAAGAAACGTCATACCCTACTATTCCAAGTTTCTTCGCTCCTCTTTTTAACAGCTTGTTAGCCGTCTTTTTTGTTATTTTAAACAATCGTTCATTATTAATCCGTTCACGAAGAATTGGTAGGAAATGTGAATGAATAGGAGTCCATTCTTCTTCCTGACTCTTAGGAGTTCTTAAACGAATATAGGGAGTATCTGCATCAAGTCGTAAGTCGCTGCCACTCATGGCTTCCACTTCTCCTACTCGAAAGCCGTGCAGGAGAATAAGTTCTAACGCAAGACAATGCTCTCTTTTTGATTCTCTTATGTGCCTATTATCAAACGAGTTTGGTTCACAACCTGCTTTTATAACTTCTAACGCTTTTTCTTCACTCAATAAATGCCACTTTTTCTTTGGTACTCTTGGTTTAATAATCTTGTAGGACCAATCTCTCTCAAACAGGTCTGCATATTTATAGCACCACGTAACAAATGCTCGTAACCAGTTGCCTAATGTTGCTTTTGATGATGCTTCATCCCAGCCATTAGCATATAGTTCTTGCTGAAATGCTTTTACATTCTCGATATTGAAAGGCTTGCCATCTAAAAATGCAGCAAGACGGTTAAGAATATCTTCTTTACGTTTTATTGTAGTGTTTTCAACAAGTCCTTTTTCTACACAGTAGACTTCGAGGTACTCTTTAACAGCAGACTTGAATTGGTCGAATGTTATTTCCATAAGTCAAAAGACTCATGGTACACAGAATTTTTCCGACCTCTACCCTATTCTATTCTGTTCATGATGTGATTCTTTTTCTATTTGACTGGTGAAATTACAAGCTCTCCTGCTTAATACAACTGCTTGCGACTTTCACTAGCTATCTCCATAGGATTTCTCCGATATAGCTTCATGAAAGATTAGCTCTCAAGACTTGTAACGTATTTTGTCAAACAAAAAGAATCACTTGGTGGGCCGTAATAGAGTCGAACTATTCACCTCGTCTTTATCAGAGACGCGTTCTACCGCTGAACCAACGGCCCAATCTTTAATTTATAGCTTCGTGGTAGAACCAGTTACTCCTACATTATCAGGAACGCGCTCTACCACTGAGCCATGCGCCCAAAATTATTGTTTTAATACTTCTTTTAAAAAGGCTCTTCCTTTACCAGATTTTAGAAAACGCTCTCTTCTAGCCGCCTCTAATCTTGTGCTATATGTTTCTTTATATACCAACTTATATGGTCCCGTATGACTTGTATATTTTGTTTTCCCCGAATTATGTTGTTCAAGTCTCTTTTCTACATTATTTGAATATCCAGTATATAATCGCTGGTTCAAAAGACTCTTCAAAACATATACATAATACATTTCCAACCAAGTACCTGTCGCCTCAGGCGACCGCTCTACCACTGAGCCATGCGCCCGGGCACGTCTTCCCAATCAAACTCGGGATACCGAATAAAGACTATCATCAGGATCAAAAAGACGTTAGAGCATATTATACAATATTCTGCGCTTTATTTGTAGGTTTTCGCGTTATCTAAAAATTATGAAGCCAAACGAGGATGCATAAACTGCCTTCCAAATCGACTGCCTGTTTTTGGTACTCGAAGGAAATACAGTAGTTTTCTGCCCACAATCTCACCTGCCGGTTCTTTCATTCGCTGCCATAACACCCTAGCCCAACCGGTCGTTACCTGAATACTATCCTTTATAGTCATTGTCGACTGTTAAAATGCCTTATCAAATATGTGAGTTAATGATTCGTTCATACGTATCTCCTTGCTCCAAATAACAAAAACGCAAAGGCAATAGCAGCGAATAACAGTGTGATTGCTACCGCTTCATTCGCTAAAATATCTTTTGCCAAATTGCTTTTTTCTCTTTCAGCCATATTCTTTATAGCACTAATGAATACTCTCTTCCTGGCTGCATAACCACTTCTTGCGTATTTCTGTATGTCTTCTGAGACTGCCTCCCATTCGACAACGCGAGAATTGCTTGCCACCATCGGATAATATTTTTTTCAATTTTTTGTATTTGCCTTGTCATATATCCCCAGTATACGCTCACTGACAAATACTGCTTTATTTCAATCTTATAAAATGCTTACAAATGAGAAGTTATATGAAGTCTCTAGTCTCTGATCCCTAAAACCTGATCCTTAAAATGGAGGCGCGAAAGGGAGTCGAACCCTTGCATGGAAGTTTTGCAAACTCCTGCGTTAACCACTTCGCCACCGCGCCGAGTCAAATTCTGCTTCGCCTAAACGAATGTGAATTTGATGAGAACCGCGTCTCACGCGGCCGTTTCTTATAGCATCTTACCATAATCTAGCCTCACTAGCAAGCTAGCTCTACTAAAACTAAAAACAAAAAACCCCGATAAACGGGGTTTCATTGTCAATTAACAGCATACTCCGTCAAGAACGGATGCGAACCAAGACGTGGTAGGAACGGCGAGAGTAGATTTGCTTATCTCTAAGTGTTCTTTGTCATACTGCAAAGCAGTACTTCATCGAATTCCCGCTAAGCGGGTTTGCGAGATTCGCCAGGAGCTACTCACTTCCCCTGTTGTCTGTACATTCCCCTCATTTACCCAGTTTTACAACTGTCTAAATAAGTTTCCTGTCTTCCCCTATCCTAAGTTAACCATTAACGCAAAATCAAAAACGTAAAACATAAAATGTTTTAAGTTATATCTTTTAAGTTTTATGTTAAATTTAGAAAGGAGGTGATCCATCCCCAGCTTCGGCTAGGGATACCTTGTTACGACTTAAGCTTCATCGCTAAGCTCGGACTCTCACGCCATAGAGGCATGATTCATCCGCTCCCAACTTTGCTGCCTTGACGGGCGGTGTGTACAAGACCCGAGAACGTATTCACCGCGACCTGCTGATTCGCGATTACTACTGATTCCTCCTTCATGCAGTCGGGTTGCAGACTGCAATCTGAACTGAGGCGAAATTTTAGAGATTTGCTTGCCGTCGCCGGCTTGCTGCTCTTTGTTATTCGCCATTGTAGGGTGTGTGTAACCCAGGGCATAAGGGACGTGCTGACTTGACGTCTTCCCCTCCTTCCTTCCCGATATGATCGGGACCGTCCGAAATGAATATGTAACATTTCGCGGGGGTTGCGCTCGTTTCCCCACTTAAGGGAACATCTCACGACACGAGCTGACGACAGCCATGCATCACCTGTGCTATCATCCTTGCGGATCTACCAATCTTTCAAAAGGTATAAAACGATAGCATGTCAAGCCCTGGTAAGGTGTTTCGCTTTGTCTCGAATTAAACCACACGCTCCACCAGTTGTGCGGGTCCCCGTCAATTCCTTTGAGTTTTAACCTTGCGGTCGTACTCCCCAGGCGGTCCGCTTAACGCGTTAGCTTGAACCGCCACTCTTACGAGTGACAGTTAGCGGACATCGTTTACGGCTAGGACTACACAGGTATCTAATCTGTTTCGCTACCCTAGCTTTCGTGCCTCAGCGTCAGGAAAAACCCAGCAGCCTGCCTTCGCCCTTGGTGTTCCAGTACATATCAACGCATTTCACTGCTACACGTACTGTTCCAGCTGCCCTGTCAATCCTCAACCCCAACAGTATCGTACTCAGCTCTAAGGGTAAGCCTTAGTATTTAAAGCACGACTTAATGGGGCGCCTACGCACACTTTACGCCCAATAAATCCGGATAACGCTCGCCTCCTACGTATTACCGAGACTTCTGGCACGTAGTTAGTAGAGGCTTATTCTCCAAGCTGTGAACGGCTTGGTAAAAGGAGTTTACAACCCTAAGGCCGTCTTCCTCCACGCGGCGTCGCTGCGTCAGACTTTCGTCCATTGCGCAATATTCCTGGTTGCTGCCACCCGTAGGTGTACTGCCCGTGTCTCAGTGCAGTTGTGGCTGATCGACCTCTCAGTCCAGCTACCCGTCATCGCCTTGGTAAGCCATTACCTCACCAACTAGCTGATAGGACGCAGGCTCCTCCCTCGGCGGACCGTTAAGTCCTTTACTCTTTTCAGAGAACTATAAGGTATTACCCCCGCTTTCGCGGGGCTATGCCTTACCCAGGGGTAGATTCCTACGCGTTACTCACCCGTCTGCCACTGTCTTGGTCTTGCGACCTCAACCGTTCGACTTGCATGCCTAAGGCACGCCGCCAGCGTTCATCCTGAGCCAGGATCAAACTCTCAATAAAATGAAGTTGATCACTGATGACCCGATTAGATCGGGACAAAATAATACTTCATCCGGAATCAGGTTTCTTTTTATGGAATAACCTGATAAAAATTCCTACCACATCTTGATCTTCGAGCACGATGCGTAATGTGCTCGAAAGGTATACTGTCAATTGTTAAAGTGCTACATATGTAAAAATGCTCAAAAGATCAAAAAACCCCGCCACAGGCGAGGTATACTCGTCCCGACCAAATCGGGATTCCTTGGCGAAAGCATTTACATACTGTCTCCACATTATAGACTATTTTAGCCTTATGTCAACCCCGATTTAAGCGAGATCAAAAAAAATTCTATAACAAAAATCTTTTTAGTTTCTGAAAATCTTTCTGCAACAGCAATTTGTATTTATTGGGAAACCGCAGGGCTGCTGCCGGATGGAAAGTTAAAAAATATTTGATGTTTTTTTTATCCTGAGCATCGTCGAAGGATCCTTCAATAACCTGTCCATGCTCTGAGGCAATTTTTACTTTCTTTTCCAAAACTCCCTCAGCTGCAACCCTTCCTAACAAAACGACAACTTTTGGCTGAATAATAGCAAACTGTTTCATCAAATGAACTCTCCCATGAGCGATATCCTGTGAGGTTGGGGTTCCTCTATCAGGCAAATATTTTACAGGACTGGTGATATAAACATCTTTCTCATCATCCAAACCAATTTCTCGAATTAAACCTCTCAAAAGTTGCCCGGATCTGCCGATAAAAGGTCTTCCTGTTGCTGCTTCCCGTTTGCCTGGCGCTTCACCGATAAAGACAACGTCAGCGTTGGGATTCCCCTCTCCAGGGACAGCTTTACCGCTTTTACCTATTTTGCAAATTTTGCAATTCTCAATTTCTTTTGCAATATTATCGAGTTGTTGTTTATCATTTTTATTCATAAATTTTTGCCTGAGCGTAGTCGAAGGCTACCATTCCTTTTTCCAAATTCCATTTATCAATTTTTCTTTCTTTTCTCGTGTCCATCCCTTAATTTGCTTTTCTCTCAAACTTGCTTCTTCAAAATGATCAAACTCTTCAATATATGCCATCCGTTTAACACCGTGCTTAGCTGTATATTCCCCTCCCAAACCTGAAACATGTTGATCATATCGCAAATCTGGCATCCAGGTTCTTCCTGTATAATAGCTTCCGTCTAAACATTCAATTATATAAACAAACCATTTCCATTTTCTTTGCATATGGTTTACCCCTTCGACTCAGCTAAAGCTTCGCTCAGGGAAAAATTTTTATGGTAGCCGTTTTGCAACTTCATACAGCATTATCCCCAAGCTCACCATCACATTCAAGCTGATATTGATCCCCCACATCGGCATCTCGGCAATGTAATCTGAGACATCCATCGCTTCTTTGGAGACACCATCGGTTTCATGCCCAATAATCAGCGCAACGGGAAATGTGTAATCAATCTTGTCATAAGGGACACTTCTTTCATTTTGTTCAATGGAAATTACCTGGAGATCTTTGATCTTAGATCTTAGATCTTTGATCGCAGCAACCGCAGTCGGCGCATATTCCCATGGGACCCATTCGGTTGTATTAATTGAAGCTTTTTTGATCCGGTGATGAGGAGGTGTCTCAGTCCCCCCACAAAGATAAACTTTTTCAACAGCTACAGCATCAGCAAGGCGGAAAATCGAGCCGATATTGTAGGTATCAAGCACATTATCCACAATAATATAAATAGGATTCCGCTTGATCTTTTTGAAAACCTCAGGATCATGTTCGCTGAGCCGCAATTTCTTCGCATCAAGTTTCATTGCATTATTATACAATAAGTAACCAGAAACTTGCTCCTTATTACGCCTCCTGCTACAATTAAATTACTGATGAGCTTAAAATTCCCTTTCAAAATCAAATT
>JAJYHW010000073.1 GCA_021784535.1 bacterium
AGAAAGCGAGTGGCGATTCAATCATCGTGATACAATTGAAAGTGATATACGACTACTGCTTAAAAGACATGCAAAAAAGAAAGTCTCGTAGTATCTAAGTATCTAGTCAGTACCCTAAATAATTATTGCTGTATTTGACAAAATAGCTATTCGGAGAGATAATCAGTATCTTATAAATATTATGGGATATCAAATAATAGAAGGAGCGCCACCAGTTCGTGCCAGAAAGCTTGTATCACATAAGTTTGACGCTGTTCCGGAAGCGGTTCCTGCAGCTCGAAAGTTAGTCAAACAGATTAGTTCAATAAAACCAGAAAACCGCCCGAGAGTGCTTTCATTGTTTCCATGGAGAGTACCCTCTCCTCGGGTAAGTGAAGGCAAAATCTCCGATGCGACATTGGTTGTTTCAGAAGCTGCAACCAATGCGATACAAGCTCTCACAGGAACAAGACAACCCGAACCTGCCTCAGGAAGACAAGTGGATGGACATGAATTTACTGTTGAGGTAGCCGTTGTGACAAGACCTCGAAATAGAAGAGGCGGTTTACTAATCTGCGTTTCAGACCCACGACCTGACGCCTTACCACGGCGCCAGCAAGCCAAAGAAACTAACGCAAGCGGTCGCGGTATTCAAATAATAGAAGCGGCAGCAGACCAATCCGGTGTCAAAATAAATGCTTCGAATAAAACAGTGTGGGCATTATTTGAATCAGATGAGCCGCCTTCTCAACCGGTAAGGACAGCGCTTGCTCGAGCATTACAGCCGTTGCATAGATTACGATCTGCTGCATAATCTTTCCCTTCTTCTCTGTAACACCACCACTGCTGCTAGCAGCAAATAATACCCCACCCAGACAGCCGTCGGCAAAGCAACTCCGCTGATAACCAGATTGCTTTTGCCAAAAAACGAAACAATCATTTCAAAAAAAACAAGAAAAGGATATGCGGGATATAAAAAGAGCTGTCCTACTTGCGGGATGAATAAACCTGCGATTGCCGCCAGACTACCAAAAACCATAATAAACGGAATCGTCCAAAGAACTAATGCATTCACCAGAATTGATAATACCCCAACCTGTCCAAAAACACTCAATAAAACCGGCAGCGTCCCAAGCTGTGCTGCAGTTGTCGTCGTCACAGACTCTCCCAATCCCTCTCCTATTTTCCCAAACATCCGTAACGGCTGATCCAAAACCGGCTTGAGAAGCATAATGCCAAGCGTTGCCAGAAAGGACAATTGAAAACCGACATCAGCTAAAAAAATCGGCTGCCAGATAAGTAATCCATATCCGCTGATCAATAATGCCACGATACCGATATTTTGCCGGCCGAGCAAACTTGCACCAAAGGCCAGAATAGATCGGATGCTCGCACGCAAAATCGACGGCTGAAACCCAACCAGAAAGACATAAAAAATAATTCCCATACAACCAAAAACCAGTGCCACCCGACGTCTCATAAAAAGCCCCAGCAAAAACAATAAGGCAGATGACACAAATGTCACATTCATCCCTGACGCAGCAATCACATGCAGCACACCTGTCGCTTGAAGAGCTTTACGGAAATCATCAGGAAATTTTTCATTTGCGCCAAACACCATTCCCATCAAAAGACTGGAAGGCACAGGCGGCAAAATTGATGTGTACAATGCTCGTGTCCGAAGGCGTATGGTATTTGCAACAGCGGCAATCGGATTGCTTGAGTCCTCCTGCAATGAAATCTTTGGATGATACATCGTAAAAATTTTCTTCCCGTCAGGAAAAGAAAATGTCCGCAACTTTCCCTGGATCTGGATTACCTGTCCACAATGATACCGGGGAAAAGAATTTGCTGTCACCGCCACAAGTTGATTTGTTGGTGATTTAAACGTAAACTTCAGCCCTTTATAACTGAAATCCGGCTCCTGCTGTAGCGTTATGACAGCTGACAGATATTGACCATCATAATATGGTGGATTATTTTGATAGAACTGATGAAAACGGAAAGCCAAAATTATTGTGAGTAAAATGATAATGATAATAACTTTTGTTGCGGACATAGAGAAAATTGAAAATTAGTAAACTGATATCTGGTCTTTAATCTTCTCAAACTCACTCTGTCCCACTATTTTTTTCGTCACCAGATCCTGCGTGCCCTGATACGGTCTGCCGTCAATTATTCTCTGCGCTGTTACCGCTCCTACACCAGGTAACGCGTCCAGTTCCGCCTCAGATGCCTGATTGATATTCACTATTCCGCTTGCTCCCTGCCCTGTATCGGTTGAGGTGCCGGAAGCTATTCCAGAGCCCGCATAATGCTCTCCAACAGCCGGAAGGTACAATTTGGCGCTATCTGTCAGCGGAGCTGCAAGGTTAACCGTCTGCGCGATTTTCTGCCGATCCGCATTTTGAGACAAACCTCCAGCTGCTATCAACGCATCCTGAATACGGCTTTGCGCAGGCAATTTATAAACACCGGGTTTTTCAACAGCACCTTCGATATCAATAGTTATCTCTTTTGCCAATGGAGAAACAGCATTTCTGACTGCAGTGCCAGCCGGAAGAGGTGCCACGGTATTTGAAGATTGAGGCCGTGACAGCGTCATCAAACCATATCCCACAAAGATCAACCCAGCCATGCCTATCCCCAATGCTATCGCGTGTTCCCTCAGCAACGGAAGCAATTTGTCCTGCAGCTCCATAAAACTATGGTAAATCAAAATAAGCTCATCTGTAAAGTGAGAAAAAAGTAAAGCGAGATGCAAAAATTTTCGGTTGCATTCGAGCATCCTTAGAATAAATGAGCAATGGCGAACTGCAACGAAAGAGAAGCTACATCACAAAATTCAAGATCTTCCCGGGAACAAGTATAACTTTTTTCACTTTTTCCGAGAGGAACTTTGCAACATGTTCATCGTTACGAGCCAGTTCTTCAAGAAGCTTTTGATTGTCTTTATCTGCAACTGAAACGACAAGCGTCCCCCGTAATTTGCCGTTCACCTGCACAGCAATCGTTACCTTATCTACCTGCAAATACTTCTCATCATACGTCGGCCACTCGCTTGTATGAATAGAATTAAATTTCGGATTTCGGATTTCGGATTTCGGATTTCGGAAGAATTGTTGCCACAATTCTTCTGTCATGTGTGGCGCAAAAGGCGCAAGCATTTTTAGATACACTTCCTTTTCTTCTTTGCTAATCAAAGTCTGTTTTGCAAGAAAGTTATACCACGTCATCAGCTTGGCAATTGCCGTATTAAAACGCAGATTTTCCATATCATCGGTAACACCCTTTATGGTCTGATGCATAAATCGTAAACGTTCTTCGTTCATTTGACATTTATCATTTATCATTTGCCATTTATTTAATAAACTCCATACCCGTTTCAAAAAGCGTGACATCCCATCAATCCCGCTGTCTCTGAAATCTCCTCCCTGATTAAATGGTCCTAAAAATAATAAGTATGTCCGCAAGGCATCGGCACCGTATTTACGGATGTAGTCATCAGGATTGATGATATTCCCTTTGCTTTTACTCATTTTTGCACCGTCTTTAATGATCAGTCCATGTGCATAGAATCGTGAGAAAGGCTCTTCAAAATCCACATATCCCATGTCTTTAAGCGCCATGGTGATAAACCGCGAATACAATAAATGTAAAACCGAATGCTCTGCTCCGCCGATATAACTGGTGATTGGCAGCCATGCTCTTCGCTTTTCTGCTTTTTTAATTTCATCTTTTGTTGCGCTATGCAATTTTGCAGCTTTTTCAGCTGGCATCGGGAATGCGACCTCTTTCAAATCTGTTGCCAAGTAGCGAAGGAAATACCAGCTTGAGTCAAGAAACGTATCCGAAACATCAGTCTCACGGTTTGCTTTACCGCCGCAGCGGGGACAGGTTGTTTCATAAAATTCAGGATGGTTAGCAAGCGGTGCCTTACCGGTACCCAGAGGTTTAAAATTTTCGATGTACGGCAATTTCACCGGCAGGTCTTTTTCAGGAACCGGCACCCAGCCGAGATTTTCTTCTTCAACTTGTGGGAATTCATTTAAGATTGTTGGGAATTCCAAAATACCGGCACCTGCGTTAAAATGTCCATGGTTTTTAAAAATTGTAACTTTTGGTTGTAGTGCTTCATAAGATTTTGAAACCGTTGTCGGGATATACGGATCATCATCAGATAGATATAAAACGGTATTCTCTACTATTTCAGCAATTTCAGAAACATATCCATTGGCTTCACTAAAACGTTGCAAAATCGGTTTGACAAATTCATAGCCGCCATTTGGTATCGCTTCCCAATTCGCCTCTCCTATCTCCTTACCGACCGGCGCGACAAGTATGAGTTTCGTAACAGGAATTTTGTTCTTTCTAATAAATGCAACTGCTGTTGGCCCACCTAGACTATGCCCGATAATTGAAAGGTTGTCTTGCTTGGTAATACCGAGTTTACTCAGCGCATTCGTCCATTCCGCAAGTGTTGGATGCTGGGAATTTGGCAAATCAGGAATTATTACTTCATAGCCTTTTGCTTCCAACAATGGTCTCACCCAAGGAAACCAATTATCATTACTATCCCCTGCTATTCCGTGGATGATCAAAACTTTTGGCCGACGCTTCGCGCAAGCATCACAGTGAATCATCGGAATTGGCGGACCCCAATAGCGCTGGCGGGAGATGAGCCAATCGCGCAAATGATAGGTCACAACACGCCGGCCATATCCTTCTTTTTCGATATAATCCATAATCTTCTCTATTGCTTTATGAATATCCAAGCCATTAAGAAATCCGGAATTTATCATTGTCCCCTCTTCTTCCTGTACCTGTTCAATTTTGACAATTGATGATTCATCGCCGTCTTTACCGACGACCACTCTTATAATTTCTAAACCGAATTTTGTAGCAAATTCAAAATCTCTTTTGTCATGTCCCGGGACACCAACCAGTGCTCCGGTCCCGAAACCTCCTAATACAAAATCTGAAACCCACACCGGCATCTGATAACCAGTTAACGGATTCGTTGCATATAATCCGGTGAAAACACCTGTTTTTTCTTTTCCTTCTGCCTGCCTTTCTATCTCTGATTTGCTTTTCGCTTTTTCAACATATATTTGGATTTTCTTCGCTATTTGAGGATCTGTTGTGAATGCCCCGTCAAGTATCTTTGTTACCAAATCATGCTCGGGGGCAAGAGCGATAAAAGTCGCGCCAAAGTTGGTGTCAGGACGTGTTGTAAAAATGGTAACAGTTTGCTGAATTCCTGAAATTTGGTAAGTGATATTGATGCCTTCTTTCTTTCCTATCCAATTTCTTTGAGCGAGTTTTACCTTTTCTGTCCAGTCTAATTTCTCAATATTACCCAGCAATCGTTCTGCATACTGCGCAATTCTGAAAAACCACTGCTCCAGATCGCGCTTCTCAACCACTGAATTGCAGCGTTCACATTTCCCATCAATCACCTGTTCGTCCGACAAAACGGTCTTACATGATGGACAAAAATTAACCGGAGAGTATTTCTTATAAGCTAAGCCTGATTTAAAAAGTTGTACAAACAACCATTGGGTCCATCGATAATATTCAGGATCATATGTCTCTAATTTATTTTCCCACGCGTAGGAATTACCAATTGCATGCAATTGTCTGTAGAAATTTTTTTGCGTCCTCTCTGCATGTTCTATAGGATGTGTATTTGTTTTGATTGCATGGTTCTCTGAATGGATACCAAACCCATCCAAACCGATTGGTTCAAAAACCTGATGCCCTTGCATCCGTTTAAATCGCCCAAAAACATCTACTCCACCAAAAGCATACATACTTCCGACATGGAGTCCCTCAGCTGACGGATACGGAAACATCATAAGATTATAAAAAGACTTACTTTTTTTTGCCAAGCCTGTTTGGAGGTTACCTCTGCCGTTAGCAGCATCAAGGTCTGGCTGATAGGTGCCCTCTGATTCCCATTTAGCTTGCCATTTCAGCTCAATCGATGATGGGTCAAAAGTCATATTATTTTTCACTTTTTGTTTTATTTTTGCTGTGGCCATTTACTGCAGTATATCACAGATTTCAGCCATACAAAAGAAGAAAATCTGATCATCTCTATCCTCCTGATAATACCACAATATTTTATTATTACATACCCTGTAGTAATATATGGCTTTTGAGCTTAAATAGTTATAAAACAAATTTGATCTATTATGATATATTTAATCTGAGGCATGAAAAGTATTTTAGAAAAATAGAATCTCTTTTTTTTATTATATATGCAATATACTAGGCCTATAATTTTATTTACTAGTTTATCTTTACTTTCTTCGTTATACTTTTTGTGATACCAGAGATTGTCTTTTCCCGCTAAATCTACTACCATTGAGGTAACGAATGAAAACGAAATTATTTATTTGTTTATTGAACTATTTGTTCATTGGGTTATTGCCACAGCATGCTATGGCAGATACTATCTCAAACAATAATTACTCCATTAATGTTGACAAAATTAACACCAATCCTCAACCCTCTCCTCAACCCCAGGTTCTTGGAGTGAGCCATATGAGAAACAAAACTTTTACTACCGGTCATAATTATACCGTTAAAAATTCCAAAGATTCCTTTTCCATTAATCTTTCCCAGGATATCATCGATTATGGTATTTTGTCATCAACAAATCCGGTACTGAGAACGTCACGGATTGCATTCAATAATCCATCCGCCGGTGCTGAAATTCTTACCTTTGAAAATCATCCACTGCAATCCAGTACCAATGATCGTATTCAGAATACCAGTTGCGATAACGGAGCATGTACGCCAATTACTGCAGCAACGTGGACAAATACACTTACTTATGGATTCGGATATCGCTGCGACAGCAATCAGCCTGATCTTTGCGACACGCAATTTATCCATGCCGACTACTATAAGCAATATCCTGATGATTCGATAAATCAGGAGTATCAATTACTCCTCCTGAGCCAAGAGACTACAGGAAAAGAAACTGCGCAGATAACTGACAAGGTGAATATTTCAGGGACACAAAAAACAGGCACTTATTATAATAGTATAACGTATCTCGCGATTCCAAACTTTTGACGGTGAACTTTTCAATTATGCAAAATTCGAGGCTAAAAATGAATAATAGCTTGATAACACAATGAAAAATCGACTTTATATATTATTAGCAGTGGTATTCATCAATGTGCTTACTTCTCTTTTTCTTTTTTCACCGGCAAAAGTATCTGCCAGCGGAACCTCTCTTGCTGTTACCCCATCGACTTTACAAATACAGGCAAAGCCTCCCGCCGATATCTGGGCGCCTTTTACCATTGAAAATCAGAGCAACCATTCTGTCATACTACAAATCGGATATAAATCGCTTGATCCGCAAAAATCACAAAACGGTACAGTAGTATTTCTTTCAAATAATCAAAGTACTACCGGCATAGACAAAAATATTTTTGAAAAAATGCAGGTAGTTGATGAAAATAATATTTCTCATGACTCAATTGCGCTTGGGCCGGAGCAAAAAAAACGACTCCGTCTGCGTGTTCGTATTCCTCAGAAAGAGCCGCCAAGCGACTATTACTTTTCACTTTTATTTATTACAAAACCGATAAATATCGATCAAAATAACTCAAACATAAGCATAGAAAATCAAAAAAGCTTTTCGACAATACAAACCGGCATTGGCCTCAATGTTTTCCTTGCGATAGGAAACAAAGAACTACCGCAAGGCACAATAAGCTCATTTACAACTCCCTTTTTCCAACAGGCAGGACCAGTTCCCTTCAGTCTCACCGTTAACAATAACGGTACGCATTATTTCACTTTACATGGAACAATTACCATAAAAAATATATTCGGACAAACAGTAGGCAAAATAAACCTCCCATCACGCATTGTTCTTGCTGGGACAATCCGAACGATAGGTAGCACTTTTGATACTCATACTGCCAATACGCTCACATCCGGGCTTGATAATGCTTCTCAAACATCTTCTCCCCAGATTTTCTGGCCTGAACACTTCATTCTCGGCTGGTATACTGCAACACTTTCACTATCTCCTTCACAACACGGTCCATTCTTCAATAGAAGTATTCATTTCATCGCTATACCACTGCTGGCTGTTGGCGAAATTTTCTGTCTTTTGCTTATCATTTTTCTTATCTATAGAAGGCTAAAAAGGAAGCTTTCATAGATAATAACAGATCACCAATAACGGCATCCTCAACAAAAAAGCTGCCTCAAAACGCAAATAAAGGGCGGTTTTACAGTCTCCATTACTTTTCTGTTTAAAAGAACGGATTAGATTGACTTTTCAAGCTAAATAAAACGCATCACTCTAATAAAGAGCATGCTAATTTTATATACATTCTGCCTCCATGAAGCTATAAGTATTACTTTGTAACTGTCGCGCCTCTATTCTTTGTCCTTACCTATACAAATAGCTTATGAAGCCAATATGTAATTATCTACTACTTTAAATATGTTAATCTATAAAAACCTTCTTAAAATTCTTATCAAAGAAATACATAAAATGTTTTGTCTTGTAAGGTGACTGGCACTAACCAATTCCAGACGAACAACGATAGATTAAATGAATACCATAAAGCTTTGGTTAAATGATATAAAGCAAGCTGTTCAAATGGATAGCATTAACCTATTAAGCCTGCCAATATCATACAATCTATATCAAGCTATAGACAATTAACCGTGGACTAACAATTATATGAATATTCGGGAATAAATTATAAGATAAATATAATCACCGTTTTAAATATCGGTAATTAATATTATAGGGAGTTATAAGGTAAACAATGCTTTTTTTCTTCTTGTAAGAAAATAAAACACTGGAAATATGGTAACAAAAAACAAATCTGACTAGCTATTTAGCCTTCGCTTGCGGCCTCTTTATTATAAGTACCTATGACATACAATCTAATTGCCATGAAAGGCACTATTTATACCTAATACTATATAAAATTTTTATATTTGAATAAAAATAGTTTTCATTTTTATAACTTTGTACGCTTTATCCAAAATAGTATTAGGATTGTATGAGAAGTATGGCATATATCCTATTAAATCAATCTAAATTATTTTAACTATCGTCTGGC
>JAJYHW010000005.1 GCA_021784535.1 bacterium
ATCTCTCTTGAAGAACTCAATAAAATAACAACAATTCTTGAAACAGTCATGGCAACAAAATTGTTTTATATAAAAACTGCAACGTTTCAGCAATTAGAAGGATTACAATCTATTCTTCCCCGTGCTGAGAATCAGTTACAGCAGAAAAGAAATCTTGATTCCTCAAGCGCTGCTCTCACATTTCCATTCGTATCAAGTGAGCTGGTTCAGGAATCCGGTATGCTCTATGGAATAAATAAGTCAAACAATTCGCTGGTTATTATTGACCGTTTTTCTCTGTATAACGCAAACGCAATCATTTTTGCACAATCAGGAAGCGGGAAAGGTTATACGGCAAAAGTTGAGATTCTCAGACAGCTTATGCAGGGAACAAAAGTTATTGTTATTGATCCTGAGCGGGAATATAAACAACTGGCCGACTCTGTAAATGGAACATATATAAAATTATCTGCAAAATCGAAAGAGAAAATTAATCCGTTTGATTTTCTGACAAGTGCCTACGCAGAAGGTAATGATTTAGCAGAGCATATTCAAGACGTAACGGAAATCATTTCACTTATGGTTGGGGGATTATCATCTGAGGAAAAAGCATTTATTGATAAGGCAATGATTAAAGTATATAAAAGTCATGGCTACACGCTTCATAATACCTATACCTCAAAAGCAAACAGGAATAACCGGGGCAAAAAACCAAAACAGAAAAGCTATCCGCTCCTTAAAGATTTTTATACTATCCTGAAAGAGATGAAACAAAAGGATTTGTGTAACAGACTTGAGCGTTTTGTAAAAGGTTCGCTCTCTACTGTTTTTGATTCCCAAACAAATATATCTCTTGATAACCGGCTTATTGTTTTTGATATTAAAGATCTCCCTGAATCACTGCGTCAGATCATGATGCTTGTTGTTGCAAATTTTGTTCAAAATACAGTCAAAAGCAGTCCGCAAAAAAGAATACTTGTTATTGATGAAGGATGGATGCTTTTAGAACACGTTGAATCGGCACGTTTTATTTCAGGACTTGTCAGACGCGCAAGAAAATATTACCTGGGAGTAACTATTATAACGCAGCAGGCAAATGATTTTCTCACATCAGATTATGGAAGAGCTATCGCTTCACAATCTGCTCTTCGTATTCTTATGAAACAGGACACAACAACAATTAAACGAGTTGCAGAAGAGTTTAAGCTTTCCGAGTATGAAGAACATTTCCTTCTTGCCTGTGAACGTGGAGAGGCACTTATTATTGCCGATCAGAATCATGTAGCGGTCAAAGTAGTTGCATCAGGAAAAGAACATCCGCTCATTACAACAAATCCTGCTGAAATACATACAGAAAGATAACTATTGTGAATCCGCTTGTTTTCCGTGCCATTATCGCCGCCATAACTTTTAGAAATATATTAAAGTATGTACTTATAATGATTCTTTTTATCATTTTGCTTCCTTTTTTATCAGTTCTTATCGTTTCAAATGCAGGTATACAGGCTGTCTCAAATCAGCTTGCAAGTGTCAATCTTCAGAATCATACGATAAAGATTCATGACCCGACAGGAAAGGTGATAGCAGCAATTCAAGCACAAACTGTCTGGCCGGTTCACGGCGTAGTTACACTAGGATTTGGTCAGCCTGATCTTCCTTACCAGCCCTTTCATACAGGTATGGATATCGCTGCTGCATATGACACTCCGATTACTCCTTTTATGAAAGGTAAAGTAATTGCAGTCGGACATCTTAATTGGGGTTATGGCAATTACGTCGTAGTTGATCATGGAAACAATGTAACTTCAATCTACGGACATATGAACAGGACAAGTGCAACGGTTGGGCAATCAGTAAAGCCGGGAGATATCATCGGCTATGAAGGACAAACAGGCTGGGCAACGGGTCCTCATGTACATTTTGAGATAAGAGTTTTTGGTATTCCTGTCAATCCAAGGACATTTGTTAGGGGGAATCCTTAATGCTCATAGATAAAAATGGTAGTGCAGCCAATAATGCAAGATAACATCGCCATTATCTGAGTAAGTATAGACATACCATATTTGCGCATTCTGACAGGTTTTAGGGTTTTATCGTAAGCATTGTTTTTTTACTTTTGATGCAATCATTTCATTGGCCGATCATTCCACTTGTTAGGTATCAAAATTTAGTTATAAGCTATCCTGCAATGGAATATATTTTTGTTCTTGATAAAGATAACAGATACAAAGTTCAAAAAGCAGTGAAACTCCACGGGCGCCGCTGCGGCTTTGCCCGTGGCTCCTTTTCCCCTACAATTAGCCTTTCATCATGAAGCACTTTTTTCTTTAGCAATAGTGAGTGCTTCTTCAATCTTCCCATTTTTAATATGTTCACTTATGAGAATTAGTCTTTTTTGCCGATCTTCTTCTTCAATAGATTTTGCATATTTTAGAAATAAGGCTTTTGCTTCAATGCGATCGACACTCAACGCGTAAAGTTTATTTAATAAATCTTTTTTTTCTTGTATTGGAAGAAAAGACAGAAATTCCTGAGCGACCTTTTATGCTTCCTCATTTGTTAGTGTTGCTTGATCTAATTTTTTCGTAATCTCATCAAGAAGCGCTTTTAATTTCTTCCGTAAGATCTTGTATTTTGTTATCAACCATATTGTCATTATAACGATTGTTTTAAGCGTTATCGCAGGGATATGGTTTGGTAATGGTATTCCACATTCTGGGAATAGTCAAACTCAAGCTCAGGGAGAAAGAGATATAAAATATCAAGCATAGACGATAAAGAAAAGAGCAAAGCACAAGAGAATATTTGAAAATGGTGTTGACAAACGCATACGATGTCTATACAATGTATATATTATGAGTACAGTTTTACTAACTATTAAAACCGACCCGGCGACGAAAAAGGAATTAAAAGATTTTGCTGCTGAGTTAGGTGTAACGAGCACCGCTTTTGTCAACATGGTTGTAAAGCAAGCACTACGAGAGCGTCGCGTCGTATTGAGTGCTAATTTAGAGCCTACACCTTACCTTGAAACTATCATGCGTGAGGCTGACGACGATTATCAGAATGATAGAGATATAACTCACACCAACAGTCCCAAAGAGGCTCTAGCTCACCTCGACAGCCTGATGCAAAAGAAATAGCATGAAGATAGATTTTACAAAAGGCTTTAATAAACAATTTGAGAAGTTACCGCAAAAACGCCAGAAAAAAACTCGCGACGCTATCAAGTTATACCTGCAAGACGCTACCATTCCATCACTCCGGCTCCACGCACTAAAGGGCGAATGGAAAGGACATTTATCAATAAGTGCGGGTGGGGATCTGCGTATTCACTTCAAAATGGTTGACCAGGATACCTTACTATTTGTAGCAGTAGGCGGTCACAATCAGCTCTATAAATAATAAACCAAAACCAGCACCACTCGCATGATGCATACTTAAACGGAAACAAGGACATCCTATTTGCCACAGACAATAGTTCGTTTACTGTGATATTTATAAAAGATATCTCGATGGACAAACTATACAAAGTAAGCCTTACAGGACGATAAATACAAGCAATCAAAAGAGGGGAATATTAATAACGGGAAGTGTTAGAAACTATATGGTGTTAAAAAGACTGTTGCATATGAAGAATTAACCGGACTTGTTAACAAGGGAATTATTAAGAAGCAAGACAGGGCATAGGACAGGATATAACATAAAGGTTCGGTTAAAGTTCAAAACGACCGGTAAAGGTGGAGCTGCTGTACTTATCCATTATCTTTTAGGGGTGTCACAGATTTACACCTGTTTAGTTTTACCTTTTGAGTATGACGAATGGATCAACTCAAGGAATTTGGTATACTAACAGGAGAGTGATTATAACAATCGTTTTAAGCGTTATCGCAGGGATATGGTTTGGTAATGGTATTCCACATTTTGTCATAGAGATTACTAAAAAGACCTATCCAGGTAGCCTTGTTCCACTCCTATTATAAGCAAAAGATATATGCTATACTTTTTCTATGAGACAGGCAATTCCGCAAAGATTACAAAGTATTTTATGGTCAAGTGATGTAAGCAAATTGGACTCTGATAAAAACAAAACATATATTATTCATCAAATTCTGTCACATGGCAGGATGGAGGATATTCTCTGGATATTTTCAATCTATCCAAAAAAAATTATTCAGGAATCATTTATCAATCATCCGTTTAAAGAGTACGAAGCTGCACGTTTTTATTTCATCAAAAAATATCTGCTGAATCTTGATGTCAATCCAATAAATGAAAAAAATTATGTCAAAAATACACCTCGAAATATTGGATAAGGAAAGACAATCAGTCTTTCATTCGCTTGCAGTATTTAAGAAAAACTGCTACCTAGCGGGAGAAACAGCTCTTGCTCTGCAATTGGCGCATAGAGAATCTTTTGATTTTGATATATTTATCAACAATCCTGTTTCCGCTACGCTCAAAGCGCAAATAAAAGAATTATTTGGCGATGTAGCATATTACGTCGATTCAAAAGAACAAATAAGCTTTCGTACTCAAAATAATATTCATATTACATTTCTTTGGTACTATTTTAATACGCTTTTTCCGCTCCTGCAGACTGATTCACTTCCTCTTGCTTCTTTTAAAGACATCGCTGCAGATAAAGCTCATACCATTGGAAGACGTGCTGCATGGCGGGATTATGTTGATTTTTATTTTCTTTTACACAAACCATGGGTACCTCTTGAAGAAATTATTGTAATAGCTAAGAAAAAATTCAAAAAAGAATTTAACGAAGTATTATTCCTCCAACAACTTGTTTACTTTGAAGATCTTGAGCGAACTCCAATTTCCTATATAAATGCATCTCCAGATGAAAAGGAAATTATTCAATTTCCTAAAAAACACGTTAAGGCTTATGCAAAAAACCTGATACAATAATTTTCCACTTACAAGGATGGTTTTTGCATATTTTATTACATCCTTCTAAATTATCTCTATATACCACTACCGTGCTTATTTTCTAACCTTATTTTACTCTTGCGATATTATAGGTTATCGTATATAATACTACTCTGGGATACGGTAACGTTTCCTTTCTGCCCGCCAATCCAATAAACGGATTGGTTTTTAGAAGGGAAAAATGGCAAAGAAAAAAACAAATTACAAAAAAATCAGCAATTCCAATTATCGATTAAATATTTTTCTTTTTTTCCTCGCAATAGGTCTACTTATCATACTAAGTATTCGCATACTCTCTCAAAATAAAGACGTTATGAATACCATTGCTCTGGCAACGACAATAAAGCCTGAAACCTTCACTGAATTGTATTTTGAGAATCATACATCTCTTCCCTCAACCGTCACAACAAACCAGACAATCACCTTTACCTTTACTGTGCATAATCTTGAATACCGCAGCTATACCTATCCCTATGAAATCTCTCTTAATGAAAAAAGTAATAAAACAATAATAGACAGAGGAATATTCACGCTCCCGCAAAACGGATATAAAACCATATCTGAGACATACACGATTACCCGTCCGATCACTAGGGCCAAGATAGCTGTTACTTTGACAAATCTTCATCAGGATATTTTTTTCTGGATTACCGGAGTTCACAACTATGTACAATAAACTTACTATTCTTATTCCCTGCTACAACGAAGAAAAAGGCATCGGACGTGTCATAGACGGAGTGCCGCTGCAGCTTCTGAAAAGACTTCGTTTAAAAACAGAAATTATCGTCATAAATAATAACTCCACAGATAAGACTGCACAAATCGCTTTAGAAAAAAAAGTGCGGGTAATTGACGAAGTGAAAAAGGGGAAAGGTCATGCAATTATTGCAGGATTTAACGCAGTCAGCATGGATACCACCTATATCGTGATGCTTGATGGTGATAATACCTATAAATCCAAAGAAATTCTACGCCTCATCGAACCGCTGATGAATGACTTCTGTCATGTAGTGATCGGCTCACGGCTTGGCGGCAAAATGCGAAAAAATTCACTCAAAGTACAAAACCGTATTGTCAACTGGGGATATACGTTTCTTGTACGTTATTTTTATCAGGCAAATGTGACTGATGTCCTCAGCGGCTATTTTGCCTGGAGAAAAGAAGTGATTGATGATTTGAAAAAATATCTAGATGCGGAAGGTTTTGAAATTGAGATGGATATGATCACCAAGATGAAGAGGCTTGGTTATCTGATGTACTCAGTGCCGATTACCTATGATGAGCGAGCAGGAGAGACAAAAATCTCTGCACTGAGTGATGGCATCCGTGTGCTTCGAACCTTTTTCAAAAATCTTAATTGGTCACCGAAAAAGAAAAAAAGAAATGTACCGACATTTGGCCTTGAACGAATATATAGCATCTTTAATTCAAATTGATTACTCCGTAGTAATTGTTCGAAAATTCCCCGCGAAATATGCAGGGCTATGGCGCATAAGAAGAGCGGTAAGCTTGCTGTCCAAAGTTGAATCAAGCCAACGTGATGGAGCGGCAATAATACCGTAGTCGTTAGGTAGCGATCCTGCAAGGGGTCGAAAATCTGAACCATTGAAAGTAACAACAATTCTCCCTTGAGAAGTCGCAAGCTTATATACTTCCTCATCGTCATCCCCGCCATGTCGAAGGTCGTCCTTGACATGCTTCACATCAAAATGTTCATTGAGCCGTGGAAATGCAGATCGCGGAGGCATATTTTCATCGAGAAGAAGCTTGTGTTTATAAAAGCGCTTAGACATGGACTGGCTGTGACTGGAAGTGTTCGCTTGCTTCTTTGAGTGCTCCCTGGATTTTACTTAACTCAAGCCATGGATATCGGTTAGCTATATATTTAAGACTCATGCCTGCTGCTAACATTGCCAGAATGGATGCAAGCTTAATCCGTGTGCCCTTTATGACAAGAGCCCCATTGCCAATCCCGGGATTTGATTCTAAGTATTTCATATAGATTCTTTATAACAAATCCCTCAATACATGTCAATATAAGTCTAAATTTATAAACCTATAATACTTGCTTATTATTCGTACCTCTGTTATAATACCATCTCATAGCATGAACTATAAGGCCTTAACAATCGCTTATGTCTCTGATGCTATCTATCCCTACAACAAAGGCGGGAAAGAAAAGCGCATTTATGAATTGTCGACACGACTTGCCAAACAAGGCTATCAGGTAAACATTTATACAATGAACTGGTGGAATAATAAGCATGAACGAAAAATTGAGAATAAAGTTCATCTACATGGTATCAGTAAACTTTATCCGCTTTACTCCGGAGAAAGGCGATCAATCAGACAGGCGATTTTATTTGCGCTTTCTTGTTTCAAACTTCTTCGAGAAGATTTTGACATCATCGATGTTGATCATATGCCACATTTGGTACTCTTTCCCTTAAAAATTGTCACTGTATTGAAACGAAAAAAATTACTTGTTACATGGAATGAAGTATGGGGGAAGGCATACTGGCAACAATATCTTGGCAAACTTGGCACGATAGCATACCTTATCGAGTATCTTAGTGCGCGCATGCCGGATGAGATTATTGCTGTTTCAGAACATACAAAGACAAAACTTATTAAGGATTTACGATTAAAGCAAACAATAACCGTTGTGCCAAATGGCATTGATATGAGCCTTATCAAGAGTGTCAAACCAGCCAAGCAAAAATCTGATGTTATTTTTGCAGGACGGTTGCTGTCTCATAAAAATGTCCATATACTCATCTCAGCAATTCATTTACTAAAACCCAATTATCCCAATATCAAATGCGTTATCATCGGCAAAGGACCTGAGGAATATGCCTTAAAACAATTAACAAAAAACTTAAAACTGGAATGGAATATCATTTTCTATGATTTCCTTAAGAAGGATAACGATCTCTATGCACTCATGAAAGCGTCCCGTGTCTTTGCATTCCCCTCAACAAGAGAAGGATTTGGCATCGTGGCACTTGAAGCAAATGCAGCAGGCGTTCCTGTAGTTACCACAAACCACGCTGATAATGCGACAAAAGACCTCATCAAAAAAAGACGCAATGGAGATACGATTCAACTTAATAAAAAGAAACTCGCGGAAACAATACAGTACTATTTATCCAATAAAACAAAAACAAAAGATCTTATCCAGCTTACAAGCAATTATGACTGGAACTATATAACAAAAAGAGTAGAGGAGGTATATTTGAGATGAAAAATAAAAAAACAAAAATTAAAATTTCTGTTATCGTGTGTACATATAATCGTTCAAAAAAAATTGAAAATTGCTTAAAGGCTTTACTTAGACAATCTTTAGATAAAGATGAATATGAAATTATTGTCGTTAATGATGGTTCTACTGATAATACTGAAAAAATTCTTAAAAAATATTCTGTAAAAACGATTACAAATATCACTAACAAAGGCCTAGCTGAATCACGTAATATCGGAACACTTAAATCAACAGCTAAAATTCTGGCTTTTACTGATGATGACTGCGTACCAGACAAACATTGGTTAAAAAACATTTTATCTGCATATACTGATAGGAAAATAATAGCTGTCGGCGGAAAAATAGTACCATTAAGACTAAATCATTTGTTATTAAAATATTACTCTCTTTATAATCCTTTAGCTCATTTAGCTTCTGATTCTTATAAGCTATCATATCCGCTTTATAATCTTTTTCAATACTTTAAAAGAACTTTTTATCTCCATGAGTTGCTTGACACACAGAATCATCTTTATTTGATCATTGGAGCTAATATGTCTATGCGACGCTCAACTTATAATTTAGTAGGAGGATTTGATAAGGATCTAAAATTTGGTGGCGAAGAAGAAGACTTTTGGATTAAAGTAAACAAACTAATGCCAAAGGCAATATTAAAATATGCACCTAATGCGCTTATAAAGCACGATTACGAACCTTCTTTTATTAAAGCCCTAAAGCAAAATTATCGTTACGGAACTGGAGGTGCGAAACTTTATATTAAAAGCAAAGAAAGAACACCGACTATATATCCATTTCCAATTATAATTTTATTTTTTTTGATACTCGCATTATTAAATAACTCTTTCATACTAATTATTTGTAGTCTGGTTATTATTTTCAATCTTGGCTGGATCAGAATAGCG
>JAJYHW010000084.1 GCA_021784535.1 bacterium
TATTCAACACTTCTTTTATTTTTGCAACGATTCCTTCAAGTGTCACGTTAGATTTGATCAAATAAAATGCCGGTTTATGATCCATAATGGCTTTTATGGTCTTATCGGTATCAGGATTGAGATTGGTAAGGATAACAACTGGCACATCATGCCCCCAAGAATCGCTGCGCAAGGTTTCCAACACAGAAAGACCATCCATTTTTGGCATAAAAACATCAAGAAGTATCAAATCAGGATGCTCCCGAAGTGCAGTTGCAAGTCCGTCTTTTCCGTTATCAGCAGTCAGAACAGGAAATTGATGCTGATATAACGTGTCTACGATAGCTTCAAGCATCGGCTGCTCATCTTCTATTACCAATATTTTTCTTCCGTTATTCTCTTCCATATCATGAGTATAAATGACAAACTTTTTTAAAACAAGACGTATTTATATTTTCATTGCTTTACCATCTGTTCAGACTTCGGAATAAAAGGAAGCATAACAGTAAATGTCGATCCTTTATTTTCTTCTGAGGTAAAGAGAACCTCTCCACCGTTGAGCTTGAGTATCAATGTAACGATATATAATCCCAAACCGCTTCCACTCATTACTTTTTCTTTCGCATTGGTCGCACGAAACATTTTTGTGAAAACCTTCTCCTGCTGGTCTTTTGGAATTCCAATACCACTATCAGCAACGGATATGAGAAACGTGTTTGTCCGCTGTGTATCAACTGAAATAGTCATAGTGATAGAACCTTCTTCGGGCGTATAATTTACCGCATTTGCTATAAGCGTATGAAAAATTGTCTTAAGCAAATACAGATCAGTTTCAATGTCCGGAAGATCACCTGAATATACTTCTTTGAAATGCAATTTCTTTTCCGAGATAATATGTTCGTAATCTTCCAGAACCCGTTTGGCTATTTTAGGAAGAGATATTTTTTCAGGTTTAAATGGCATATTGCCAAGCTCAAGTTCCGAAACAGTGAGTAACGAATTGGTAAGCTGTACCGTCTGTTTACTTGCATCATATAATTCATGAATATATTTCTTCTGAACATCACTCAATCCCTCTGACTGCTGCTGTAGCAGCATCTCAGCATGCCAGTTAATTTTCGTTAACGGTCCACGCATCTGATGAGATGCAAGCGAAAGAAATTGCGTCTTCACTTGATCGAGTTCTTTTTCATGCGTAACATCATGCACTGTTCCTACCATACGCTGCGGCTTGTGAGCAGTATCATAAAAAGTTTTACTTCTCGCATGAAACCAGACAATAATTCCGTTATCAGGGTTTACAAAACGAAAATCAAGGACATCAAATCCATTTTCAAGAGAACGAGTAATGAAATTTTTCACCTTTTCTTTATCTTCCTCATGCGTGTGCTCTATAAGCGTTTCATTACTTACCGAGATTGACTGCGGCTCAATGGCAAAAAGGCGGTACATTTCGTCTGTCCAGTGAAATATATTGGAAGAGATATCCCATTCCCAACTTCCAAAATGTGCGATTTGCTGCGCTTCAGAAAGCTGTTTTTCTGCTTCCTTCAATAGCTCCATATGCGCTAACTGAGTCGTGAGGTCATGTACAATCACAATTACCTCTTGCGGGTTCCCCTGACTATCAGAGAAAAGCACACCGTTTGCGGAAATACGAATCAAGGTGCCGTCTTTTTTTACTGCAGTGCATACAAGACTAGTTATTGACCCATCCAATAAAATTTTCTGAAAAGCTTCCTGTACATGCTGCCTATCCTCATCAGCTACAAAATCAAGAACTCTCCTGCCAATTACCTCCTGCTCTAATTCCCATCCAAACATACGAAGACTCTGTCTGTCTGCCCTGATAATCACACTGTTTATATCCATGACGATAATCGCTTCAGGAGGAGATACAGCACCTGCTTTCTGATATGTTTGTCCGGTAGTCTGTGGGCTATCATTCATGCAATGCGTGTCTTAACAAGCATAATATACTTTCATGCAGCTTTCAAGAGGGATATTAATAATAGAAAAGTTAATACGCCTGAGAGATAGGTATAACTGATTCAACCGCAATCTGCTCTTTTTTGCCGTTCTTTTTTGTCTCAACATGCAGTGGTTTTGTCAAAGCAATTTTTAATACTTCATCCATATGAGAAACAAATTCAAAATGGAGATCTTTCAATACTTCTTTTGGCACATCTTCTAAATCTTTTTTATTATCTTTTGGAAGAATAATAGTCTTTAGACCTGCCCGATGAGCCGCGATTACTTTTTCTTTGACACCGCCAATCTCTAATGCTCGACCGCGGAGAGTAACCTCACCGGTCATCGCAACTTTCCGATTGACAGGAATCTTCGTCAAGGCCGAAACAATAGCTGTCGTTATCGCCAAACCAGCAGATGGACCATCTTTTGGCACTGCACCTTCTGGCACATGCACATGGACATCAATCTTTTGATAAAAATTCTCCGCAATCCCCAGATTTTTCGCCCGAGCTCTGATATATGACATTGCTGCCTGACAGGATTCTTTCATAACATCGCCAAGCTGTCCCGTCAAAATAAGCTGTCCCTTTCCTGGCATCAACGCAACTTCGATAAAAAGGATATCTCCTCCTGCTTCAGTCCACGCCAGACCGGTTGTCTGCCCTACTTCATCCTGTTTTTCTATCATGTTGCCGTGAATTCTTTCAGGACCCAGATATCTGGTAATATCCTTATCAGTGATAACAAGCTTCTTTTTCTCACCCTCTGCAACTTTCTTTGCCACTTTGCGCAAAACTGTAGCAATTTTCCGTTCAAGATTTCTAACCCCTGCTTCACGGGTATAATGCTGAATAATAAATTGCAGTGCTTTATCGGTCAATTCAACCTGACTATCCTTAAGGCCATGATTCTCAAGTTGTTTTTTGAAGAGAAACTCTCGCGCAATTTTAAATTTTTCATCATGTGTATATCCTGAAAAAGCAATAATTTCAAGACGATCCTTCAGCGCAGGCGGAATTGTATCCAAAACATTCGCAGTCGTAATAAACATCACATTTGAAAGATCAAAAGGAACTTCAAGATAATGATCGGAGAATTGCCCGTTCTGTTCGGGATCCAGCGCTTCAAGAAGAGCGCTTGACGGATCACCGCGGAAATCTGAACCGACTTTGTCAATTTCATCAAGCATGAAAACAGGATTCTTGGTACCGGCATCTTTAATCCCCTGAATAATCCGGCCAGGCAAGGCACCCACATACGTCCTTCGATGTCCTCTGATTTCTGCCTCATCCCTGATGCCGCCAAGAGAAACCCGCACAAACTTCCGTCCCAACGCACGTGCGATAGATTTTCCAATTGAAGTCTTACCGACTCCAGGAGGTCCCGCAAAACAAAGAATCGGCCCTTTCATTTTTCCTGACAATTTATGAACCGCAAGATATTCAACAATCCGCTCCTTTGCTTTCTGCAGTCCGTAATGGTCTTCGTCAAGAATCTTTTCCGCGGAATGAATATCCGCACTATCTTTACTTTCTTTACTCCAAGGAAGCGACACCATCAAATCAAGATAATTACGGATATATCCTGCCTCAGGATTGAACTGATTCATATTTTGCAGCTTGGTAAGCTCCTTTTTTGCTTTTTCCTCAACTTCTGAAGGCATCTTGGCGTCTTTTATTTTTTTAAGAAGAACTTGTATTTCTGAATCTCCCTCACTTTTCTCACCAAGCTCTTCTTCAATAGTACGCAATCGCTCACGCAGCATTGCCTCACGAGCGCCTTTCTCAAATCGTTCCTGCGTCTTTGATGCAATTCTTCGCTCTAATTCAAGAATTTTTACTTCCTTTGTCAACAATTCTGAAAGTTTTTGCAGCCGTGCCTTCACGTCAATCATTTCAAGCAATGCCTGCCTTTCCTGAGGTTTTAAATCAAGTGCGGAAGCAATAAGATCTGACAATTCTGCAGGCGCGGTTTCCGACATAATATTCATAAACAGAAGAAAATCTGCAGATTTACCATAATTCATCGCTTTTCTAAATTCACTGGTAAGATGATTACATAATGCTTTTATCTCTTCTGTATTCTCGACCTCTTCAGGAATTTCTACAACTTTTGCCATAAAATATGACTCATGTCTTTCGTAGGAAAGAATCCTGACCCGCGACAATCCGCGAACCTGCGCATTAATTTCGCCATCTGTTCGAATCATACGCTCAATACGCGCTAACGTCCCAATCTGATACAAATCATCAACACTTGGATCATTCAATCGTGCGTTCTTTTGCAAAACAAAACACACAACCCGTTCTTTCTGGAAAGCTGATTCCAATGCTGCCAGACTTTTCGGACGTCCAAACGTAAGGACTGAGTCAGTGCTGGGGAAGATGATGCCATCTCTAATCGGGATTACAGGTACTACTTTTTCCATATAAAAAATCTACAAACTCCTTCAATGGCGAACTCGTCAAACCATTTGCAATTAGCAATCTATCATAGATTCTGCTAATTGTCAACTACTCCTTGCTGCTCCAATGTAACAAGGAAACAGACAACTGTCAACTTTTTATATATTTTCTTACAATATATAAGAGATCATCAATATTAAATGGCTTCAGCAAAAAATCATCAGCACCTACCTCTTTTGTTATTTTTTCTGTTTCATTATTTGCTGACATCAGAATAACCGGTATCTGACCGGTATGAGGCTGCGTTTTTATTTTTTTAGCTATTTTCCCGCCATCTTCCCCAAAAAGCCATATATCAAGAAGAATCATATCAGGAGTATGCTCCTGGACAATCTTATATACCGTTATGCTTTGATCAGCAGTAAAAACTTCAAACCCCTCACTTTCTAAAATAATCTTCACGACATCAATAATTGCTTGATCATCCTCAGCGATGAGTATTTTTTTCTTCATAAAAATAAATCAGAATTGTTAATCTGCAGATAATTGAAAATAATATACCACAAATTTATTGCTGCGAACAGAGATGAAACAAGCGAAACATATATTTAAGCAATTCTTAAGAAATGCACGGTATGGTAACAATGATAGAGCAAAAGACAGCAGTTCAGATCAATTAAATAGATAGCTACGTAAGATCTGAAGACAACAAGACTCTTGCGTGTTCCTTACAGAATTTTAGTTGATCTCTTAAGCTCACAATCTATACTAGGCAGAAAGGGGGTGAAAAATAGTATGACAACAAAAGGAAAAGGTCGTGGATTCGCATCCATGGACAAAACAAAACAGCGCATGATTGCCAGCAAAGGCGGGAAAGCTGCGCATAAAAAAGGCACTGCTCACACTTGGACAAGTGAAGAAGCACGACGCGCGGGTCAGCTTGGCGGAAGGGCGCGGCAGAAAAGAATCAGATAATACATACCCATTTCTTATCTGACAAAGCAGGAATGAGGCAAATATCACAGCAGAAGGGAGGTGAATTCAGTGAATATATTATCATGGATATTATTCGGTTTAATTGTCGGTATTATTGCAAACGCAATTGATACGTCACCCAACAATGGAGGAGTGTTGGGATCGATACTTTTAGGTATCGTCGGAGCTCTTGTCGGCGGATTTGTAGCCAATCTTATCTTTGGCGTTTCTGTTTCAGGATTCAATGTATCTGCGTTTTTAGTTGCGATAGCTGGTTCATTACTTCTGCTATTCTTTGGAAGAGCAGTGAAAAAAGCCTAAACTACGCCTTCTCCTTTTTTGGTAAGATTAGGGTGTTCAATGGAAGCTATCAATATAGAAAATATTAATAAAATAATCGTAAACCTGGTAAATACTTCGTCCGATAAGCAACTATACGCACAAATTGTTGAGAATGCAGTAGAGATTATTCACGCAAGCTACGGAAAGCTCTTTCTCTACAAAAAAGGCCGGTTAAGAAAAATGTATTATTCCGATATAAAAGTAAAACGGAATACACTTATTCTAGACAAAACTATCAGGAAATTATTCTCTTCCGATACAATTCTTACTCTTACAAAATCTGAATTGGAAAATAGAAAAATAACGCATTTCCCCAACGATATTACCTTTGTTATCATTGTTCCGCTCTCCTACGCAAAAGAAACTCTTGGCTTTCTTTTTCTTTATTTTACACAACACAAGGAAACATTGACTCAAGTTGAAAATGAGCTGCTTACGCTATATCGTCATTACTCGGTTCTCGCGCTTACCAAAGCAACTCTCAAGGAAGAGTCACAAAATGCACTGGAAATACGCGACCGATTTATTGCAATTGCCTCACATGAGCTCCGTACGCCGCTTACTTCAATCCATGGATATATTCAATTACTGCATGCCCGTTTAAAAAATCAGGATTCCATAGAAGCACGATGGATACAGGAACTCTATATAGAAAGCTTTCGGATGACGCAGCTTGTAAAAGAATTGCTTGATGTAAATCGTATTAAACAAGGACAATTTGCATTTGTATTCAGCGAAGTGCCAATGCTTGAGATAGTTACACGGGCACTTGACCGATACCGACTAGCTCATGCCGCGCATCCTTTTCTTTTTAAATCCAATCTCATCAAGCAACAAACTATGGTAGTTGGCGACTTTGACAAACTGGCAGAAATGGTTTCCGGCCTCCTGGGAAATGCCGTGAAATTTTCAAAACCAGGCGAGAAAATTACTGTCAAACTCAGTGCTACGACCAGCTTAATCTCTCTTGAGGTAAAAAATACCGGAAATGGGATAGCAAAAAAGGATCTTACTGCTATTCTCAACGGCTTTTATAAACCTGATTATACAAGCCATCTCGAAGGAATGGGAATAGGCTTACTCCTGGCGCAGCATATTATCAAAAACCATAGAGGGAAATTGAAAATTATTTCGAAAAAGCATGAAGGGACAACAGTAACGGTTAGCTTGCCGTTAATTAAAACTAACTAAGGCTATTCTTTAATCACGTAACCAAATCCGCGGACTGAATGAAGCAATTTTTTCTCTGTACTCGCGTCAATTTTTTTTCGCAAATAACCCATATAGACATCAACAACGCGGGTTTCTACATCGCTTGAATACAACCAAATTCGGGAAAGAATCATATCCCGCGTCAGAATGCGTCCTTTGTTGCTCATTAAATACTGTAAAAGCTTGAATTCCTGAGGTGTCAACTGAATTTGTTGTCCATTTCTTTTGACCTCCATTGTTTTACTATCCAACTCAAGATCTGCTACTTTCAAAACACTCTCGTTGTTAATCTGCTTACGCAGACGCGCTTTAATACGCGCAAGAAATTCATCAGCGACAAACGGCTTAGTCATATAATCATCAGCTCCCAGATTCAAGCCTTCAACAATATCATTGATGGAATCTTTGGCAGTCAGGATAATAATGGGGACTTCTTTATATTTCTTACGGATTTCACGACAAACAGCCTCTCCCGACATTACCGGCAAACCTAAGTCCAGAACAACCAGATCAGGAACAGTTTTTTTAAAATAGTCAAGCGCCGCAATTCCGTCAGATACAGTTTGCGCCGCATAACCATTATCCAAAAGTAACTCCTTAAGGTATTTCTGCAAACCCCGATCATCCTCTACTACGAGTATTGTTTGCGTCATAAGTGAAGCTATTATAGCAATTTATGTAAGAACGCACAACCGGAGAAAAGACATGTAATTTCTATAGGTCTTGACAGCAAAGCAATACTTCCGTATAGTAAATAACCTGCCATGTTAAAAAATCTTTTCAACCTATCTGAAATAACTCCCAACCAGTTAAAGATATTCTTTTTTACCTTCCTTTCAATCTCTCTTATGGTACTCATGCAGCATATGGGTATTCATTCTCCTTTTGCTTTTCTCGCGCTTGACAAATAACGCATAATTAACCAAGATTACTAGTAAGGCATGTTTTTACTGTCATTATTTGCTGCGTTCATTCTTATTATTTTAACTGTTTTTATTATCAACAACAGTTATCTTTATGCAGTAAAAAACGCGCAAAAACATATTATAGCTTCTCTCATCGAGCCGGCAATTATTGTTGATACCCAACAAAATATACTATTTTACAATCCCGCAGCTGAAAAAATAACCGGAACTCTTCTGAAAGATGCTATCGGAAAGCCAATAGATAAAATACTGCCACTCTACAATGAACAAGCTCCTGTCCCCTATGCATCTTACAATGAGCTTATTGATAGTAATAAAAATCAGAAAACAGTCCTGACGCTTCGAAAAATAAACGGGGAGCAAAGACAGATCCTTATTACCGTTTCCAAACTTAACATCGGGACAGATCAACAATCGCTCATAACACTTCTTGACACGACGAGTGAAAAGCAGCTTGAAGAAATGAAGGTAGATTTCGTATCAATGGCTGCTCATGAGCTTAGAACTCCGTTAACGGCAATCAGAGGATATGCTTCTTTGCTGCAGATACATTACGCAACGCAACTTGACCAGGCTGCAAAAGAGTTGCTGACACGGCTTATTATCAGCACGACCAATCTCACCAATCTTATTGATAATTTATTAAGCGTTTCCCGAATTGAAAGAAATAATCTTATTGTTCAGGCAAAACCACTGGACCTGGGGATTATTGTTAAGGATATATTTGCAAGTTTTGAACAGCAGGCATTCACCAAAAAACAGCATTTTATACTCAACATGCCTGACGCATTACCACAAGTAATGGCAGATCCGTTCCGTATCGGGCAAGTGTTTATTAATCTTATCAGTAATGCGCTTAATTATACCCCTGAAGGAGGCACAGTTACAGTGACTATCGCAAATAAATCTAACTGTCTGGAAATATCTGTACAAGATTCAGGTGAAGGGATACCCAAGGAAGCTATGCCAAGACTCTTTACGAAATTTTTTAGAGTTTCAGGATCTTTGGAGCAAGGCTCAAAAGGAACTGGACTTGGTTTATATATAACCAAAGCGATTGTCCAGATGCATAACGGGAAAATTTGGGCTGAAAGTACTCTTGGGAAAGGTTCAACATTCAGCTTTACACTGCCTGTCGCTACTGAAGAACAAAAAAATATGCATAAAAAAAAGATGGCAACCGGTGCTTTCTTGACAGTAAAAAATGGACAGGGTATTATAATTAGA
>JAJYHW010000071.1 GCA_021784535.1 bacterium
AAAAAGAGAAAGAAGAACAACGTGAAAGAGAATAAATATGGTAAAGAGAGAGATACGTGTCCAGAGATTTTTTATTTCCGCGATACGGATGAAAAAAGAGAGGGATAGTAAATCATAGCGCGGCGTTGACGTAAGGGTTCCTGTTAAAGAAGGCAAGATAAGATTAATAAGCGAGAAAATAGTAAGCCCAAGCAGGCTGAGGCGAGCCGGTTGTTCTGTGTTCTTCCATAAACGCCAAAAATCATATAACAGAACAATAAGAAACAATGTGAAGAAAACAAATTCAATAACAGCGATAAAATAAGTAATATCATGCGAAGCTGTGAGAAAAATTTTAAGATACCGATAGTAAACCTGCGGTAAAAATACCAGATGACTTACCGTTCTTTCGTTATGAAAGCCTGCTTGTTCATGATAAAAGGCGAGAAAATCCCCGGTTGTATAAAAAAGATATGCCATATAAATGGTAAGACCGTAAACTGGAGATAGTGAAATGAGAATAGTCTTTTTATTTGTGTAAAAAAAGTGAGAAAGTATTTGTATGTTTTCTTTTATCTTTTTCTGTTTCAACGGTAGCTTGTTGACATCAGTGAGCAATATCATAAAAAGAGGAATTATTAAAAATATACCGATAAGTTTTGTAAGCGATGCAAGTAGTGCGGCAATGAATACTTTTACATATTGTTTTTTTTGCGCAAAGTAAAGAGCTGCAGTTAAGAAAAGAAAAAATAATCCTTCTGTATAAACAGTGCTGAAGAAAAATGAAGTCGGAAATGAAAGAAGAAAAAGAAATGTCCAGAGGATTGCTTGAGGTTTTTTTCCAAGCAGTTCAAGATATTTTTTAAAAAAATAAAGCCCGCCTAAAAAACTGATATTTGCAATACATAATCCAGCCAGAAAATAGCTTTGTGCGAAAATTGGAGCAAGATAATGAATAAGTAATGGGTAAAAAGGAAAAAATGCATGCTCTGCTGGCCGATAGCCGTCGTGGGCAATTTGTAGATAATGTACGCCGTCAAAATTTGCAAATGGGAGAAGAAAGTGAATATTTTCCGAAAGATGCTGATAGGTATGAAAGCGATATGCGAAATTTGAAGGAATTGGTTTGAGCAGGAAGGATAGGTATTCGATACTAAACTCAAGTATTTCCCAAATGAAAAAAAATGATGCAGCAAACAACATAATTTTTGTAAGACAATTTCAGTATAGATATTTTACAGGAAAAATTGTAGAGGTAGTTTTATCTTATGGTCTGACAAGTACTTTGATTGCCTTATGTTCATCCATTGCTTTATATCCATCGGGCAATTTATCAAGAGGAATTGTTAAATCAAATACAGGTGAAGGATCAATCTTTCCGGATAAAATATCAGGCATTAGTTCCGAAATATAATTTGCTGCCGGTGCCACTCCTCCGTTTACTCCGATATTTCGGCGAAACATATCAGGTATGGGAAGTTCTACGTCGTGCGGTACGCCGACATATCCGATTTTTCCACCAGCTCTTATCATCCCAAATGCCATTTCCCATGAAGATTTAGTACCGACACATTCCAGAATGCAATCAACGCCTATACCATCCGTGAGCTCTTTAATCTTTATTACACTTTTTTCTCCGCGTTCACTGATAATATCAGTTGCGCCGAATTTTTTACCTACATCGGTTCTTTTTTGATGCCTACTCATTAAAATAATCCTTTTTGCACCCAAGCGTTTACTTGCAAGAACTGCGCATAATCCCACTGCTCCATCGCCAATCACTGCTACTGTTTTTTCTTTAGATACGCCAGCTGAGACAGCTGCATGATGACCGGTACACATAACATCAGAAAGCGTAAGCAATGCTGGCATGAGTGCTTTGTCGGTTTTTTTGGGAATCACAAAAAGGCATCCGTCAGCAAAAGGTGCGCGTGCTTTTTCTCCCTGACAGCCGTCTGTGTGATTCATACCCCATAAGCCACCGTGCCAGCAGGCACTTGAAATTCCGTTTTTGCATGCAGGGCAGGACATATCGCACCATGCAAATGGAGCAACGACAATATCTCCTACTTTTAGTTTTTTTACCTCATCTCCTACTTCTTCAACTATTCCAAGCATTTCATGTCCGATTCTTCCCGTTTCATGTTTTGAAAGTCCACGATAATACCAAAGATCGGAGCCGCAAATACAACTGTAGGTTATTCTGATAATGGCATCTGTAGGGTCAATAATTTTTGGATCTGGTACTTCTTCAACTCGTATATCCCCTTTTTTATAAAAAATGCCAGCCCTCATATCCTTATTATAATTCGGAAAGATAAAATTGTTGTAAGAAGATATTAATAATAAAGAAAGAGCTTTCCGTTGAGAAAAATATTTAAAAAGTAGTTTGTGTAAGTATTTCCACTAAAACTACTGCTTCATTGTGTTTTGTATCTTTCGCGCCATAGACTAAAGTGATTATTTTATTTTTCTTTTCCAGTTGCTTAAGTTGTGCAAGAAGCATTTTTTTCTTCTGCAGTTCTTCTTTATATTTTTTTTGAAATTCTTTCCATTTTTGAGGATCATGACCAAACCATTTCCGCAAGTCGTCACTTGGCGCAATGTCTTTGAGCCAGAGGCTAAGTTTTGCCTTCTCTTTTGACATGCCGCGAGGCCATAGTCTGTCTACCAGAATACGCATACCATCAGATGCTTGAGAAGATTCATAGACGCGTTTTATCTGTATCATTTCAGTATTCCGTTAAATTGCTCTATTTTTATCTGCTTATCGGAAATATGTAAATTTTTTAACAATCGGACAGTCCTCTCTATCATTGGGGGTGGACCAACAATATAATAGGTATATTCGCGTATATCTGCAAGATACTTTTTTAATAGTGCTTTGGTTACTCTTCCTGTTTCCCCGGACCAGGCAGCTTGTGACGATTCAGGTTTTGTTATTACATAAATGATATGTATTGAGGAATGCTCTGCTTCAATTTTTTTTAATTCGTCATAATAGATCATTTCTTCAGGAGTAGAAACAGAAGCAAAAAGAAACAATGGAATATTTTGGTTACTTTCTGCAGTATATTGCAAAAAACTATAAAAAGGCGTAATACCGATTCCTCCGGAAAGAAAAATCTGCGGTTTTTGTGCATTTTCATTAAAAATAAATGCTCCCATGGGGCCAAAAATTTTCACTTCATCGTCTTTTTGTAATTTTAGCAATGCTTTTTTAAAATCGCTATCCCCTATTTTTGTAGTGACAGAAATCGTTTGAGGATCCAATGGTGAAGAAGAAATGGTAAAAAATCGTGATGACCCCTTTTTGTCTTTTGCGGTTATTGGTAGCGTCCATCGGTTATATTGTCCTGAAAGAAATGTAAATCCCTGCGGTTTTTTAAAATAAAAAGTATATACATCTTTTGTAAGCGCAATTTTATAAAGAAATGAAATAGTATGTACCTGAGCCGTATTCATAGCATATAATTTATTGATTAATTGCGTTTTTTGCTCTATTTGCTAGAATTATTTTATCATGAAGGGTTCAAAAAGAAATGTGACTCTTGTCCTTATCGGTATCTTTGTGTTTGTGGGGATGCTTGGATATATTTTTTTTGGAAATGCAAAACAAATTCGCAGCAATGCGCCTTCTCCTGCCGTCTCCCAGTCTCCGACAATCGCAGTAAAAGATTTTGCACCCAAAGTTCCCCTGTCACAGAAGACAACGCTTCTTATTCAGCGGTCTGACAGTTCGCGGGTGAAGTATCTCGTGCCGACAGATGAAGTGTCAATTTTTATTAAAAGTTTGCCGCAAGGTTCCCACGTTATTTCACAATTGCCCTAATCAGGAGAATTTTGGCTGCTTCAAAGGGAAATCCAGAACAAATAGTGATCCGTTATTTGGTTTGCTTTTGAGATAGATTTTTCCTTTATGGGCTTTTATTATTTGATAAGTGATATACAATCCCACCCCCAGGCCTTTGTAATCTCTTGATGAAACTGCCCGCTCAAAACGGTTGAAAATTCTTTTTTGTTGTTCTACAGGGATACCTATTCCCTGATCGCTTATTGCAATCTGCGCGCTCGTATTGGTTGTATCAACTTGAATTGTGACAGGCTTGTTATTGCCGTATTTTATTGCGTTGGAAATAAGATTGACAACTGCCTGCTCCAGACGCACCTTGTCACAGTATCCTTTGACATTTGCTTTAATAGCGAGAACCAGTTGATTTTTGTCTGGCAGCCGGGATACAAACTTTTCAGCGACATCTTCCACAAGCGTTGAAATATTTGTTTCTTCAACTTCCAGTTCTATTTTTCCGGTTGTGATGAGAGAAAGATCAAGCAGATCATTTACCATTTTTGACAGGCGTTTACTTTGCTGCTCAGTGCTTTCAAGCATTTTCAACAAAGTCGCGACTGAAAAATTTGCGAGTGACACATTGCGGATATTATGAATGGCAGTTTGTACCTGCAGCAACATTGAGGTAACAGGCGTCTTGAGCTCATGAGACGCAATAGCAAGGAACTGATCGCGCGCCTTAATTTCTGTTTTGGCAGTCTTATAATTATTTTCAAGAGTTTCAATCATTATGCGTGCTTGTCTTAGCTTCTTTTGATACTCTACAATTTTATCCTGTTTTTTTGCGGTATGGAGAGCATAGCTGATAAAGGCTCCAACAAGGAAAAGGAGCAGTGCTTCTATTTCCAGATCAGTATTTATTGTGATAAGCGGATGGTTAAGCGGATAGAGCAGCATGATTGCAATATTCAGCGCGCTTAGTATTGTCGTAATCAGGCCAACAATAAAACCTCCATACCATGCGGTAAGTACAATTGCTGGAATAAAGATAAGAAATGGATCAAATTGAGGTAAAAATATTAATAAAACAGCAGCAATCAGACCTGTAGCAACATTAAGGACTATATAGGCAATTAAACGTGTTATTGATGATGCCTGCGGCTTTGTTATGACATGCATAGCAATGCTATGAATGGTAGTGTATCACAACAATGAAAGAGGTATGTATGAGTTATTTTTACATCCCGATGCTAATGATATTTATCTTATCCGGAAAAATGAAAAAAATTTATGAAGCGGTAATTGTCTTTGTTGAAACTCTAAAATTTGTTTTTTAATATCCGGTATTACCCGGTCTGCTGCGTCTTCGCCTTCCTGAATAATCTGTCGTACTTTGTTATTATCAAAAATATGTTTCCATCCGACAAGACCTATCTGCAATTTATTAAGAGGTGTGATAATGATATCAGCATTGCTGATAGAATATAACGCCAGGTTATGGCGGAGTATGTTTATTGCTAGAAGAGGAATCTTTGATAACGGAGGCAAATTGGCGATTGGATTTTCCTGATATACACGGTCAAGATTTACCGCGATAGTGAGATCAGCGCCCATTGCCGCGACGACAGATACGGGGACAGGATTTGAAAGCCCGCCATCTGCCAGTAATTTGTCAAGATAAGAAAGCGGTTGAAAAATAGTTGGAATAGCAATACTCGCGCGAATTGCTTTTGCAACATCGCCTTCTGAAAAATATACTGAATCAGCAGTGTTGAAATCTGTTGCTACGATTGTTAGCGGAATTTGTAAATCCTGAAAAGTTGCGTTTTGAAGAATTTCTGAAATAAATTTTTCGGTTTTTTGTCCTTTCATAATGCCTCCGATGACAGTAAAATCAAACAAGCCTACGCCTCGTTTTCTGTCAAAGTGTAAAACCAGCTCTTCCAGTTTTTTCACATTACGGTATCGGGCGTAGTGTGCGCCTATGACAGAGCCGATACTTGACGCGGCAATATAATCGATTGGAATTTTGTGTTTTTCAAGTGATTTGAGAACGCCGATGTGGGCCAGTCCCTTGGCTCCCCCGCTTCCTAACGCGAGGCCGATTTTTGGATTTTTCTGTGCCATACGTTTTTATTATACTCTTTGAAGGATTTGTTATTTGTGTTTTTCCCGTAATTTGTAATAACTCATTTTTGTGCTTCCGAATTTTTTTAATAATTTTTTTGTGACAAGTGAGGATAAAAGCGCATGTGCCTGCTGGCGTGTTACTGAAAATGATTTTTCAATATCAGCTGTTTTAATCGCTTTTTTATTGATAATAATTTGCAAAACCTCTTCTTCGCGAGGTGTCACCAGAACCCGCTTTTCTCCTTCTATTCTGTCAAGATGATGTCTTTTCAGCTCATTAATTCTGGCGAGTGAGCCTTGTAGGGAAGTTGAAATTCCTTCAAGAAAATATTCTATCCATGAAGTCTTATCTCCGTCATCAGCGCTGTGAAGACAATCTGAATATAAATGACGATCGATGTCATAATAGTCATCAATAATAAAAAATTTAGAAACTTCGTACTGTTCAAGCAGTAAATAATAGGTAGTCAGGATGCGCGCAAGCCGGCCGTTTCCGTCAAAAAATGGATGAATATATGCAAATTGATGATGCATAATCGCTGCCTTGATAAGCGGATGCAGTTCTTTCTCTTCTTTTAACCACAAAAATAATTCATTAAGCGCATTTTTTATTTCAGGCTCAGTATGAAAAGGAGGATTATGTTTGACGACAATTTCCAGTTTGGTTCGATGTCCGACAAAAACAGAGCCATTTCGTATTTTTCCTAGATCTTCTTTCTCGATTCCTTGTAAAAGTATTTTATGAAGTTTTTCCGTCAATGCTACGGTAATCGGCGTATGTTCACGGGCGAGATTTGGCAGACTGGTAATAATGGTAAAATAATTTTTTACTTCTTTTTCTGATTTTGTCGCAGGAATTTGATCTCCCAGTACGACGTTTGTGACATCCTGCGGTGACAATGGATTACCTTCAATACTTGTTGAATAATGAGTTGCAAGAATCTGATTTTCCTGGGCAAGTCGAAGGGAAAGTGAGGGAATCAGTTTTTCTCCTTGTATTTTGCCGTATAATCGTTCTATTGAAGCCAGGAGATTGAGCATGCGGAAATTGAGGGTGAAACGCGGTGAAAACATAACAATATTATAGCATATTATCTGTTAATTGTCAATATATTTGTAAATATTATTGTAAATACAGATTATCGTTTGGGTGTTGTTTTTCGTCTTTCGATTTTCCGAAGCGTATACATTATGCGCTGGTCCAGATTGATGTTTTTGATTCTTGCAAATCGGATTATCGCAACAAGGATGTCTCCCAGTTCCTGCTGATAGGTTTCGTCCTGCTGTGCGGAAAGATTTGTCGGTTTGCGTCCGTGTTTGGCGAGGTATGCCCGGGCCATTTCACCGATTTCTTCAACAAGGCTAAGGATCAGAATAGATCCGAATTCTTCGCTTCCTTTGAGGTCATGATCGATACTTTCAAGTTTTTTAAAATATTTGCCGAATGGTGATTGTTGATGCCTCATAGATGATCTTAGGTTCTAGGTCTTAGATCTTGGGTTTGATACCTTATATCTTAAATCTTTGCTCTGCTTGTGTCAATCGCTGGTATTTTTTTCATTGATACTTTATAATCTGGTTTATAGCTATGAAAATGTCAATCAGCTTATTCATGAGCGATATTCTTCCGTATAAGAAAAAGTTATATCATAAAATCGTTAAGAGCAAAATTTTTAAAGATAAAACAACAGATGATGTCTTCAGGAAACTGAAAAAAATAGGTTTTGATGGATTTGAGCTGCTATTGCCGCAATATGCCATTACTACAAATGAGGATATTTTGGAAATCAAAAAATTGACAGAAGTGTATAAATTTCCGGTTCTTAGCATTCATCAGGCAATACGTTTTCTTACTGCGTCAAAAATAAAAGAAATAGCAAGACTTTTTGAGATTGCCGATATGCTGCAGGTAAAAGTAATTGTTTTGCATATTAATTCAGCACGTAAATTGATTTTTGATGAAAAGTATGTCAAGACACTTCATGAACTCGAGGAAAAGTATCACGTGCAGGTGGCTTTTGAAAATATGGAAAAACATATAGGATCATATGTGCACGGATATCGGTGGAATTCGGTTAAGTTTTCTGATTTGGTTGCAAGAACAGGATTTCATATCACTTTTGATGTCGTACACCTTGTCCATTCGCAGGCAAATTGCGATATTTTCCATTTCTACACAGAAAATCGTAAAAGAATTTCCAATATCCATTTGAGTGATTATCGCAGACATGCGTTAAATAGTAATCTCCGTCCGATGCGCTATAAACATATGCCGTTAGGAGATGGGCAATTACCAATCGGTGAGTTTCTCTCGCTATTGCAGAAGGAAAAATATAAAGGATTGGTGACGCTGGAAGTTAATACTGATATGTCAGGGGTTGAGAGAAGTATGGCGCTGATACAACAGTCAACAGGATAATAGAAGCTAGGGTAAAAATTTAACTTCTTTGAAATAAGGACTATTTTTTCTTTAGCGCATTATAAAACTCGTTTTTAGTAAATCCGCTTTGACGTATCATGGAATTAAGCGTACCAGGTCGAAACTCTCTATTTGAGCCATGAAAAAAGATAGTGACTGCGTATTTTTTGTCTGCTCGCTCAAGTGTCCATGTTTGATGTGACGTTGAACCAGACACTTTAGGTTGAAAGCCTAAATTTGTAAGTATTGTTACTATTTCCCGGTATTTCAGTGGCTTATACTGCGGCATACTGTGGTGTCGTAAAGAATTGGAATGGTGCAAAACGTGCTGTTTTTGGTTTCGCATGAACTATGGCGTCCAATTTATCCCAATATTCTTTTGGCGCCGGTCGCTCAATGAGTTCTTCCGGATTACCTAATTCTGCACTAGCTTGAAGATGAGATGTGATTGCATCACTGATGCTTAAAATTGCTTCCTGAAGCGTCGCGTGTCCTTCTTCCACAATATCTAAATCAAGACAAACCCCTGTAAATCGGA
>JAJYHW010000054.1 GCA_021784535.1 bacterium
GGCGTTAGCTTTACAAGAAGCGAAAAGAAATGGGGTTGATCAAGTTGTTCAGGGAGATATTTTAGCTTTACCTTTTAAAGATGATTCAATTGATAGAGTATTTGAAGTTGGAGTTGTTGAACATTTGTATGCTACAGATCCTTTTGATAAAGAAGTTGTAGATAGAGAAGGAGTGATCGCTAGTTTTAGAGAAATCCATCGAGTGCTAAAACCGAAAGGGAAAGTAGGATTTATTCAACCTTCTAGACATTCAGTAGGTAACTGGCAGAAACGATATTCACAATTTCGAGGTAAGTGGGATATGGGTTTTCAAGAAGATTTTTCGTTAACAGAGTTTTGCCAGTTAATGAAAATTGCTGGATTTGATAATATTAAATACTGTGTTTTACAAGCGCCTGATGATTTTCCGAAAGCAATTCAAACGGGGGATAGAATACTAAAAGCATATCATAACTTACGAGGTGATCATAGAAAAGCTGAACTTACGGGTGCCATGTTTGCCGTCGTTGGAGAAAATAAATTTTAGCTTTTTAAATAATTTAAATATAAAGCTTTCATTCAGTCATCTGGTATAATAACTTTATGAATGTCTCAGCGGGGATAGTTGGATTGCCAAATGTGGGGAAGTCCACACTTTTTAACGCGCTTTTGAAAAAGCAGGCTGCGCTGGCTGCCAATTATCCTTTTGCCACCATTGAACCAAATGTCGGAGTCGTGCCTGTTCCGGATGAGCGTTTGGAAAAGCTTGCAAAAATTACTAAAGAAGAAGAAAAAATGGGAGGTTTGCCTCCCATCAAAAATGCTCTCATTGAATTTGTTGACATCGCAGGCTTGGTGAAAGGCGCTTCAGAAGGCGCAGGTTTGGGAAATAAATTTTTGAGTCATATCCGTGAGGTGAAAATTATCGCACATGTTGTCCGTGTGTTTGAAGATCCGGATGTCATCAAAGAAGGCGCGGTTGATCCAAAAGCAGATTACGAGGTTATCCGTGCAGAACTCATCATTGCCGATTTACAGACTGTTGAAAAACAGCGCGAAAGTAAAGCCGTAAAGACTGATGCTTCCAAAAAATCAGCAGTTGAGAAGCTGCATCAAGGACTCAACAAGGGGAAATCTGTTTTTGAAATTGTTTTAACCGATGAAGAAAGAACCTCCATTAAAGATTTATTTTTGCTTTCAGATAAACCGGAAATTATTGTATTGAATGTTTCAGAAGAGGAGCTGACGCAAAACCACGCAGAACAAATAACGCGAAAATACGCAGAATTACTCGGCTTGCCGCAGGAAAGATTTGTTGTCATTTCTGCCAAAATTGAATCTGAATTGGCAGCACTTTCAGACGAAGAAGCAAAAGAATATTTGAAAGATCTGGGATTGGAGAAATCAGGACTGGAGAGGTTGATTCAGAAAGCGTATGAAAAACTTGGTTTGATTTCATTTCTTACGGCAGGGGCGAAGGAGGTCAAAGCATGGACCCTTCAGGCTGGTTCCACAGCCGTCAGGGCGAGTGGCGAGATCCATACTGACTTTATGAAGAAATTTATCAAGGCAGAAGTTGTCTCATTTGAAGACTATGTTTCATCCGGCGGCCGTAAGAAAGCACGGGAGCTTGGCAAAGCACGACTTGAAGGGAAAGAGTATATTGTGCTGGATGGAGATGTGATTGAGTTTAAAATAGGCTCATAAGTCAGGATACGAAAACTTTTCCCCCTTGAGTTCATGTTTGAACGTGTGATAAAATACTATCCATGAGAACATATGAATTGGTACTTGTTATGAAGCCGACAATTAAAGAAGCAGACCGGAAGAAAATTCTTGAACAAGTCAAAGGCTGGCTCGGAACAGTAAAAGTCACTAGGGAAGAAGATTGGGGACAGAAAGCGCTCGCGTATCCTATCAAAAAAGAAGATGCGGGACATTATTTTCAATGGTTTTTGGAAGGTGAAACATTTCCGACAGATTTTGAGACAAGACTTATTCAAAACAATGATATCTTACGACATTTATTATTGAGAACGAAATAGTTTTTGTATGGCGAGAAGTTTAAACAGAGTACAGTTAATCGGTAATTTGACACGTGATCCTGAATTGCGGTATACACCAAACGGGAACGCAGTCTGTTCTTTTGGTCTTGCTACCAACAGAACTTGGACAACTGATTCGGGTGAGAAGCGAGAAGAAGTTGATTTTCACCGGATTGTCGCATGGAATAAGTTAGCTGAATTATGCAGCCAATTTCTCGTTAAAGGACGTAAGGTGTATATTGAAGGAAGGCTCTCAACGCGGAATTGGACAGGTCAGGATGGAACGCAAAAAACAACAACGGAAGTTGTGATTGATGATATGATCCTTCTGGATAGTAAACAATCCGGACCAAATCAACAATCAGAACGAGTTGAAGAGAGTCCTTCGCCGGAAGCCTCACAGGCAGAACCGGTAAAAACTAAAAAAACTATGTCCAAAGAACCGGAAGATGTTGAAGAGAAGATGGACGAAGCGAAACGTGATGAAGAAGTCGCACCGGATGATATACCTTTTTAGGGGATAGGTGATAGGGAATAGAAAGAGCAAAGCTGCTTTACAAATTTTATTCCTATCCACTATAACCTAGACCCTATAATCTAGTAATATGGCAGAGAAACGAAGAATACCAAAACGAAAAATAATTGTACCAAAGGAGTGCTATTTCTGCACGCAGAAAAAAGAGCCAACGTACGCTGATGCTGCAAGTTTGCAGAAGTTTGTCAGTGACCGCGGTAAAATTATTATGAGAACGCGGACAGGACTTTGCGCTCGACATCAGCGCCGTTTGACGACAGCAATCAAGCACGCGCGCCATCTGGCATTAATGTCATTTGTCGCAAAAGATTAGTTTGTAATACACTATGACCTCGCTGCCTATAAGCCTTCCTGAAGGCTTTACTACACTTATTTCCCAAGGTGATCATGTCAGTTCCGATCAGGTGATAGCCAGAAAAGAAGCTTCCAAAGAAGAGATTGTCAATATTCTGCAGTCGTTGAATATATCCCGCTCGAAAGCAAAAAAAGTACTCAAAAAAGCGCCTGGTGAGCAAATTCATCCTGGTGATATTATCGCAGTAAAGAAAAATTTTTTTGGCAAAGAAAAAGCAACGCTTATCAGTCATATATCGGGTACAATTCTTCGTTATGAAAGAGATACCGGGAATCTGGTGGTACGCACTATGCAGGATGCTTCTCCTCTTGAGCTAATTTCTCCGGTTGCTGGCGTTGTCCGTTTGTGTAATAATAAAGAAATTGTTATCGAAACAGAAGATGCCTTTATCACAAAGGGTATTGCTCTGGGGAATAACGGAGAGGGAGAGCTTTTTATTTTGAAGGAATCTTTTACCGATACGGGTTCTGAAAATGCTCTTTATTATCTGGATAGCCGTGCAGAAGGGAAAATTGTTCTTGTCTCTGCGTTAAGTCGTGATTTGATAATCAAGGGAGAGAGTATTGGCGTTGCAGGGTTTATCGGGACTGTAATACAAGACCGAGATATCGATTATCTTTCTCATAGGGAGATTACTATTCCGGTTATGGCAATTGATAGCAATTATATTTCGCAAATACGGAGATGGGAAGATAAAAAAATATTGATTATTACACAAAACAAAGCAATTATTTTGAAAAAATAATAATTATGAGATCAACAAAAATACGCATCGTATTACTACTGATTATTACTTTTCTGGTCGGTTATTTTGTAGGAGTAAGCAAAATTGCTTTTGACTGGTATAATTTTCAGCCGAATATACAAATTTCCAGCAAAGAGCCTCCGCAATCAATGCAATATATTGATACATCACGTTTGTGGACGGTGTTGGACAAGCTGGAGACAATGTATTATGACAAATCTGCAATTAACGCTAATAAATTAATGAATGGAGCTATCTCAGGGATGGTAGCAAGCCTTGGAGATCCGTATACATTATATCTACCGCCGCAAGAAAATACTAATTTCAAACAGGATCTTGCAGGACAATTTCAGGGAATCGGTGCTGAATTGGGAATGAATGGGAAAAATATTGTCGTCGTTGCTCCGCTTGATGGAAGTCCGGCGAGTAAAGCCGGAATTAAGGCAGGCGATAGTATTATAAAGGTGGATGGACAGTATGTTAGCGGCATGGATCTTAATTCAGTCGTAAACAAGATTCGTGGTCCAAAAGGTACGGCTGTAACATTGACTGTTGAGCACAAAGGAAGTAAGACGCCTGTAGATATCAAAATAATCAGAGATATCATAACTGTTCACAGTGTTACAACATGGACCAAAAAGGTGAGTGATATTAACGGAATCAATCACAATGCCGGGAATTTGGCTCAAGCTGCAAATGACAAAATTGTTTACATCCGATTGTCTCAGTTTGGTGACAATACCAATTCAGAATGGCAAAAAATTGCACTCTCAGTCAGTAATGAATTAAAAACAGACAAGAGTATTAAAGGGATAGTGCTTGATTTACGTAACAATCCAGGCGGCTATCTGAATGATGCAATTTATGTAGCATCAGAGTTCATTAAAAGCGGCACTGCGGTTATGGAGGAAGATAGAAACGGTAATCGTATCTCTTATCCGGTAACAGGCAAAGGTTTACTGACGAATGTTCCGGTTGTTATTCTGATCAATAAAGGATCAGCTTCAGCAAGCGAGATTGTGTCTGGCGCGTTACATGATCATCATCGCGCATTGCTGGTAGGAGAAAACTCGTTTGGGAAGGGTACTGTTCAGGAGGCTGAAGATTTAGGTGGCGGTGCAGGGCTGCATATTACTATTGCCAAATGGTTAACGCCAGACGGTACTTGGGTCGGAAACGGTAAAAATGGCAAAGGTTTGACACCAGATTATATCGTGCCACTGGATCCCAAAAATCCGACACATGATACACAATTGGAAAAAGCTGTTGAGTTATTAGTTAAAAATTGAATGCTGTTTATAATATTATGAAAAAACTTATTATACTCATCGCAATTTTGATAGGTTTACTTGTCGTTGTAACTGCGGCGCAGCAATACGTGCCTTCGAATGCAATTCATCTTGCTTCGAAGAATCAGCCACGCGTAAAAGTCGTTACAGAGGAGTCAGTAACAATTAATATCGTTAAAAAATACGGACCTTCAGTAGTGACCGTAATTGGCACCTCAAATCAATCCCAGTCCCAACAGAGTTTGCCATTTGGTTTTAGTTTCCCGCCATTCTTTAACGCCAATCCCGGGGGGCCGAATTTATCTCAGCCGAGCCAAAATCAGGCAGAGTCAATCGGATCAGGATTTGTTGTGACAAGCGGCGGAATGATTGTGACCAATAAACATGTTGTCGCAGATCCTACCATGTCTTATCAGGTAGTAACAAGCGATGGAAAGAAATATTCAGTGCAACATATCTATCGTGATCCGCTTAATGATGTCGCCTTGCTAAAAATTGATCCCAATCAAAACCCCGGCAAAAAATTAACACCTCTTACATTGGGAAATTCTTCTAATTTGCAAGTAGGTCAGTATGTGGTAGCAATAGGAACCGCGTTGGGACAATTTCGCAATACCGTCACAACAGGAGTTATTTCAGGACTCGGCCGCGGAATAACAGCAGGAAGCCCGTATGCTGGCTCTGTTGAGCAATTGAATAACGTTATTCAAACAGATGCTGCGATCAACCCCGGCAATAGCGGAGGCCCGTTATTTAATTCATCAGGTGATGTTATCGGTGTTAATACTGCAGTTTCGCAAAACGGGCAGAATATCGGTTTTGCAATACCGATTAATGTTATTAAAAATGCATTACAAAATTATCAAAAAAATGGCCAAATTAAACGGCCTTTCCTTGGTGTTTCATATTCAATGTTATCAAAAAATCTAGCGATACTTAATAATTTACCGCAAGGAGCATATATTCAAAATGTCCAGACGGGTTCACCGGCCGATAAGGCAGGTATTCAACAGGGAGATGTTATCGTTAAAATAGACGGACAGGCAATTAACGATACAAATACGCTTGCTGCAGTAATTGCAAAAAAGAATGTAGGGCAGACCATAACGATAACTATTTACCGGAATAATAACACACAAGATCTAAAAGCAACACTCATAGCCGCTCCGCAACAATAGATAACAAAATGGTACTTGCAAAATCATTTCATATCAGTCTATAATACAACTCATGGCAACAAAAAAGACAACAAAAAAAGCAGCGCCAAAATCAACAACAAAAGCTGTAGCAAAAAAGACAACAAAAAAAGCAGCGCCAAAGAAGACTGTCGTAAAAGCGGAGACTACTATGAAGTCATCTGCGGTAAGTTTTGTAAAACCGGCTTCAGTAAAGCAGGAAAAGCAAGCAGCATCGACAAAAGCAAAGCGGATCACTTTTCGCAAACCATATCTCCTTTTGATTGTCATAATAATTTTACTCGGAGCAGCATTGTATTATTTTAGAGGTTTATTTGTGGCGGCAGTTGTTAACGGGCAGCCAATTAGTCGTCTTGAAGTTATCCAACAGGCGGAAAAGCAAAGCGGGAAACAGACACTTGATACTTTGATTCGCGATGCGCTTATTGAGCAAAAAGCAAAACAGGAAAATGTTACAGTCAGTAGTCAGGAAGTAAACAATGAAATAGCGATATTAAGAAGTAACTTAAAGAAACAGGGGCAGAGCTTGAGTGCCGTGCTAAGCGCGCAGGGGATGACAGAAAATGATTTACGCAGACTGATCCGTTTGAATAAATTGGTTCAGAAGATGGTCGGGAAGAATATAACAGTTTCCAATAAAGAAATAACTGATTATATCAATCAGAACAAAAGCTCTCTTCCAAGTACAAACGAAGCAGCGTTAAGACAACAGGTAAAGGCGCAATTATTACAGCAAAAAACAAATACCGCAATTCAGTCTTGGCTTGCAAATCTTCAAAAACAGGCAAATATTGTCTACTTTGTACAGTATTAGACTTCCTCTTGACAGGCACTGGTATCCATAGTGTATTCTAAAGTAAGAAATTATTTTATTCTATGGCAAAAAGAAAAAACGCGACAAAAAAAAGCAAAAACAGTGTGCAGAATGCTTTATACGCGACGGAGCATGATTTTATTATTATAGCCGGTGGGGGGCTGGTTGTGCTGATGTTGATAGTTTTTTTCTTCCTGTTTTAAATTTCATACTGCGTTATCGTGTTCGACTAAATGTCCTTCCGGTATGTCTCCAGCCAAAATGCCAGGTAAATTTTTCCATGACGTATTGATCCGATGATCTGTCAGCCGATCCTGGGGAAAATTGTATGTTTTAATTTTTTCAGATCGGTCGCCACGCCCGACTTGCGTTGCACGTAATGAATCAATTTCATTTCGTCTTTTTTCAATTTCAATTTCCCAAAGTTTTGCCCGAAGCAACTGCATTGCTATTTCTCTGTTTTGCAGTTGCGAGCGTTCAACTGAGGTAGTTACGACCAGACCTGACGGTTTGTGACGAAGCCGTACTGCAGTTGAAACTTTATTGACATTCTGTCCTCCATGTCCGCCAGATCTAAATGCTTCAAATTCTATATCGTCAGGGTTGATGTGTAGATCAATGTCATCAAGTTCCGGCAGAATTGATACTGTCGCAGTAGATGTATGTATGCGCCCTCTCTTCTCAGTTGTAGGGATTCTCTGGACACGATGGACTCCTGCTTCATACTTGAAAGCTCCAAATGCGCCATGTCCTGTTATTTTTAGTACACCGTCTTCGAGTATCTCTGTGTGAAAGCCTTTTTTTTGTGCGGCTCTCGTATACATCTGTAGTAATTCTTCCGCCCATAATTTCGCTTCGTCACCACCAGCCGCTCCGCTTACTTCCAGGATGCTATTACGATTATCGTAGTTATCCTGTTCTTTTTTGCTGGAAGCTTCAATACTTTCTTCGAGTTCTTTTTTTTGTTTTTCAAGATTCACAATTTCTTCTTTGGCCAATTCTGCCAGACTAGGATCCTCCAATAGCTGTTGAGTTTCCTGGATTTTTTGTTCTAATTCTTCAATTTGTGTGTACCGATAGTCATTCATAAGATTAGTATAAAATATGTTTTAAATACATTATACATACTACTTGATACTTTATACTTGTTTGAAAACTGATTGTGTTTATCATACCAAATGCCTAGAATAAATGGATAAGGTTGAGGTTTGCTACTTGAGTCCCATGAGCATTTCGCGCAGCGACTTAGGGCCTTCTTGCTGTTTTTTCTTTTCTTCTTTCTTTTTGGTAACAACCTGTTTGTAATCAACTGCCTTTTGTTGTTTTGTCTGGAACTTTTGTATACGTGACGCGGTGTCAACAAAGCGCTGTTCACCAGTATAGAATGGATGGCATTTGTAGCACAATTCGACATGAATAGTTTGTTTTGTGGAACCTACAGTAAATTTATTTCCACAAACACAAACTACTTGTGCATCTTCAAAAAAGGTTGGATGTACTTGTGCCTTCATAAACTATATTATACAGGAATTACGGGCCCGATTCAAGCCATGGATCTGAAACGTGCGGATGGAAGGGATGATAGTGGAGTTTTGCTTCAGCAATAATAAGACCGAGGAAGACAAAGAGGCTTCCAAGTAAATAGGTAAAGGTAATTTGCTCATGAAGCAAGGGGATAGCTACAAGTGCGGTTATAACAGGACCGAGATAAATAAAGATACCTACTTCATCTGTCTTTAGATTGTTAACAGCGTAATTGTAAACAGCCTGAGCTATAACTGATGAGAGAAGAGCTCCGAATATAATTAATAAAGCGGCTATCCGAGGGTTATTAACCCTCGGCTGCAAAGCACTTGCAGCGAGTAAGGCGAGCATAGTA
>JAJYHW010000087.1 GCA_021784535.1 bacterium
AGAGTAAAACCTTTTTTATTATATCTTTTGTTTTTGTTTTTTCTCATGGTGCCTGTACTGGATTTACGGTAGAAAGACAGGATGTATCGGCTTGCACATGACAATAAGATCCAACGCTGCATTTGCCATTGGTAAACGCCACGCTAACAGTTACTTTAGCCACATTAACACCGCACCCACCTTGCTGAATCATAACCGTACGAATATATTGGTCCACATTTGGAACAATACACGATGGCACTGATGATCCAAGCATTGTTTGACCTTTTCCAAGACAGAAAGTCCCGTTTTTTGCTGTAAACGCTGCGTAATTATCATCACGAATTTTTGTGACGATTTCTAACCCCTGCCTTGCGTATTGAGTCGCGAGCGCCTGATCTTTATTAAAAGTTGCATTACTTAATGCTGTCGTGACCGAAATCGCTATAGCCGAAATGACAATTGAAATAATTGCCAAAGCCGCAAGTGTTTCAATAAGTGTTTGTCCACATTCATATCTCATATCTTAATTAATGGCAACGATTCCTGTTTGTGTAACAGAAATTGTTTTTGTTCTGCCAAAACCTTTTACAATAACTGACATGGGTTTATTGACAATTCCTGTGGAAACGGCAAAAAAAACTGATGAATTTGATCCGGTCGCAAATTGCACATGAGGAGGCAATACACTTGTTATAATTACCGGCTTATTACCACAGACCGCAGACAGTGTATACATATTACCGCCCACCGTCACATCCACCTGATATCCTGATAGCTGTCCGGTGCATTGCGTCGGAACGACTTGTGAAATCGCGCGGGATTTAGCGGTTGACAAAAGTGTTGAGACGTCGGCCGCGGATGAGTCTACAGACTGCACTGCATTATAAGAAGAATAGGAAGCAATACCAAGAGCTGTCAGCATACCGATTATTGAAAAAACAATAAGTAATTCAATCAGCGTAAAACCGGCAATTTTTTTAGAATAGGCAGGCACACTTCTATTATCACCTTTTGACACATAACTTTCAACAAGAAAGGAGATTATGGATTGCTTAGCGTATATGACCATGTTCCGGGAGTACATTTTGCATTATTAAGTAAACCGTTTTTGATATCAATCTGCGGATCATTCCCGTTCTCCAAACACGCGGTAAGCGTATAGGTTGTTCCCGCTGTAGGCCCGGTTGTATTTGCATTATAGATATAGGGCGCGCCGCTAAGAGGATCGCAGGGGATCTTTTCCATGTACACTGTAGTTCCATCAGGCGACTGCAATGCGCCACCACATGAAAGTGACAAGGGATAAATGCCCTGATCTGCACGATACTGTTCTAATGCTGCCTGAATTTGCCGCAAATCTGACTTACGCTGAGCATCGCGGGCTCGCGCCTTTACACCCAAAAAATTCGCCATAAGAAATGTCGTCAAAATACCGATAATGGCTAATACAAGCAATAATTCTATTAAGGTAAAACCTTTGCCGTTTTTCATACTTTGTTAGGGCGAGACATTTGGACTTGATACGCCATAATCGCAGACACCTCCGCAAGCATTAATACTTATACCATTACTGGCCACTGAGGGACATGCGCCGCCAGGCGGAGTAGTCTTACACGCCTGCGGGTCAGCAGCTCCACGCTCCAGATGTGCATATAGATAATATGCCTGACCTGTAGAGTAATACACATATGAATATTTTGAAACCGGATCCTGCGGCAAATTACTCATATATGGTGACCATGAACTTCCCCAATTCAGCCCTTTAATTTTATTTCCTGATGATGGAGGATAACTGCCATTATCCTGATAATACATCTCCAGAGCATGCTGCAGCTGATTCAGATCTCCCTTGCGCCGTGCATCATTTGCTTTCTGAATCTGAGCAACGGGATTGATTGTCACCAGAAGAACTGTAGCCAACAGGCCTAAAATGGCAATAACGACAAGCATTTCAATAAGGGTAAAACCTTTCCCCATATCTTTATTATTATACTTATATCTTCTGTTTGACAACCGGCAATCAGAGAAGAAAGTATCGGAAAAGATACGCGAGAATGAACTTTCCCCAGAGCAAACTGACAAACGTTCCGAAAACAAGAAATGGGCCAAAAGGAATCGTGCCTCCTTTTAATTTTTTCTTTTTCAGAGCGACAAGTAAAAGCGAGACTACAGCTCCCGTCACAAACGCAATATAGAGTCCGAGAATTACTCGCGGAAATCCGAGTATAAACCCCATCAAAAACGCGTAAATAACATCACCAAATCCCATACCGCGTCCTTTGGTCGCTGCAAAAAGCAAAAAAAAGAATCCTCCTGCGCCGGCTGCCGAAAGAATACTATTTAATAAATGTGTATGAAAAGATACGTTCTGCCCTCCGGCAAGCAACGGAGAAAGAAGATTCCAAATAATTATTAGAAGCAGCGACAAAACAACAACGTTGAATGGGATAATACCATAACGTATGTCAGCAAAAAAAATAACAAGTAATAAACCTGTCAGAAGAAAATAATAGAGAAGCAGTAACTGATAAAATACCTGACTTATGAGCCCAATCTGCTGCACCAGCACAATACCGATTGCTGCATAAGCAATTCCTGTACAAATTTCAATCAACGGATAAAACCAGCTGAGTTTTTTGTGACAATAACGGCATTTTCGCCCAAGAATAAAAAATGAAAAAATTGGGATAAGATCCAACACGGATAAATTATGCCGGCAATGATCACAATGCGATCTGCCTTTCCAGATAGATTCCTGACTACTGAGACGATCAACGACAACGCCAAGAAAGCTGCCAATAGCAATGCCAAGAATGAAAAAGAAACTATAAAGAACAGCAATCATACTTCATTGATTGTATCAAATAACGACAAAATAGTATCGTGATATAATAAAACCGATGAAACTTGTTGATAAAACAATAACAAAAAAAGAGCTTGGTAAGATGGCAGAGAAATTTGCAGGAGGACTTGTAAAAGCTGTTGTTGATGTAAGAAAAGAAATATTGGCTGTGGACGCACCCATGCACGCAGACGAAGAAAAGTACTTACTTGATAGAGGATCACTGCAAGATGATTTATGGGGGATCAATCTCTATCCTAATATCGAGGATGATGATTTTATTGAATTTGATTCTATGATCAATGTCCGCCCGAGATTACGCAATTTTTCAAGAGGAATTGAAAGTAAAAAACTGCAAGAAAAAATTACGACGATCGTGTCTAAATTAATAGAACCATGACAAATCTTTTTCATACTGATCTGGAACAAAGATGGAGTCAATTTACTCTCGTTGAGCAAATGGCAAATGTCGGCGCTGAAATAGGAAGAGCAATCGCGTGGAGAAAAAAAGGGGAAAAACCGATGAGTATCAACGCGCTGTACAGAGGACTGGAATTGCTTGATTTTACTATCAATGATAAAAAAAATAAAGATTCGTTGAAAGAAATTTTGCGAGTGAGGGAAGCACTTGTTGATTTTTTTCTCGGAGATAATATATACAAATCATCCGATACGATCTGGGAAAAATACTTTTATTTTTTCAACACGGCTGCAAGAAAAAATCGCTAGCTCAAATGACTTTTGACTTATAAGGCCGCATGAATTAAGCTGGATTTTTCTTTCTCATCAGAAAGCGCTTCTAGTTTGAGATTTTGCATATCTGCTTCCTGAAATTCTTTCAATGTAAAACTGAACACAGAGCCTTTGCCTGTCCCTTCTGATGCAGCTTTTATCTCACCATGATGCATTTCGATAATAGAGCGGCAGATAAAAAGTCCCAGACCTGTTCCCATACTGGTACTTGTTTGATTGGTGATATATGATCCTTCCACCAAACCGAATTTCTGAAAAAGCTTTCCCATGTCCTCAGGAGCAATACCTGATCCGTTATCCGCAACTTTCGTTTCGATATATCCGTTTTTCAATGCGAAGCTCACAGTAATCGTGCCTCCTTTAGGCGTGAACTTGAGCGAATTTCCAATAAGATTAAATAACACTTCTTTAATCTTATCGGGATCAGCAAGAGCCGGGGAGAGAGGTGCCGGTTTGCGTATGTTTACGGTTATACCCATTTCTTTCGCGCGGGGAAGCACGTCATCAACGACTTCCTGTGTGAGTTTGATCAAATCAACGGATTGCAATGTTATCATGATACGTCCTGATTCAATACGGGAAATGTTGAGCATGTCATTGACAAGCCGTATGAGCCGATCAGCAGAATTATACCCCCGCTGGACATAATACCGTTGTTTTTCATTCAGGATACCTCCTTTATCATGAAGCGCCATCCAGAGATAGGATTTGATAGCAGTCATCGGCGTACGGAGCTCATGCGAAGCAACAGACACAAATTCATTCTTCAATTTATCAAGAACTTTCAGCCGCTCATTGGCATTTTTAAGATTTCTCGTCGCTCTTTCAACTTCCTCTTTCAACGTAATATTAAATTTACTTATCTCTTCATATGATTCTGCATTGCGGAGGGCGACTGAAACTTCAGGACCGAATATTTCAAGAACTTCAATATCCTGCTGTGAATAAATCTCTCCAGACTTCTTTTCTCCAAGAACAAGGAGCCCTTCTTCATGACCTTCTTCGTATAAAGGGACTGATACAACGATGTTAATAGCGCGCATTGCTTCTTTTATCTTTTCATCATCTTCTTCATCAAAAATTACAATTCGTTTTAATTCATATAAGTGCTTTAACGCATTATTGTCAATATGGATACCTGAAGCGTTTGCTGGGTTTTCCATATGGAATTTTTTCTCTCCATTTAAAAGAAGAAAAGTACCTCTTGTAATCCTTAATGCTTCAAGTAATTGTTTAAGAGTTTTTTGAGTCAATTCCTCAAGGAATAATGCAGAAGCCATAGTTTGGGTTAAATCGAAAACTAATTCGTTAGAATTATATTTTCCTTTAAAGAATATCTTATCTGTAACATTTTCTAAATAATTTTTAAGTGGTTGTATGCTGAATGCAATAAAGAGAGCTAAGAGTGTTGATATATAAAGATATTCACTATTTGTAGTCTGACCAAAAAATAAATTTGCAAATATAAAAACTCCAAATGAATAAAAGAAACCGAGTATAATAACTAATAGAGAATAGGCAATGGCACGAGCAACAACCAATCTTACATCAAGCAACCGATGTCTAACAACTGCATAGACAACTGCCCACCCCCAAAAAGCCGTGAATAATTGCCCTAGCCAATTTAACTCAAAATAACCAAATGTCGGCATATCTAAATTGGTGATCATAGCAGGAACGGAGGCAAGTGTTATTCCTAAAAGTAAATAAAGTATTTGCATCTTAACGTATGCCGAGGAAAGCAAATACTTCTTAAAATAAACTATATAGGAAATAATAAAAACCAAAGGAAGATAAATAATATATCCATAGTAATATGCCCAACCAAAAATTATTCTTTTTTCAGCACCTGGAACAAACACAACATTTTTAATTACAGCACCTTGTATTAAAGTCAGTGATGTCATTATAAATGTTAGAATTATAATAAAATTAACAAGAGTGTTATTGACTTTATTCTTTGGAAAATAAAGACCACAAAGAAGAAAAGCTGTCGGCGTAAAAGCGGGGAAAAAATAAAGTAATTTAGCCCATAATATAGAAGCTGAAACCGTATCGGCGGCACGATAAAAGAACATTGCAAGACACCAGAAAGTAATTGCAAACGCTAAAATTGCAAGGAATATATTTGCAGGTGTTTTTTTTGCCCGGAAATAAATAAATAGAGAAAGACAAAGATTAATAACAAAGGCGGAAAAAACAAGAATATTTTTAATGTCCATAGAATAAGTATATTCTTATCTAATCTTATGAGTCTTTATAGATGAAGTCAATAGGAGAGGTAAAAAATATCAAGCAGAAAATTCTACTAACGTTCCTCCTGTTGAAACACTTGTAGGTAATCCATAACTCTGTGGTTCTCCTAATCCAATACCCATTTCATCAGCAATTTTTCCGGCAATAGTAACTCTTTCTGGAGTTACAGGTCCAACTGTATCAAGGACACCTTTTTGTCCTCTCTTCTTCAGAGTCGTCATTGCTACTGTTTCTGCGGCACAACCCCATTCTCCTGTATTTCCTTTTAACCCATAATCCAAATCTCTTATCATACCATCAGGAAGACGACCTACGACCCAAAAGACAGAAACATCGGCCTTATCTGCCTCTTCTCGGGTTAATGTAGGAGGCATAGAGTCATCAATATAGGAAGCTCCTCTTTTAAGATATTCAGCTTTTACAATTGGGAATGGTGTAGACATTCCTGAAACAAGAAGATCTGCATCTCCACATGCTTGTTTTAACTTACCATCCATACCAAACATATCACCGGTAAGAATAGTAGCGCCTCTTTCATCTAAACCGAATTCGCGCAGATTACGTAAAATTCTATCCTCTGCGCCTAACTTATCATATAATATTATATGTGAAGGATCAATTCCTTTATCTACTAGGAAGCCTAAAGTTGCTCTCCCAATAGCTCCTGCAGCACCAAGTATTGTTATTTTTAAATCAGCAAGATCCCTTTCCTTAAGTCGAGCCGCTTCTTCAACCCATCGCTGAATCATTAAAGTGGTAAATGCATGCCCTGTATTAAAATCGTTATCAGGATATTCCTGTAGGAGAATTCTTCCATGATTGGTTAGACTAGCAAGAGTTTCTCCAAGTCCGATGAAACCTTCTTGAGCGCCAAACTTATTTGCCAAATCTACTGCTGCCCGGATTCTTGGTAAAGCATAATTCCTTGGCCCTGCAATACCATCATGTACTGATGCAAATAAACCTGTCGGAGTAATAGGTACAGAAATCAACGCAGTTGTTACAGGAGTTCCATCTGGCATAAACCCACCGATTGTACCTGCTTGAAAAGGAGGGAGGGTCTCCCAAAACTCTTCTACCGCTTTATCAGGGATACCATAACGCAATGATAGAGCAGGGAAACACATTCCAGCGTCATCTAGTGCAGGATGGCTTGGAGGGAGTCCAAGTCCATCATTTTGGGGAAATCTTCTTGTATGTATTAAGAACGCTGAGTCTGCTCGGCCTCTTAATCTCTCTGGTTTTGCTAGCAAATCACCAAATGCTTTCTCCACTAATAATCTTGAAGACTCTCTTACTTGGTGAGGTACGCTATTTGTAATCTTGTCGAAAAGAGCTAATGAACGCTCTGAATCATAAGGGAGCTCACGATTTTTCCGAAGACCTAATCCATTTTTTCTTTCTGTAAAAGGAGGTTGAGCTCCTCTTAATAAATCTGGTAACGCCATGTTTATTCGGAGATCAACGACATATCAATCTATCCGATAGTAATTATTTTACTACATTTTTTTCTCTTTTGCAAGGGACAATCTCAATAAACCTTATAAATAAAATCTGATATAGTGAGATATTGTTGACAAACAATGCCAACAACATCTTACTCGCTGACCTCTAGTTGCAGATTGATAAAAGCAACTGGAGAGATTGTTTCCTTTCCAACAGGCACAATTCCACCAGACATATTGACAAAACAGGATAATTTCACAATAATGTGTGTAACATGGCAAAAAAGGTAATGGTCGTTGATGACGATCAGTATATCCGGGAGCTCTATGTCGAGATACTGACAGATGAAGGATATACCGTTGATTCCGCGCGTGAAGGCGTGGAGGCATTTAACAAGCTAAAAAAAGGCGGATATGATCTTATTCTCCTGGATGTTATGATGCCCAAAATGGATGGACTTAGCGTCATGGACGCGCTCGTCAAAACACCACCTCCGGTAAAAAACGGACCGATAATCCTTCTCACCAATCTTGACCATGAACCGCTTATTCGAGACGCCATGAGCAAAGGTGCCGCCGCTTTTATCATCAAGGCAGATATTACGCCAGGAGACCTTCTCGAACAGGTAAAAAAATACCTTGAGGAAACAAATTAACTGATATTTGAAATCAGATTATAAATCGGTGTAATAATCGCGATAATTAAAAATCCGACCCCAAGTGCCAGTAATACCATAATAATCGGCTCCATCAATGTTGTCATCACTTTTACCTTTCCCTCAACTTCCCGTTCATAATATTCAGACGCCTTCAGTAAAGAATTATCCAGCTTACCTGTTTGCTCACCAATTTTTACCATTTCAACAATCATAGGTGGAAAAAGTGGAGCTGCTTCCATCGCATCTCCCATGGAGATTCCTTTTTCAACCCGCTTGGCAACCAATGAGATTGCCTCTTTATAGATCACATTTCCGACTACTTCGCTGCCCTGCAATAACGAATCAACCACGAGAGATCCTGAACTGATAAGCAAGGACAAAGTTCTCGCAAACTCTGCCATCATGCTATCACGAAACAATTGCCCAAAAATGGGAAGTTTGAGGATGTAAATATCTACCATTCTTTTCCCTTCAGGCTTATGATACCAGCTTCTGGCATAAAAAAAGATAATCGCAAATATTGTCAGCGCGATATACCAGAACTGCGTTAAAAATGTTGAAATCCCGATTACAATAACAGTAGGCAAAGGAAGCGCCAGATTAAGATTGCCGTAAAGTACAGTAAGTTGCGGGATAACAAAAATCATCATTATCGCCATAACCAAAACCATTAAGATTATAACTATGACTGGATA
>JAJYHW010000044.1:0-17355 GCA_021784535.1 bacterium
TCTGCCGCAAAGTGCTGTCAAGTATTCCTTTCGTCAGTTTTTTTAAATTGAGATCAGAAGGCAATACTTGAGAAACGCGGAACAACGCTAACCCCATTTGGGTAGTGATATTATTGGGCAATGCGCTATCTAATTGATTAAACAGCTCCTGGTTCTCATTGCCTGCAATTTTTTGCAGTTCTGATTTGGTAAATTCGGCTAGTAAGAAAAGAGGAACAGTTTTAAGAATGACACGGTGTATTATTGTTTGTAGTAATGCATCAGCAAGTGTTGTCATGGGAAGTTTTTGATCGGCAATTGCTTTTGCTTTGGTAACAAATTCTTGCAATTCCTTCTGTGTTTGCATATGCATTTTTTCCGGATTTAGCCTAGCTTTTATAATTCTAGTAACGATGAATGGGAAATATAAACTTAATTTTCGGGGTAAGAGAGAATACTTATTGTGAGTTGCTATGTATTGATTAGTTTCAATCTCTGAAAACGCTGTAGCTGATAATGGATCAAAGAGACGCAGAAATGCCTGTAATCTTTTTTCTCCTAAAAGTTGCAATAATACAGACAGATTAAGAAACATGCGTCCGTTATCGATAAATGCCGGAGTTGTCTTATTATCAATATTGAGATCTCGATTAAAAAACATATGTCCTACGTTTTTAATAAGATGGGTAAAAAGAGATGTAGCCATAACCGAGAGAGGGTGAGTAATGCCTTGTACTCCAATGGTAACGTCAAGATAGAGTTGTTTTTTGTCACCAGGTTTTGTCAGCATGTTGGGAGAAAGTGGAACAAATCCGGTAATAGGTCGTGCCTGCAGGAGGTACAGTTTCTCTTTTGCAAATGCCCATTCAATATCAACAGGTTTGTTATAGAATAATGCAACTTTCGAAATAAGTTTTGTAAGCTCAAGTACCTGTGAGTCTGAAAGCGAAAATTCATTATTTGTTTTATTCTTTCTTTCTTTAGCTCCTCCATTGTCCAAAAGCCAAATTGAGGTTTCTTTTGCGCCTAGTTGCTTGTGAATTATTTGCAGGAGTAACTTATTAACGATATATGTATCGGGAGTAACGATGCCTTGTACTACGGTCTCGCCAAGGCCGAAGTTGGCTGTAAAAACAGCTTCATCAAAATTATTCGTGACAGGATTTATTGAGAATCCCACTCCTGCAATTTCGCTTGGTATTTGTTCTTGTACAATAACAGCAATTTCTGGCTTCTCGATATTAAACCCATGCTCTTTTTTATAAATAGCTACTCTGTAGTCAAGGCAGGATGCAAATGCTTTTTTAACGGCATTTTCCATATTTTTGATGTTTACTCCGAGAATTGTCTCATAACCTCCGGCAAATGATGCTCCTTCCAAATCTTCCTCAGGAGAAGAGGATCGGACAGCAAATAACATTGTCTTTGGGTATTTTTGCAGTGCTTTTGCTAGCTTGTTTTTTTGTTCTGAGGTGAGAGAAAGTGTCAATGCCTTTTCTTTAAGGAGTACTGAGGATTTTTTAAGGTCAAATTTTTCCGGTTGAATGAATTTTTTCCAGTTTTCCGTTTTTTGTAATTCTTGAAACCATGGTTGGAAAAAGGAAACGGAAAGAATAAAGCCGGAGGGTACAGGTAATCCTGCTAAGCACCCTTGAATAAGCGAAAGTCCTTTGCCGCCAACTTCTGTCACTGTTGCATGATTTTTATCAGGAAAGTAGTAAACTGAGGGATTCTTCATGTTTTTATTATATAAAGATATTTTGTAAATAACAGCGCGTATTTATTGGTATGAAAAAATATGGCTGGAGCGTGCAGTATGATGTATAAAGTATTTTTATCTATTAAACAAAGCACACTATATTAGCTGATTTTTTGGTAAATTTCTTAAAAAGAGAGAGCGTTGAGAATTTGATCAATAAAGGATTGTTGTGTTTGCAGAACAGTACCGGTTTGCGCTGAGACAAAAACTGTTTTATTAAGTGAAATGGGAAAAATTCCAAAGAGTTTCTTATCTGACACGCCTTTGACGGCAAAGGCAGGCTGATTGTCTATCTGTGTCAATATAATAGGAGTTGCAGCACCGCTGGCGGTTGATTGGGAAACAGCAGAAAGCACTTGATGTTGAAGAAGATTCTGGACAGCCTGATTGGGCAGTACCGTTACCGTTTTTGTGCCTGCGGGGGTTGTGACTGATAAAGCATTGGTGGCAGGATTGACTGAAAGAGGAAAATGCGTTTCCGCCTCAACTCCATGAGATTTAATTGTAAATCCTTCTGCAGAATTTGTCCCCACCTGAATATCTTTTTCTTTTAGAGCATCATTGATTTTTGTCAACGCATCATTACCTAGCGGTTGTTTCTCTGTAGCAATTTCTATCTTATTGCTTTTAGCAGGTGCCTCTGCGTGTATTTGTGCAGGTTCATTTGAAAGACCGCTGTCAGTCCCGGAAGGCTTGTTTTGATCCTGACTTTTCTGATCCTGCGAGGCGTTTGTTATATTATTGCCAGTGTCGCCCTGGTCAGCTAAAAAACGGGGGCCAGATGCCATACCCAGTACTTGCGTTCGCGTTACAGCATGAGCTGTAATTGCGCCAACAAGGACGACAAGCACAGCAACAAAAGTTATCGAAATAATATGAAGATATTCTCTCTGTGGAGATTTCGTTACTGCTTTTCTGGAAGCAGGATTCTTTTTTGCTAGTTTCTTCATATACTCCATTGTAGCTGGATAAGGTACCTATTTGTCAAGAGTATGTTGTTGTTTGTTGCAATTGGTTTATCAGAGGCAAGAAAGGAGGGGGCTAAAGTTCTTAAGAAAAAATGATGCTACAATACATAAGTGACACTCGGTTTTACTGCGGTTATTATTTTCTTTTCCTTCCTAATGAATGCATTTGCAGGCTTTGGGGGAGGGCTGCTGGCTGTTCCGCTTCTTGCCTTATTATATCCGCTAAAAACTGTTGCTCCCTTTACTAATTTACTTGGATTTAGCGCAAATGTTCTCCTCGTAAAAACATACTACAAAAATATTCAGTACAAAATACTCATTCCTTTGCTTATTGGTAATCTGTTAGGAAGTCTTGTAGGCATCCATTTTCTCATCATTGCACAAAATGTTATCTTACTGAAGCTGTTGGGAGTTATCATTACTCTCTCTTCGGTAACGCTTTTTATTACCGATAAAAAGGTTGTCTTTAAACCCAATTACCTCATTGGGTTTATTATTGGTAGTGTGAGTGGTGTACTGTCAGCTTTATTTGCCGTTGGCGGGCCTCCTCTTATTATCTATCTTTCAAGTATTTTTAAAGATAAAGCGGGCCTTCGTGCGACAAGTCTGCTGTTTTTTTGATTAATGGGGCCATGCAGGTTATTTTAATTATTGCAAACAGATTAATTACTCAGCAAGTACTTACCTTATTTCTCATCGGATTTCCGATACTACTAATTAGCAACTGGCTAGGGCATAAGCTGCATCTAAAAGTTTCAGAACAACTTTTTAGACAAATTGTCTTCTTCGCCCTAGTCCTTTCAGGAATAACGCTGATTCTGAAATAATTTTCCGTTTAGTTGGTATACTTATGAAGTGTTTGTTTCAGCGATTCTTTTGACTGTAAGCCAATCATTGTCTGAACCATTTTCCCATTTTTAAAGATTGCAAGCGTTGGAATACTCATGATTCCGAATTGTGCTGCTTTCTGTGGATTTTCATCAACTTCGAGTTTGCCGACTTTTACTTTTCCAGCAAATTCTTTAGCAAGTTCGTCGATAATTGGCGCCTGCATAAGACAAGGACCACACCATGATGCCCAGAAATCAACAAGTACTGGTTGGTTTGTTTTTTCGACCTCTTCAACAAAATTTTTATCTGTTAAGGTAATATGCATTTTTTTTCACCTCCTCTATATTTTTTCAAGTACATTTTTTAGTTTATTTTCGATTTCTTGCGCAGTTTCAGCTAATGTTGAATGTTTGGCTAGAGAAAGAGCAATAGTCGGTCGAATTGCAGAGACAACTACCTGGTTATCTTCTTCATAAACGATAACATTGCAGGGAAGCAGTAATCCTATTTCTTTATCTGCTTTAAGCGCTTTATAAGCAGATTGCGGATGACATGCTCCCAAGATAAGGTATTTGTCATATAAAATATCCAGTTTTTTTTTGAGTGTTTGTTGCACATCGATTGTTGTGAGGATGCCGAATCCTTCTTCTAGCAACAATTCTTGTACACGCTTAACGGCTTCTTCAAAAGAAATTGTTACCTGCTTTTTTAAACCATATGCTGTCGTTTGTAATTTGTTTGTCATATTAATGGATATCTTTTCATTCGCCAGGCGAGTAAACCGTTTTTCATACTGAACACATTGGTATAGCCGTAAGCAATCATCCTTTGAACTGCAGCGTTACTGCGCGACCCGCTGAGACAATAGACATAGATTGTTGCGTTTTTGTTTGGCATTATTGATTCAATAGCCTTCTGATTTGTAATATTTTCAATAGAAAAGTTGATGCTTCCGTTAATTTTTGTCTTTTCGTATTCCATCGGCGTACGGACATCAAGCAGAATAATGTCCTGTTTGGCGTCAAGAGCTTTTTTTACCTCGGATGAGTCGATTTCAGGAACATTACTCGAAAAAAAGCTAAACATGGGCTACCTCCTCATATTTTTGTAAATAAGCAGCAAGGACTGCTTTGTTTTTCTCAAGAGTTGTCTTCCAGCCGGACAAGAAGACTTTTCCATGTGCAGTAATATGATAGATAAATTTTCTTCCGTCTTTTTGTGCAGCAATAAGGTTTTCATTTTTTAATTTGCTGAGGACGCGATAAAAATTTCCTGCATCAATGGCTTCGCAGAGGCAGGTTTCTTTTAAGTACTGCATGATTGCATATCCATGCCGGGGCTCTTGCAGGATGCATAACAGAATACACGGCTCCACAAATTGCTCAATGAGCAGGGGAGGTGTTTGCAATTCGTTAAAGTTGGTAAATCGTTTTCTGCCGCCGCAAATCATAAGCATATATTATATGTAAATTACATATATGTCAAGCAGCATGCTTGTTTTTGTCTCTATTTTCATTTATGCTGACATAAGAGGCTATTGGGAATGTTACTTTTTTGCGCTCGGTACAAAAATTTTTTCTCTGTTGCAAGCGAGTAAGCAATTTTTTTGTATCTTGCTTTATTAAAACTAGTTCTAAGAGTCTAAATGAATAATCATTTTAAAAATCCGGATGCATACAAGCCAGGGGAAGTGGTTATTTCTGCTAAAGAAATTGAGCATCGGTTAGATGAGCTCACCGCAGCATTGATAACAGCATATAAAGGGAAACGACTTCTACTTGTTGGATTGTTGACCGGTGCGGCTTGGTTGACGGTTGATTTACTTGAGAGGCTTCATATGCACGGAGTAAGGGATGCTGAAGTAACATTTATGAAAGTAAGCAGCTATCAGAATGGTACCACCGCAACCTACGAGCCACGTATTGAATATGATATGACCATAAATCCGCAAGGCAGGCATCTCTTACTCGTTGATGATATTGCGGACACAGGCAAAACACTAGCTTCGGTAAGCGCATTATTACGGAGTAAAAAAGTTGCTACAATCAAAGCATTTGTTTTATTGGATAAACCATCCCGTCGTGAAGTGGTATACGCACCTGATTATGTCGGGTTTGAGATCCCCAATATCTGGGTGCAGGGACGGGGTATGGATTCAGATGGATATGGCAGAGGCGATCCTGATATACGAAAAGGACCATACAGATATTAGTTTTTTCTCATCTTCCTCTCATTTTTATTCAGTATCATACTTGTATGAAGAAAGCAATTCTTACCGTTGCAACACTGGCAATTATTGGGTATGTTCTTGTGCAGAATATGGGGAAAATTGGCGAAGTAGCGTTAATTGCGGTTTCACAACATCGATTGATTAATCCTTTCCAGACCACAGCAGCAGCAAGTTCTTCAAACGGAAAGCCGCCAGCGTATAAAGATGGAACCTATACAGGCCCGGTAGAAAATGCTTTTTACGGTAATGTGCAGATACAGGCAACGATTCAAAACGGAAAGATTACCGCTATACAATTCTTGCGACATCCTCATGATAATTTTCATTCAATTGCAGTCAATGATGTCGCGATGCCCAATCTTACACAGGAAGCGATTCAGGCGCAAACAGCGCAGGTTGCCATTGTTTCCGGTGCAACAGAAACGAGTCAGGCATTTATTCAATCACTCCAGTCAGCATTGAATCAAGCTAAATCATGAAAAAATTTATTTTATCGGCGATCGTGATCGTCAGTTTTATCAGTTATGCGTTGTATATTCAGAAAAAAGGAGTTACTCAGGCTCCTGTTATTGCCTCGACAACAATCGGGAAGAGTCAAGCATATGTCTCGCCGTCAACAGCAATTACGCAAATTCCGCCGACTGCTCCCGTATCTCCTGCAATTTCTCAGACCCAGCCGACAGCAACTTCTCAACCAGTTACACCGACAGCTGTACCGCAATCAGGATCGCAATATAAAGACGGACAATATACAGGTCCTGCAGCAGATGCGTTTTACGGCAATATACAGGTGAGAGTAACAATCTCTGGCGGTAAAATTACCAACATCGTTTTTTTGCAGCATCCTGATTATAATAGCTATTCGATTTATGTTAATTCACAAGCAGATCCAATGCTTGCTCAGGAGGCTATTCAAGCGCAATCTGCAAACGTGAATGCGGTTTCAGGCGCAACGGAATCAAGTCAGGCATTTGTACAATCACTTTCTTCTGCGCTGCAACAGGCAAAGAGTTAAGCGACAGGTAAGCTTTATGAGTTTTATTGGATAGTATGATGGAATTTATAGATAAATTTTTAGATAAACTGACAATGTACCGGCTGGTACTTTATTATTTACTTCTTTTATTTGTAATTGCTTTTGGATATAGCATTATCGGAATACTGCATTTTAATCCGTTTCAGCTAGTCTTTTCAACAGTTTTTTTAGTTATCGTAAGCTGGGTAACGAATAAAATATTCTCCAAAACATTTAATGCGCCTGCGAATGTTGAGTCGGTATATATCACATCGCTTATTCTGTCACTGATTATTTCTCCAGCTCACTCTTTTTCAGGCTACATGTTCCTTTTTTGGGCAGGAGTGCTTAGTATGGCGTCAAAGTACATTTTTGCTATAGGGAAAAAACATATCTTTAATCCCGTCGCAGTAGCAGTAGTAATTACCGCGCTTACATTGGTTGGTTCCGCGAGCTGGTGGATCGGGACGTTGCCTATGTTGCCATTTGAGCTATTAGGAGTATTGATCGTGAGAAAGATCAGAAGAATTGATTTGGTCTTTTATTTTTTTGTCAGCGCTTTTTCTTCAATGCTTTTTTTTACCATCCTGCAGGGAGGAAATATTTTGCAGATATTTCAGGGAGTTTTTATTGCATCCTCAATTTTTTTCTTTGCATTTGTCATGTTGACAGAGCCGTTGACGACGCCTCCTACGAAAAAATTGCAGGGTATATATGGAGCATTTGTAGGAATTCTCTTCGCTCCTCAATTTCATATCGGTTCGTTTTATACAACCCCTGAGATAGCACTGGTTCTTGGAAATATTTTTTCTTATGTTGTAAGTCCGAAAGCAAAACTGATCTCGCCGCTTATGGAAAAACGGAGGATAGGTGCGGATATTTTCGATTTTCTGTTCGCACCAACAAATCCTTTGGCTTTTTCTCCCGGTCAATATATGGAATGGACATTGCCGCATGAGAAGACTGATTCCCGTGGTAATAGAAGATATTTTACTATCGCCTCATCACCGACAGAGAATACTGTACGACTTGGTGTGCGTTTTTATCAGAACGGGAGCAGTTTTAAAAACGCGCTGCTGTCAATGCAACCTAACAGCAAAATTGTCGGAGCTCAAATTAGTGGGGATTTTACTCTACCGAAAGATAAAAAAAAGAAGCTGGTTTTTCTCGCAGGCGGAATTGGCGTAACACCTTTTCGCAGTATGCTAAAATATCTTTTAGATAAAAATGAATCTCGTCCGATAGTGATGTTTTATGCGAACAAGCGTATGGATGAGATAGTGTATGTCGATGTTTTTAATCAGGCACAGCGGCAGCTGGGAGTGAAAATGGTGTATACATTGACTGATAAAGCAGTTTCTCCTCAGGATTGGAGAGGAAGGATTGGTAGAATCGATGCGGCTATGATCCAGCAGGAAGTTCCTGACTATAAAGAGCGGACATTTTACCTTTCAGGACCACATGCTATGGTTGCTTCTTATGAAAGAGTACTTCGGAGGATGGGGATACCTGAAGCGCAGATTAAAAAAGATTTCTTTCCAGGATTTGCTTAGTCAAGTTAGTGCATCAATGGAAAGAGCAAAGTGATCGTGGTTCCTTTGCCTACCCTAGATTCCACCGTAACAGTTCCATGATGCACTTGGACAATTTGTTTGGCGATTGATAGTCCCAGTCCATAACCTTGTTCAGATCTGGATTCATCTGTGCGATAAAATCTGTCAAATATTTTTTCCTGTTTTTCTTCCGGGATACCAATACCTGTATCTGTGATTGCTATTTGAGCATGTTCTTTTGTTTTTTTCATTGTGATAGTGATACTTCCTTCAGATGTGTATTTAATAGCATTGTCCAGCAAATTGGTATAAAGTCGTTTAAGCAGATGCAGATTACCCTGGATAACGAGATTGGTTTCGGATGGCTGAAGAATAAGTTGCAATTTTTTTTGTCGTGCTTTGTGCTGAAAATTTGCAATCCGTTCCGTAACGAGTTCTGTAAGATCGATTTGCTCAGTGATAGGATTGCTATGTTTGGAGTTTTCTCTACTGAGGTACAATAAATTCTCAACAAGCGTGCTTAAATCATCAACTTCTTCTTTGCTGGATTGAATAACTTTTTGATATTCAGCTGGCGAACGCTTTTTCTTTAATGCGACTTCCATTTCAGCACGGAGAATTGAGAGGGGAGTTCGTAATTCGTGCGAAGCATCGCTGAGGAATTGTTGTTCACGTTTTCGCGCTTTTTGTACTGGATTAAGAGCATTGCCGGTAAGAAGCCAGGTGATTGCAGGAATTGCTATCAGGAGAATGGTGTCAATCAGAAGCAAAATAGTGCGTAAATTATCAATGACAATATCGCTTGGCATTTCTTGATAGAATTGAGAGTTTGTAATTTCGAAAAAAGTCTTACTCCTGTCTCCTAAAAAACTATTCATCCAGGCATAAATACCAAAACTCAAACTCCAAAAAAGCAAAAGAAAAATAGTAGAATAAAATAGTGTCAATCTGATGCGTGCCCGTCGTATCATCTTATTACCCTTTCATAGTATATCCTAGGCCCCGAATAGTATAGATCAGCTCTTTATCGTGAGGTGATGTCTGTAATTTTTTTCGTAAATATTTAATATAGGTTTCGACAATATTTGAAATCCCTTCATAATGGTAGTCCCAGACGTGTTCAAGTAATTGAGATTTGGAAAGAATTGTATTGGGATGACGCATAAAGTATTCCAGAAGCATATATTCTTTTGCAGTAAGAGTAATTGTTTGCGAGCCTCTTGTAACCATTTTAGTTGAAGGATCAAGTGTGACGTCTGCAAGAGAAAGGACAACGGGATCCGCTTTATTGCCGCGGCGCAAAAGAGCACGGATACGAGCAGAGATTTCTTCTATTGAAAATGGTTTGGTAACATAATCATCTGCTCCAGCATCAAGTCCGGCAATTTTATCTTCTATATCGTCTCTTGCAGTCAGGATAAGAATTGGAATATTTTTGTTTTCGCTTCTAATACGTCTACATACTGTTATTCCATCAAGTTCAGGTATCATCAGGTCTAAAATAATACAGTCATAGGAGTTAACAGATGCCTTATATTCTCCTTCTTTGCCGTCAAAAGCAAGATCAATGTTATACAGATCTTCTTCGAGCCCTTTTTTCAGTATTGCAGCAATTTTCTTTTCGTCTTCTATAACAAGTATCTGCATAGAGTTTATTATATACCAAAATCTTTTGTAGGTATTACCTGCTTCTTACAACTTTTTATAAGTATTTCTTACATCGACGCAGTATAGTAAACAAGATCATTGAGAAAAGATCTTTATGGCACGCAGAGCAATAGATAGGCAAACCCGCCCGCTTGTTTCTAAGGCAGCGAGAGACAACAATAGGCGGGATTTGTCTTTTTAAGGCACCAGTGCTTGGTAAATTTGCTTTTTGCAAGAGATTTGAATATAAATGCATTAGTGGCAGTTTGGCCAGGCATTTTCTCTTCCTTGTGAAAGCATAAATGCAGCAGTTCTAATAGCTTCTTTTGCATTTTTTCGAAGTTCTGGATTAGGATCAAGTTTCATCATATTCCTTGTAGATTCCCATGTTCCTTCGGAAAACTGGAACATACCCGCATAGGTACCGGTATCAGACGTCGTATTGAATCCTGATTCGCATTTTGCGATTTTCTTTAATTCATTTTCGCTAACGTTATAGGCAGTGCTGTATTTGCCGAAAAGTGTCTCAATGTCTACTATTCCTGCGCTCGTTGGTTGTGGCACTATCGTGACTGTTGGTACAGATGCCGCAGTGGGGGAAATCTTAAATGAAGCTTGTATGATTGAGGGAGTTGGCTGCTGTGCAAGATAAATTGTTGGAGTCGGTAAAGGTTGTTTTGTTTGTTGTTTTTTTAGTGCTTTTGCAGAAAAAACCGGCAAAGCGTTATAAATTGTTGGTGTTGGAATTGGCAGGGTTGGCATCGCAGCCTGCGACTGCTGCAATGGTTGTCGGATTGATGTTCCTTGTGCGTTTGCCATCGTCTGGAAAACAATACTAAAAAAACCAAATGAGAAAAGTGAAAGCAAGAAATACCCTGACAGTTTTCTTCGCATGTTTTTATGCTAGCAAGTATTTAGTGTTTTGTGAAGTATAAAAACGCTATCGAAAGGTATCAGTCTGGTATAGTTACTTATTTTGTTATAATAAAAAATAATGCCTCAGAAAAATTATCAGACAACAATAGAAGATTATTTTCTCGTCGGAGATCTTCATTCTGCCGCGCTTGTTTCAAAAACAGGTTCAATCGATTGGCTTTGTCTTCCGCATTTTGACAGTCCGAGTATTTTTGCAAAACTTCTTGATGATAAAGGAGGTTTTTTTGCACTTGATACCAGCGGGTTTGACGTGAAGTCGTACTATATCAATAATACCGCAATTTTAGAAACTGTCGTTCAAAAAGACAAAACTGAGGTTTCGATAAAAGATTTTATGGTACCGCAGCCGAAGTATCCTTGTCGGGAGCATTATTTAGTTCGAAAGCTGACCGGCATCAAGGGAAATGTAACGCTTCATTTTTCTTTTTCTCCCCGACCTGAGTATGCGCAATCAGTTCCCGGCCTCTTTTATGATTACAAGACACACAGTATAGATGTGCAATTGGAAGAAAAAGCAACGTTACGCTTATACCTGCCTGAGAAGGCGCAAATTTCACCCGGAAAGGGCTTTGCGGAAATTAGTATTCACATCGCAGAAGGGGAAATATGCGAAATGAGACTTGAATATGTTCGGTTGGATCATGTGTATGAAGAAACCGAATTTACCTCAGGGCTTGAAGATCATACGACGCGTTTTTGGGAAAAGTGGCTTGCAAAAGGAAACTTTTTTCCTTTATATGAAGATCTTTTAAAACGATCAGCAATCACACTGAAGCTTTTACAGTTCTATCCAACCGGTGCTATCGTGGCTGCACCGACCACTTCGCTTCCTGAAGAATTAGGCGGGGATCGGAATTGGGATTATCGATACGTGTGGGTACGGGATGCAACATTTAGTTTGTATGCATTTCATGTATTGGGATTTCAAGAAGAGGCTGAAAAATTTTTCGCATTTTTGCAAACAATTGCTGAACAATCTGCTGAAAAAGCATTTAGGACGTCTCTTGTCTACACAATTGAAGGCAAGCCTGTTCCTCACGAAAAAATTTTATCATACATGCAAGGATATCAAGGATCACGGCCGGTCAGAGTCGGGAATAATGCGACGTTACAATTTCAGCTTGATGTGTATGGAGCACTGATTGATGCACATTATTTTGCTGATAAACGCGGGATGCATAATTTGGAAATTGAAAAATCACTTATTCTTAATTTGGTTAAACAAATTGAAGTAAATTGGCAAAAGAAAGATCGGGGAATTTGGGAGGTGCGTACCGGAGATTATCAGTTTACTTACAGCAAAGTGATGGCATGGGTGGGAGTAAATCGTGCATTGCGGATGGGGAAACGTCTGAAGATGACAGCCACAGAAATTGAATGGCTAAGTGCTTTAGAGAAGAAAATCAAATCATGGATTTGGGAAAACTGTTATGATGCAGAAAAAGGGATCTTGAAGCAAACTGCTGGCACAGAGAATCAGGACGCAACAAATTTTCTTTTTGTCCTGTTGCAATTTTTAGATAAATATGACCCAAAAACGACCACTATTATCGAAAATACAAAAAGACAGCTTGTAAAGAATGATATTTTCGTATATCGGTATCTCAATGAAGACGGTACTCCTCGTGGAGAAGGAGCGTTTCTCCTTTGTACATTTTGGTATATTTCAGCACTTGCGATCATCGGTGAGACAACAAAAGCGCGTGGGCTTTTCCACACGTTTTCGTCATATATAAATGAACAAGGGTTACTCGCCGAAGAAATAGATGTGAATTCAGGGAAATATCTTGGCAATTATCCGCAAGCATTCTCACACTTGGGACTTATTATGGTAGCATATTATATCTCACGTTATTCCAAAGAGGATTATCATGAATAATCTTTAGTAAAAAAATTGACAATCATTTTTGTAACCTGCGTTTCAAATGGCTTTTCATGGAAACCATGTTCTGAGCCTTCTATTTTTTCAAAATGTTTTTGCTTATTTGGGAGGTTTTGAAAACACTTGTACGTATCTTGGAAGGCTACTTTGTTATCTTTATCTCCATGAACAATGAACAAGGGATTCGTGTATGCTTTTAAGGTTTCATAAGGATGATAAATAGACATCTCTTCAAATAATTTTCGACCTACTTTAAATTTCCTGCTCCCAATAGCGATAAATCCTTCTCTGTCAATCCGATCAAAGACATCTTCAAAAGACTTCTTTGCCCATGGAGTAGTAGGCTTGAGAAAGCCTTTCTCATAGTCCAGTACCGGATTTGCCAGAAAAAGTTTTTGGATAAGACTTGGGTGTTGTCCTGCAAATAAGGCGGCTATACTCCCTCCAAAACTCGCTCCTGCCAATCCAATAAACATATATTTATCTTTTCGTACAAAATCAATTATTGCTCCTAAATCACAAAGCTCATTTGCAATAGTAACATCTTTTTCGGATTGACCTTGGCTTTGACCATGACCTCTAAAATCAAATCGCAGGGTTGAGAATCCAACTGTTTGTAGTTTTTTATCTGCCCGAACAAAAATACCTTCATTATCTTTATCAACGGTTATTCCGTGAGCAAAGATAATAACCCCTTTTGCTTTATCTGTTTTATGATAGGAAATAGTAAGTTCGAAATTATCTTTGGTTTTGATTTTCATGACACAATTTTATCAGAAAGTGCACAATATGTCATTTTTTGTAAAAGCACGCTTCTTCATCTGCACCACCAATACCCATGAGTATCTAACCTATTATTCTGTGCCATTTTTGCAACATCTTGCGGGGAAAATACTTTAATTATTTTAGCTACCCCTTGATAAACCGGATGATCATCTATGGCGAGATCCAAGGGATTAAGCGCATAAACAGGTTTTTTTCGAGCGATTGCATAACCTATTTCACCATTAACGGTAATTCCCGTATAGCCATCGGGGTTAACTATGAAGATAAAATCTGCACGAGGGAAATGAGCAAGAAATTCTCTTTCTACCTGAACACTAATTTCTGCAGATGTAGCACCTGTAGCTTTCATTTTGTCTATCAAAGGTTTATCTGACTCTAAAATAGCAAAGTCACCTACATAGCTGATAATTCTTGATTTTTTTGGAGCAAGTACTTTTACACCGCTTTTTCAAATACATCTATGGTATCGTTGATAGTTTCTTGTGCCTTCTGAAAGCTTCCTAAGAGGACAGTTTTAGGTTTATTTTCTCTTTTTCTATGAGCATCCGTGAGAAGACGAGATTCTGCGATAGTAGTCATAGGCGGTATTATATCCTAATTTTAGTAAAAGAATCAAACTATGAGTTTGTATAAAAAGAGAGGAGTGTTATTTACCCAAAGGTAAAGGCAAACACCTGGATGCCGGGAGTTTTGAATTCAAGTTTTAAGAGGTGGTTTTCTGTCTTGCCATGAAAATCAATGAGATTGTAGAGTCGGTCAGTTGTAACAGTGAGTATGCCGTTTTTAACATCTGCTCCTGCGTTGGTAGTATCAACCGGTTTGTTGTCCAAAAAAACTTTAACTTCAGAAGTTTTCTCGGACGTACTTGGTTGTAAGACTAGGTAGACTTTATCAGCAGTAAAATTATATGTCAGCGTTGCGTTTTTGCCTGTCACTGCTTGCTCACCAGTAATCGTCCATTGTCCGCCGAGGCTAAAGGTATTTTGAGGAATAGAACTCGAGAGAGTAAAAGTACTAGTGCCGTTTTCTAAAGTTGTACTTGGATAATAGTACTGCATGCGGTTTGAGCCAAGATAGGTTTCAGGGGAAATTTGCCCTTGTGGCGTAGTATTCGGTATAGTGCCAAGCTTTTGTGTTACTTTATGCCCTGCTTGTTTTAATAAGATTTGGATTGCTGATTCCATTTGAGTATATCCACCTTCACCGAAATGAATTCGTCTGATAGTGCCACTTGCATCAATTAAATATTCAGCAGGCCAGTATTGATTATTGTAATTATTCCAGGTGGCATAGTTGTTGTCTTGAGCAACAGGGTAATGGATATGATATTGTTTGATGGCGTTTTGGACATTGGCTGTTTCATGCTCAAATGCAAATTCAGGAGTGTGAACGCCGATTACTACAAAGCCTTGGTTATGATATTTATCATACCAACTCGTGATATGAGGGAGCGTCCGGATACAATTGATACAGGTATATGTCCAGAAATCAACAAGAACGACTTTGCCTTTTAATTGCTTTATTGAGATTGGATGATTTGTATTGAGCCAATGGCTAATGCCAACAAATTCAGGCGCTGGCACATCGGCGTTGAATAAATTTGCTGTATTGATAGGCATATTGCTTGATTGTTGTTTTAATGCAGAAAGTTGCTTAGCAACAGTTCTGTTATTTTCGATATGTGTCAGATCAGCTCCATAAGGCGTTGCTGCGAGATAGCCCTCAATTTGTTGATCAAGGTTGGTCAGGATTAGGAATGCAAAAATAATCATAAGAACACCGAATATCTTTTGGATAGCAGGAGTATTTTTGGTAAGCCATGGAGCTTTATTAAGCAAATTCCAGCTGCCATACATGACAAGAAGCATTGGGATAGCAGTGCCAAGAGAATATATAAGTGTTATTAAAAAAATAGTAAAGGTAACCTTGCTGGTTGCCGCAAGCGCGATGACTGAGGCGAGAATTGGCCCGACACAAGGAGTCCATACGACGCCAATGGTCAGTCCAATAAGAAAACCTCCCCAAAAACCAGACCGGTGAGTGTTTTTTGGAGTAAGAATAGAGAGTTTGATAAAAAGTTTTTCTATGAATTGTTGGAAAGAGGGAACAAGAAGGCTTGTTCCAAAGAACAGCAATATGATGCCGGCAATAATTCGCAGGATATTTGCAGGAATTCCTGTGGCCCGTACGATTGTTGTAAAAAAAAGAGTAAATAAAGTAAAACTCAAAATAAAACCGAGAATAATACCTAAGGGGCGTTTTTTCCCCCCGCTGAGAGATCCTGATAAGACAATCGGAAGAACAGGCAGAATGCAAGGTGATAGAATCGTTACAATTCCCGCAAGGAAGGCAAAAAAGAAAAGGATTAGCATATCTTAATGCTACTACTCTTTTTATCATTTGCCAAATATTGTTCCAAATTCAATCTACTTCTTGACATGAGGCAGGGAAATATGAGAAAGTTAATACAGAAACATGGATAACAATACGCAAACACCAGTAACTCCAGTCAGTGATCAGGCAGTAGTGCCTCCAGTATCGCAAGGGCCGTCACAGCCCGTTGCGCCTTTTCAGAATCCTGTTGTTCCGACCAGTGAATCACCGGTAGTGCCTCCGGCAGAATCAACACCTCCTCTGCTGGAGCCAGTTGAGCCTGCAATTCCTTCGCCTGCCGTCTCAAATGAGGAAGATCCCGTACAGGCTCCAGCAGAGCCGTTTTCGACACCTGAGCCTGTCACGCCGCAGTCTGCAGTATCGGAAGCACCAGCACCTTCTCCTTCTGAAGAATCCGTACAGCCAGTATCATCTGAGAATTCAACTCCTGCAGTTCCTCAGTCAAATCCAGATTCGACACAGTCTTCTCAATAGGTATAAAATAAATTCCCAATTGTTATGAGCCAAAGAAGATATTCCACCATTGTTGCCAATTGGGTTTGGAATTGGATGTTTCAGGTGTAGAAGATGCCGTTGCTGTTACCTGATTTTCAGGAAGAATAATAATTCCTTCCCCGGGCTTGCCGAGCAACAATTTATTTCGGGCTTCAGTTTCGACAAATTGTGGCTGATTTGCCTGCGCTATTTCTTTTTTAAGTTTTTGATTTTCCTGTTTTGCTGCCGTAAGAGTTTTTTTCGCTTGGACAAGGAGATCCTGTTTTTGCCAGATAGAATAAATAGAATGGATGAGATTATTGACCATAAAAAGAAGAGCAATAAGAACGGCAAAAAAAGCTATTTTTTTATAAGGCATAATGCATTTTAATATAATCCCTTTTTGCAAGTATTGCAATTATTACGCTTGTATTCCAGGTAGATTTGTGATATTATGGGATTTGTCAATTTATGAAAACTATTAAGATTGCTGATGCGCAGAAAGAGTTCGTAGATTTTCTCCGCGGCAAAAAACATTCAAGCGCTACAGTTCTCGCATATGGGAAAGATATTGATCAGTTGGCCTTATTTCTTGAAGAACTGGATAAAGAGCATATTCATGATGTCACAAAAGATGATATTCAAGCGTTTTTGGGGAAGTTATCTGAAAGAGGATATACGCCAAAATCACTTTCGCGGAAATTGAATTCTACCCGCACTTTTTATCGTTTTTTGAAGGTCAACGAATATGTGACTGATGATCCATCGCTTTTAGTGTCGCATCCTCAGTATGAATTGGCAGCACCGCGTATGCTTAAACCTACTGAATATAGAGCTCTTCGGGATGCGGCGAGAAATGACGCAAGAATGTACGCGATCATTGAGATATTACTGCAGACCG
>JAJYHW010000044.1:17365-36621 GCA_021784535.1 bacterium
TTGGTGATGTTATGGAAGATAGTATTAAAATCCGACCTCATGAAAAACATGAAGCACGGGATGTGCCTTTGAATAAATCTGCGAAAGAAGCATTAAGTCGCTATCTGACAATTAGACCAAAGATTGAAGATGACCATGTCTTTGTGACCAAATCCGGTAAGCCGTTTCTTGTTAGGAACATTCGCACAGCAATTGAGCGGTATTTTCGTATCGCGGGCATTGAGAACGCAAAAGTCAACGATCTTCGCCATACTTTTGTCGCTCATCATTTAAAGCATGGTGTTTCACTTGTTTTGTTATCAAAGATTCTCGGCCACAAGAGGCTTTCTACAACCGAGCGGTATCTCAATTATATTCAGGATAGAGCAAAAGACACCTCAACGCTCAGTGAGCTCTAGCTACATACGTGTCATTCCTGTTTATTTAAATAACTTTTTTTTGAATTCCGTAAGTTTTTCTTTATCCAATCTCATTCGTAACACATCATTGGTGAAAAATATATTCCAGAAATTCTCAGAAGAAGCAGTCTTTATAAATGCAGCAAATGATACTTTTTTGACTTCAATTTGTTCACCCGGATCAAGTTTTTGTTCCGAAACTTTGCGGCAGTTCCGTGCTACATAGAGATACATCGGCCATTCAATTTTTCCCTCAAATTCGTAGGTCTTGATTAGTTCCCAGTCACCTGATACAAGTCCTGCTTCTTCAAGCAATTCTCTTTTGGCTGTAGTAAGCGGTTCTTCATCGGGTTCCATACGGCCGCCAAGAAGCGTATATGACCGCGGTTTGGTGGGTTGTTCTTCATATGACAGGTATACCTGTGTATCTGTCACAGGGATGATTTGAATTGTGCCGGGACGTTTGAGCATTTCAAAGGTGGCAGTACTGCCGTCATACAATTTTTGTTCCCATTGATGCACTGAGAAGATTTTGCCTTGAAAAACTTTTTTTGCTTGTTGTGGAAGTTTCATGGTGGGCCAGGGAGGGATCGAACCCCCGACATGGTGTGTATAAGACACCTGTTCTACCACTGAACTACTGGCCCATAAAAGTATTATATCATGCTGATCAGGCTTACCAAAGTTTTGTGAGCATTTTTGTAGAGAAACTCTCTGGTTATTTTGCTTTTTTGAGGAGTCGTTTTATTTCAGCAAGTTCTCTTTCGATTGTGAGCAATTTTTTTCAGATTACTTAAGAGTGGTTGGATTCGTCTTTTTCGTAGGCTGAAATTGCTTTGTCAGATAGGCCGATACTTTTTCCTAGATCCTGCTGAGAAAGTCGTGCGTCTTCTCTTGCTTCACGAATGCGTTTAGAAAAAGCGACAAGCTCATCTGTCGTATCGACATGTTTCATGTATCTTATTATACTATACGTATGAAGGTTTTTTGTTCGAAGGAAGCGTCGCAAAATGTGTCTCAAAGATACGCCTCTTTTATATCGTATAAGAAAAAATTTTATAAAACGGTGCAAATTTTTTTTTGAGATTGAGCTTATGGCGATTTTTTTGAAGTGAGAGATATTGTCGATAAAAAACAGTTTATCGCATGAGAGTGCTTAAGCTTGCATTTATTGTAAATGGAGTCGTTGGTTAAGTCGTAACGCCGCATTCACGCCGCTGGTAAAAGCTCCTTCAATAAAAGGCCCTCCTATATAATCACCTGCGAATGTAATATTGTCATTTTCTGATTCAATTTCGTCACTCATAAATGCATGGAGGCGATGAAAGTGTCCAGTATTAAATTCTGGTAGTGCTTCATTCCAGCGTTGGATATACCGAAATGTTGGATTTGCTGACATGTCGAAAACTTTATTGCTGAGAAAGGCAGCTTTTGAAAGAGTAGCATCAATTTTATCATCAGTTTCTATGCAAAGTTTTTTTCCTGATGCACCTGAGGCATATAGTTTGACAAGCGTTGTCTTCTTTATCTCATCTTTCATAATATCTGAAACAATCGTTATTGCACCAATTGTTGTCCTTTCTTTCCGGGGATAGGCAATATTATAGTTTTGGGGAGTAATTTTTGGATTAAATGTTTTTGCTGCTACTGCTGTTGTTGAATAATGAACAGATGCAAAGAAAGCTAGCTGTTTTTTATTTAATCCTTTTATTATCTTTGGCACAATTGTTGCTGTTGTAGCGCAAATTATGCCATTAGATCGGCGCTCGAAGTTTTTTTGTGCTTTTATTACTTTTTACTGTAACCTCATATTCATTTTTTGAGATTTTTTGTACTTGAGTCACCTCATGAGCTAATAATAGATGGCTTCCTTCAGCAGCTTTTTCAGGAATACGTTGCAATCCGCATTTAAGAATATATGTATGTTGGCGAGTTAGTAAAGTCTTGAAGATGATCATCAGCATAGCTTCTGATATATTTTTTGCAGACCAATAAAAATAACCATCAAGCGCAGGTTGAATAAAATATTCAAGTAATTCTTGTTCATTTTTCTTTATAAAAGCCTGACTTATCGATTGTTTATCATAAGGATACATTTTCCACATATGTAATGGATCGATTTTATTCCATATAGCAGTTATTTTAAATAACTCTCTGGCAAATTGCAGTTTTGCTCGATTTGACAGAATAGAGGTCCCAAAGATGGCTGATTTGGAAAGTAAAGGATGAAGAGTGCCATTTCTTACAAGAGCAGAGTAGCTCTTACGAGTCTGCAAATACTTTTCAAGGCCGGTACTCTTAATAAGTTTGAGAGTGTTTGTGTAGAAGTCAGACACGAAGCCAGCTCCGACTTCAAAAATCGCATCATCTGTTGTAATGCTATGGATGCGTCCCCCAAGACGATCATTTTTTTCAAGGATTGTTACTGTATATCCTTTTTGAGAAAGTGTATGTGCAGCCGCAGTCCCAGCAGCACCGCCACCAATTATGATAATATTATTTTTCTTCACCCTTTGTATTAAATATGAAGTAGTGATTAAAGTAAATAGATTTTTGTATTGGAACTGTTATTGTCCACGATAGAATTATTTTTCAATTAAATTTTATATTTCAATTATCGCTTATATATTTTGAGATTGAGGCCTGCCACGCAAAGCCCAAACGATAGCGAGGGCGAAGTGTGGAGATGTCCGGCAGTGAACCGGAGTCCGAGCAAAATTAGTTAAAACATCTACAAGCGTAGTCGATTGTTGTGATTCACTTTGTCATTTTCCCAATCGACCCGGAGTAACAAAGTATAGGTTGATAAATTCAATAAAAGTCAAACCATCCTTTTACAGTTTTCCTCACCTGTTTTTATGCCCATACCATCCCGGTGAGGGAAGATAAATATGAACAAATGGTTTAAGCTATAGCTGCCAAATAATTTGGCCGGAAAGCTGATCCCATTCTCGCAAGAGTTTGACGGATTTGAGCCGCTTTCTCTCGGAGTAATGCTTGTTTATCAGCATTTATTTTTTGATTCAGTTTAGCGGCTCGTGAATCATCGCCGGCTTGCAGTTTTAAGGTACTTTTCTCGTCGAATCAAATCATCCCCCTATAAAAATCGATTTAAGATTTCTAAAGGCGAACATCGATTTTTAAATTCGAAATCCGAATTGCGAAACTCGAAACAATGTCAAAATGACCAAATTTCAAAATGTTTTGAACTTTAAAATTTTAGAAATTCGAATTTATATTCTCTTTTTCAGCTCTTCTGCTATTTCTCTGTCAATGTCCCTTTTTTTGATTGCTTCCCGTTTTTCAAACTTCTTTTTAGCCTTGGCTAGAGCCAATTCTATCTTAATCAATCCATGCGTAGTATACAGTGAAACAGGCACGATTGTCAAGTTGGAACTATCCATTTTTGATTTGAGAGAGATGATTTGTTTTTTGTGTAATAAGAGTTTTCTTGTACGTTTTTCATCATAGGTCTCAGGCCGTGCGTATTTGTACGGGAAAATGTTCGCGTTTACAAGATATGCCTGGCTGCCAAGGAAACGCACAAAACTTCCTGTCAGATCAACATGTCCTTCCCGCACTGCTTTTACTTCCGCGCCAAGTAAATGAACTCCTGCCTCAAAATGGTCAAGGAGCTGATAATCAAATGATGCTTTGCGATTGGCAATTTTCATAATCATTTCGTTCGGCGCAAATAATTTTTCTTGGTTTCAGTTCACGCGATCCATAATTAAAAAAATAATCAAGGAGTTCAGGTGAAACAGAAAAAATTATTAGACCTCGCTTTTGCGTTCATGTTTATTTTATCATAGGCTTCGTAATAAACATTGATAGTATACAATAAGACAATGAGTCGCATGCGATTGGTATTGCTATTAGTATTCTTATTTTACTTCATTTGTTTTTTTCTCCGCGGCGCAATCGTTGAGGATCCTGATTTCGGCTGGCATATTCAGGCTGGAAATCATATTTTGCGACAAGGAATTCCCTATACCGATCCTTTTTCCTATTCTATGCCAAGCTATCCTTTTGTTGATCATGAATGGCTTTCAAATGTATTCTGGTCACTTACCTTTAATACATTTGGACAAGTACCTTTGCTAGCTGTATATACCCTTCTGGCAATAGGAAGTGTGTTTCTGCAGATAATAAAAGTTGAGAAGAAATGGGTATTGCTTCCGCTTTTTCTTGCGGGGGGATCTCTTTTTGATTTTGTCGGAATTCGCACACAACTTCTTACCTGGTTCTTTTTATCGATTCTCATACTCGTGTTCTATCACAAATCTTTTTGGGAGAAATGGCGCTTTGTCCTCCCTGTTTTATTTCTTTTCTGGGCAAACCTGCATGGCGGTTTTGGCATAGGGTTGGGCGTGCTTGCGGTTATGATTGTGGGCAGATGGCTTGAAGAGAAAAAAATAACCAGACAATCGCTTTTTATCTTATTCTTGTGTTTTGCTGCAACACTTATCAATCCGTTTGGGATCAGACTGTGGTGGGAATTCTGGATGCAGCTTTCTGACTCACAGTTGCGTTGGTCAATTGCAGAATGGTATCCTGCCTTTTATTTTACCAATTTTGCTTTCTGGATTTATTTTTGTTTATCGTTAAGTCTTATGTTTCGCTACTGGAAGCGCTATAGAGTAACAGAACTTTTTCTTTATTCTTTTCTCCTTTTTGAAGCCCTTGCAAGCATGCGCAATATTCCAATATGGGTAATCATTTCGTTTGCATTTACCCTGCGGGGCCTTTCATTTCTTTATCATGATGCCACAAGTCATCTTTACGGTAGTAATCGGTTCACGATCGCATATCGGGGATTTTGTATTATCGCACTGACTCTGGTCTTGCCACAAATTGCCGTCTTTTTTTACGGAGTGTCTGTAGAGCATATATATCAAAATAGTTATCCGGTGCAGGCAGTACGCTATCTACGCAGGCATCTTCCCAGTCAGCAGATTTTTTCTTCGTATGATTGGGGAGGGTATCTGATTTGGAAATTGCCGGAGAAGAAAGATTTTATAGATGGACGGATGCCAAGTTGGCGGTGGAATGCCAATAAGCTGGGTGAAAGCAATTACGCATTTGCTGATTATAAAAAAGTGCTATCAGATGAAGTGTCATTTTCAACGTTTGCGGCAAAATATCATATCACAACTCTTCTTGTCCCTGCAGGCGATCTCACGAAGCCTGAGATTACTTTTTTTGGTTTTAAAATTACAGACAATAGTTGGTTGGGACGCTTTTTATTTTCCTGGAGATCATTTTATCCTGTTGTTCAGGAAGCGAAAAAGATGGGATGGCATGAGGTTTATAAAGATAACACGGCGGTTATTTTGGAGAAAAAATGATACGTTCGTAACGTCTGCCTTTCCTGCTTTATCCAGGATCTGATTTTAAAGAAGTCTTTATTTTTAGCGTTAAAAAAAGCATTTGTTTAAAAATGCAGTTCCCATACCTTGTTTTGAGAAAGTATCTGAGCTGTTTTATCTTTCTCCGAAACGGTAAAATCTTTTGCATTTGAAATTACTGATGAGCTGAAAGCATTTTGATACTTGCCGGTTTTATCAAATTGCACAATTCTGCTGTTGCCTGTATCAAGTACATAGATATTTGTCATGGTAATGTCGGTAATAATTTTTGTCGGATGCGAAAGAGGTTTCAAAAGACCGGTAATTTGCAGTCCGTTTGAGTTACCTCTTGTATATTGCATGATAGTACCGTCTTTGAAAAGAAGCCAGATTGACCCATCAATCGCCATGCCTGTTGCTTGTGAAAGATCGGGAGCAGTGCCACTAAAATAATTAGTTTTACTAAAGCCTCCTGTCCCGGCTACGAATTTTTCTATGCCTTTTTTCTGGTCAAGCACATAGATATTGCCGTCGTAGGGGATGATTGCAACGGGTACCGTCCAGTCATTATTATTCTTAATAATTACTTTTTTCGCTCCATCTGTTTTTGAGATTGCGATGATTGCAGTATTGGTAATACTATAGACATCTGTCGCATTCTGTCCAAAGGCAAGACCATTGTTCATCACTTGTTCATCCGCAAGTAAAGAATATTGTTGTGGCTGTACTTGTGTGGCATGTATCGCTTTTCCGGCAGCAGCGCCTTGCAGCTTGTTCTCTACGTTTGTAAGCAAAGCCGTAATCTGCTGATAATATTTTGATCCTTTCGGGAATTTGTTTTGTCCTTCTTTGAGAAGATTTTCTGCTTTGTGATAGCTAATTTGGCTTAAACTGGCATTTACTGATGAAAGCCCCTGTCCTTCTGAATAGTATTGTTGTGCAGTTGGGTAAATGTCTTGAAACGATGCCTGTTGCTTGTCATGATTATACTTTTTTATTGTGAAATATATACTGATAGCCAAAAGCAATATGAGAATAAGGGCAATATTAAGAAAAAGTCTGCGGCGGTGTCCTAAATGCAGATTGAAGTGAAATTTCGGTAGACGTATCTTTTTTTTCTTTCTGATAACTGTTTCAGCTTCCTGTTCTACTTCTTTTTTTTCCATGCTTGTTTCCTCTTCGCCATGGACTCTTGCGGGATAAAGAGTGCCAAGCATTTGATCTTCTTCTGTCTCAGAAATCTCTGCGGGAGGTAGAGAAGAAGTGCCTTTATAGGTGATAACGATAGCTGCTTGTGCACCATCATCCTGCTGATGCATTTGGGGAGAAAGTGCCTCGACAATATCGGTAGGAAGCGTCAGGTCAAGCGCCTGCTGTATCGTTTTAGGTGAAATTCCTTGAGCGAAATGGCCGGTCTCCAGAATGATGGTATCATTATTTTGGACATATCCAGATGCTGATGCAATTATTCCATCAGAAGGGCTTTGCTTGGCAAGCAGTGTACCGATTTTCTCTTTGCGTTTCATTACAATTTTGCCGTTACCGGCAATAAATATGAAAAGTGTCGCGTCTTTGAAAAATGCAAGTGTTACGCTTGCTGTTATTTCTGGAGGAAGGGTACTGACGCTTGTTTGTATTGCACCCTTAACGCCTGCTATATTTTTTTCCTGCAGCGTAAAAAATTCAGATTGGAGGACATTAAAAAGTTCTTTGCCGATTGTTTGAAGAGTGCGGTCTTCATCTGCTCCTTCTGAGATAAGAGATAGGCAGATAAATACATTACCAGCGTTGTATGCTTGAGACCACGCTATTTCTGTCGGTGTTGCCACCAGTTTGGCAAAGGAAAGGCTTAATTGTGTGGCAGAATGGGCTTCGGGCATTATTTATACTATAACAAGTGTGATAATAAAAAGCGAGAGAACGATAAGTAGATAAAGAATGGCAAAAACACGGATAATCCCTTCGCCGCTTTCTGCCGGCAGAAAAACAGTTTTGTTGAGCGAGCGGATTTTTATGGCAAGCATAAAGGTAAATAGCATGTAGATGCCAATGAGGATCAATAAGGCAACTTTGACATAGAAAATTGAGCCTGCTTTGAAAAGGGTTGTGAAAATTGCTGGATTTGGATTCATGACCCCTGCCTCCCGATAATTTTACTGATAATTCCTGCGATTTCTGTCGGTCTGGGTACTTTTTCAAAAACAAATACCTCGCCTGTCGCTTCGATTCTCAGACGGACATCTCCATAATCAAAAAAAGACTGCGCAAAACCTGCTTGCGTATATTCGACATCCTTTATGTCAGGAAGAGATGCTGTCGCTACATTGATGGCTGTCAGATCAAGAAAGTCAATATCAATGCCCCGTCTATCCGTTACCAACCCAATATTGTAAAACCATGAAGCGAGATTGGCAAAGACAAATCCAAGAACGATAAGATAATAAAAACTGATGAGAATAAAAGAAATGTTGTCAGGAAGGCTAAAAAGTGAAAAACTTGTTGAAACAAAAATAAAACGGATCAGATATGGGATGAAGATAAGCGCAATGGTAGAGATTATCCATGGCACGTTGGTGATAAAATCACGCCTGAGGAAGAGAATGATGGGTTCATCGTTTTCCTGTTCAGCAAATGAAACTCCCCGGGGACTTTGGCAATATGTCGTAAAAAGATGAACCGGTTTTAAGTCTGTCTGTTCATCTGAAACAGTTTCAGGCTGCATGGCAGTCGTAGCCGGTTGTGCTTTAGATGCAGGCTGGCTAGGTTGGCTTTCAGAAAAAATATCTGGCATAGACATGATGACGCGTTAGCATGTATATCCGCTAATCTGTGCAGAGGTATTATATACCATTTCTTTTATCTAATCTCTACATTATAGAGAGGTCCGACAATCTGGATATTTGCCGGAGCGCGAAGATTGAATAATGTCTTGAAGTTGCTTCCTGAAAAACTATGGGTGCCTGCATCACCGGTGACAGTAACAGTGGTTGTCGTTCCTGAGCCAAAATCAGCACTTACTGAAACGTTTGAAACAGAAGTATAAGGAGTAATGCCGCGGTTTTTTAATTCCTGTTGTACTTGCGCTGCGCTCCAGGTACCGGGGATATTTTTATCTGTTTGGGAAAGATGAGAAGTGGTACTGCTATCAGCCTGCGAAAGCATAACGACATTTGCTATATCAGCAACATCGCTTGATTGTAGCCATGCAGTTCCGTTAAATTGTGTACGTGACCCCCAATCGCAATAGAACCAGGGAGAAGCTTTGTCATACGCATTGTTATTTAAGTCTGTCCAGCTATTGATAGGGCCGCTTGCGTCCTGAGCTGTTTTGGTGTAAGAAGTAGCACTCCAGCCGATATCGCTGGATGAATGGACATAGCCGCCGTGCGTTGAGGAGAACCATGCTTCGATTGGCTGTCCGCCTGATGTCATTACCTGTCCCGCGGTGGCATTTACTGCATCAATCCATGGCTGTGCGTTAAGTTCTGTTTTGACTTCCTGGAAATGCGTGTTGGGAAGAACGGTTGTCTGTCCATTGGCAATTGCATGCATGACATAGGAGCGCGCGGCAACTGCCTGTGCTTTCAATGCCTCGGCAGGCCAGCTGCTTGGCATTTCATAAAGATGTTTCAGGTAGTCTTCAACAGTAAACGACTGATTTGAAAATGTTTCGCCTGAATCGTTTGTCCCGTTGACGATTACCGTTGTTGAGGAAGTGGGCATTGTGGTGATCTGGAAATTCTGATAATACGCGTTAAGAATGTCAGTATAACTTTGCCCTGCTTCAGCCCTTCCTTTGGCGCCGTATTGATTGAGTCCTACGCGGTTTGGTACCCCATAGGTAAAGAAGCCGAATTTTGTCCCGCTAAATCCGGGGTCTTTATATGGATTAATATCACTTGAACAACCGCTGCTTGTCGTTTCTGCTGTCGTTGGAATGCCAAGAGATGCGTATTTTTGAGCGATTAATTGTTGCTGTTGTGCTGAAAGCTGCGCGATTTGATTTGAGAGCTGTGATTGATACGCTTTTGCGCCGGTAATAATCTTGTTCAATTGCGCAGTATCAGCATCCAGTTTGGTTTTTGTTGCGGCAAGCCATGCCTCTTCCTGCTGTAGCTGTATCTTCTCGCTTTGTAGGTCATTGATAGTGAGTGCGATATTGGTAATAATTGACTTGTCCTGCTCTGTCTGAGCGTGCTGATAGGCAAGCGTTTGGGTCACATCAGCCATTGTTGCCTGAGAAAAGAATGTAAGCAGAGGTGAATCATAGTAACTTTTTACATAGAAATCGCGAATGGTTGCGTTGATAATTTTTTCTTTTTGTGCAAGATTTGCATAGCCGTCATTAATTTGTTTTTTCTTTATAACAATATTTGATTCAATCCCCGCGAGTTGATTTTTGATGTTCGCGATTTGTTTTTGTTCACTGTCAAGCTGTGACTGCAGCGGTTGTGTCGCCGCGACTGATTGACTTAACTCATTGTTGAGCTGAGCCAGTTGAGTATTGATCGTATCAAGTTGATCAGAGGATGCTTGCTGAACGGAAACAGCCAGAGGAAGAATATTTAACGTAATAATAAGTAAAAACGCGATAAGTTTTTTTGCGGGCATAGTAGTATTATATCAGATATTTTCAATCGTTGGTAAATATGATAGTATCAAGAGGACAATAATATGAGTGACGAATCAGTATTTCAAGGACAACCAGCGTACGTTGAGAAAACTTCAAATAAAAAACGTTTTATAACTATTTTTTTTGTTCTTTTTTTAGTCATAGTTACTGCGTTGGGAGCATTATATTTGTTAGGTAGCACATCAAAACGTACCATGCCTCAGCCAGCTAATCCTATCCCTACAGAGGTGAAAACAGCGACACCAACGCCAGCAACAGCTTCAGCGCTACTCAGTACTACTCCATCCGCAACAGGCAGTCCTGCTGTCAAGCTGGCATTATTATCAATAACGGTGCTTAATGGAAGCGGTACGCCTGGAGCAGCCGGGAAAATTGCTTCAGCGCTCAAGAGCGCAGGGTTTACTGATATTACAATAGGAAATGCAAAATCCTTTACGTATACAGGATTTACTGTGTATGCAAAAAATACTGCTGATTTACAGCAAGTGCAAAAAATAATTGCCGCGACTGATTCTTCGGTAAAAATAATTACAAGCATTTCGAGCGCAATACCAACTGATGTTGAAGTCATTGTGGGAAAATAGAGATACGAATGTATGCGAATTGTTACTGCAAATAAATACAGATAATTATGAAGATTTACCTGGCAACAGATCATGCAGGGTTTGCATTTAAAGAAAAAATAAAAGCTTTTTTGCAGGAAGAAAGCTTTGACGTTGTAGACTGCGGTGCCTTTTTCTATGATAAGCATGATGATTATCCCGACTTTATCAGCATTGCATCGGAAAAAGTCGCTGAGCATTCCGGATCGTTTGGTATTGTTTTTGGAAAATCAGGCGCTGGCGAATGCATGGTCGCGAATAAAATAAAAGGCATTAGAGCATTTCTTGGCGTATCAGAAAAGAACGTGCAGCTTGCCCGTCAGCATAATGATGCAAATGTACTATCCCTTGGGTCTGAAATCGTCAGCGAGGAGAGGGCATTAGGGTTAGTAAAACTCTTTCTACAAACACCTTTCTCAAACGAAGAACGCCATGTACGGAGAATAGAGAAGATTAGAAAGATTGAAGGTTTATGATGTAAAATTTAAGATAATGTTTGAAATTATCCCAAGCCCAGGCACAGAAAATAAGGACTTTTCCGAAATTGAAAAAAAAATAAACGCCATCAAGCCGTTTATCAAATCAATTCATATTGACGTCTGTGATGGAAAATTCGCTCCAAATACAACTTTTGCCGATCCAGAACCCTTTAGAGAATACATAAAACAAATGGCAACGGAACGAAGCGGTTGGGTAGCGGAAGATAAAGGAATTCTTTTTGAGATCCATTTGATGGTAGAGGAGCCGATCAATCATATCGAAAAATGGGCAGATGTCGGTTTTACCCGATTCATTGGACAGGTCGAAAAAATGTCCGATCAGGCAGCATTTATTGCGCAAGCACAATTATTTGGAGAAGCAGGTCTTGCAGTGGATGGGCCAACACCGCTTGATGCAGTACAAGTCTCGTATGATGATCTAGATGCGATTCTTTTTTATACAGCAGAGAGAGCAGGTTTTTCAGGCGCGAAATTTCAGGAAGATCGTTTAGAAAAAGTGAAAACGTTAAGAAAAATCAATGAATATTTACCTGTAGAGGCGGATGGCGGGATTAATGATGAGACGATTCAGATCGCGGCAGCAGCAGGCGTGAATCGTTTTGTCTCAACAGGATTTTTATTTAGCTTGAATACGCCGCAGGAGCAGTTGAATCTTTTAAAGCAGAAAGCAGGAGATTTGACTGTAAGAGAACAGGCTTAGAGGAGTATGAGGGTAGTAATAGAGAGAACTGCCACAAAGAAGATGAGCATTCCGACCAGCAGTAGCGTTTTTTTGCCGGACTGACGATTATATCCGCTTCGTTTTTGATGTAAGTAATCGATTTGCTTTGTTTGTTTTTTCATACTTTTGTCCTCATGTAGATGTCATGGTGTAGGCGTTGGCGTGATGACTGCGCAGCTCATGCAATAGATATGTCCGACATTATCAATCATCACCGTCTCGTTCCGTTGTTCAACATTGGTAGTATCTCCGGCAGGTGCCTGGGCATTGGTTGTTTTATCAACCCATACTTTTTCTGTCGTAATTGTAGGAATTTTTGGATTTTTCCCGTTAATGAGATATTCAAACCTCGTCGGACAGGTGCTTCCGCTCTTTGAGGCGATTAGGCCGGTTGTTGTGCAAACATATTCACCAAAGACATCCGGTGGTTTTTGAGGAATTTCAGGTTTTTTCCCTTGAAGCAAATTTGCCATAATATTATGCCAGATTGGTGCAGCGCCGGTAATACCGGTGACCACCCCAGACATCGGAGTGTGGTTGTTGTTTCCGACCCACGCGGCGACTACATAAGAGGGGGTATAGCCGATTGTCCAGTTATCCCTGTAGCTGTTTGTTGTACCTGTTTTAACAGAAACATATTGACCCGGAATATGCAGCGCGGAATTTAAGCCAAATTCCATTGCACGCGCTTGGTTGTCGGCAAGAATGTTTGAAATGATAAAGGTGACAGAAGATGGAAGTATTTTTTTCCCAAATATCGGGCTTGCTGGAGGATTATACTGTTCAATAACATTGCCTTTGCGGTCTGTGATTTTGAGGATTGGATGCAAGTCGACACGATATCCCTGGTTTGCCAAAACACCATACGCAGTTGCCATATCAATCATCCGTATCTCTCCTCCGCCCAGAGTGAGTGATAGTCCATAATCAGAAGGGTTGGTAAAAGTGGTAATTCCCATTTTTCTTGCAAGATTGATAAATGCGGAGAGTCCATTGAGTTGCAGCATTTCAACAGCAGGAATATTGATAGAATTTGCTAAAGCATAGCGCATCTGGACAATTCCATGCCAGCGTCTGTCATAATTGTGTGGACAATAAGGTTTGTTTGGCGGATCAGGGAAACAGACGGGTTCATCAATAAAAGGCGTTGATGCTCCGTAGCCGTTTAGGAGACCAAGAGCATAGTTGATTGGTTTGATTGATGATCCCGGCTGAAGTAGCGCAAGCGTATCATTCACATTGCCGCTATTTGGGTCAAAAAAATTTTTGCTTCCTACCATTGCAAGAATTTCTCCTGTACCAGGTTGCGTAACAAGCGCCGCGCCGTTAGTTACATGATCATGGGCAATTTTATTAACCTCATCAGTAACAACCTTTTGCGCCATATTCTGGATATTAAGGTCAAGGCTGGTAATGACTTTAAATCCTCCTTCTTCTACAGCCTTTTGCCCATATTTTTGTACGAGAAGATCTCTGATATAAAACACAAAATGCGGAGCCTTGATGGGATTGGTAATTTTTTGAAAGGTAAGCTGTTCTTTTAATGCACTGTCCCGTTGTGCTTTGGTAATATAGCCCTGCTGATACATATCTTGCAGTACTTCATGTTGTCTTTGAATACCCAGCTCAGGGTGTGATCCATAAGGTGATAGTTCGCTCGGTGCTTCAGGGAGCGCAGCAAGAAAAGCCATTTGGGCAAGGTCTAATTTACTAATATCTTTGCCGAAGTATGTCTGCGCTGCAGCTTCCACGCCGTAAGAAGTGCCTCCGTAGGGTACCTGATTAAGATACATTTCAAGTATTTGATTTTTGGAATACATTGCTTCTGTGGCAAATGCCAAGATAACTTCCTTAATTTTTCGCTGAATGGTCTGTTCCGGTGTAAGCAGGCTATTTTTTACCAGTTGCTGTGTGAGCGTTGAGCCTCCCTGAATCTGTCTGTGAATAATAATTGATAGCGCTGCTCGCAGAATGCCCCGTATATCAATCGCGCCGTGATGATAAAAGCTGCGATCTTCAATAGCAATTGTTGCTTCCTGCATATATTTTGGTATCCTGGAAAGCGGAACAAAGGTTTGATTACGATTCCCGTAAAGCGTATAAAGCAATTTTCCGTTACGGTCATAAATCCGGCTTGAGTATGATTTGGTATTGGTGCTTAAATTAGAGGGTGAAGGTAGATCACGTAAAACAAAGTAATAAAATGCTCCTAGGGTGAGAGCTATAAGTATTACCGGCAGGATGAAGTAAAGGAGTGTCTTCTTTGAGAATGACAGCTTCCGTACTTTTTTGACTGTCTTTTTATACCGCTTGATCATTTTGCACTTCTTATTTTATTCTATCAGATTTTCTTTTTAATATCCTGGCAAAATCGCGTATAATAGAATGGATGAATATTTTAACACATTTTTTTTCCAATGTATCACAGTATTTTGCTGTTTTTAATTTTTTGGATCTTATTATCCTTCTGATAGTAATTTTTTATATCCATGAAGGCTATTCTTTGGGTTTTACCTTATCATTGTTAGATTTAGTAAGCTTTATTATAGCATTTATCGCTGCCTTAAAGTTCTACATGTTAGTTGCTGGTTTTTTTACGTTTTTTTTTGGTATGCCTTTGGGGGCTGCAAACGCGTTAGGTTTTTTTCTTGTCGCTTTTATTAGTGAGGTTATTTTGTCATTATTATCACGAAGAATTGTTCGTTATCTGCCGGGGCTACCTCCCGGAAGCAGGATTAGCAGGCTATTTACTTTGACTAATCACTGGCTTGGTATATTGCCGGGTATTGTATCAGCTTTTATTATTATAGCCTTTTTATTAAGTGTCATCGTGACATTTCCTTCATCTCCGGTCATTAAGCAGGCAGTGAACAATTCTTATATTGGTTCACGCCTGGTTGAGAATACCGCGCAGTTTGAAAATGAACTGAACGCCATTTTCGGAGGAGCCTTAAATGAAACGCTTAACTTTTTAACCGTTGAGCAGGCAAGTAATGAAATGGTACAGCTCCATTTTAAAGTCACTAACGGTACTGTTGATAAGAAGGCTGAACAGCAGATGTTTCAGATGGTGAATAGCGAACGGATTAAGCAAGGCCTTGAGCCGTTGACGATGAATAAAAAACTTCGTGAACTTGCAAGGGCACATTCCGAAGATATGTTTGCACGCGGCTATTTTTCTCACTATACTCCTGAAGGATTGTCTCCTTTTGACCGGATGGCAAAAGCAGGAATTAATTATCAATATGCCGGAGAAAATCTTGCATTTGCTCCAGGTACCGCGCTTGCAATGCAGGGACTTATGGACAGTCCCGGACATCGGGCAAATATCCTTAGCCCCAATTTCCATCAAATTGGTATTGGAGTAATCGACGGCGGCATTTACGGTAAGATGTATACGCAGGATTTTACCAATTGAATCTGAAGAAGAAATTCATAAAGAGGCAGCGATTATGAGCTAAATATTGTTACTTTGCGTGTTATCTGAGGAACAAGTATATTTAATGATAATGGATGTATACCAACTTCAATATGATCTGTAGGGACAGGACCACTTTCGCCGTCATATTCTATCGGGACTTCTCCATCAAAATCCAATTGGAATTTTTTTCCTTGCAAATACCTGACAGCATTTGGATTATCTCTTCGCTGCATAAGTGCAGGTATTCCCGCGCGAACGACGTCATAGCCTATACGTCCTGAGAATATTGTCGCTTCAATCCGTTTATCATCACATATTGCCTCGGGCCTAAGAGTAATATACGCTAATCGTTTTGCATTTCCAAACCATGCCTGTATTATTTCCATTTCTTCTATCGTATCTCCATAATGAACTTGAGCGTGACATCCTCTATAAGTAAAAATATCCTTTATTGCTTCTTGAGCATAGTAGGGCAGTTTGGATCTAACTCTCTGTTTTTTTAATCTTTCAACTTTTGCAAATACATCTGCATCCAAACCGACACCAGCGACAAGTAAAAACGGCTGCTGATTGATTATGCCCGTATCTACCTTAACGATTTGTCCTTGCGTTAATGAGCTGATAGCCTTTACGGGATCATTGCGTGGCGTTCTTGTTTCTCGTCCCCAGACGTTTACTGTTCCAATAGGTACATGGCAAACAATTGCTTCTGTATTGATTGCGCCTCGTGCTGCTAAATTGAGTGTTCCATCTCCTCCAAATACAGCTATCAGTACAGGTCCATTAACGCTTTCTTTACCTGCTTCTGCAGCAAGATCAGTTACATGCGTTGCGCTTCGAGATACTACTTTTGATAGTATTGTCCACCCATTTTCACGTAATCGTAAAATTGAGCTCTCGACAGCTTCTTTTCTGTTGCCAGTTCCGGCTTTAGGATTGATGATAATAGAAACTCTTTTTTCTTCTTGCATTCCGGATTCCACAATTGATTTTGCCATCGTCGGATAATAGCAACGCCTATGGCATATGTCAATTTTATGAGCTTTTTATCTGTTTTTAGAGCATACATGGTGGAAAAGCTCTGAAAACGATGTAAGACAATAAATAACACTGCCGGTTGACAAAAGAAAAAAAAGAAGACTATAATTCACATTATATAGTAATACACCTCGTTAGGTGAGGCGAATAAAGGACAAAAGCAGCTGATCTTCACTGTCGAAAGACAATCCAGATCAGGACAGATGCTTCCGGATTAAGGATTCATCCCAAGCTGCTTGATTTTTATATCATAAGCCTTTTACACGTCAAAGCTCAACGAGCAGGGGTGTTCTTCTTGAGGTAGTAAAGAGTTCTTCGGAATAACGTTCCCCCTGTTTGTGTTTTACAGCAGATTTACTATGACTTTTGTAAGCCAATTGATAAAAAAGACGGTTTTTCTTAATACAGCGAAATATGCCAGGGTAATTGATTTCGGTCTTCCGTCCCAATTACATTCCCCTGAAGTATCAACTGTTTTATTAAAAAAAGGCGGTGAGAAATTCGCTGTGCCGATTAATGAGATAACATATAAAGCAGGCGCCTATTATCTTCCTGAGCATTTCACTGCAATTCCTTATAATCATGATGATTTTTATCTTGCGGAAGATTTGCTTGATAAACAGGTTATTGATATGACAGGAAAGAGAATGGTCAGGGTAAATGATGTCCTGTTGAAAGAAAATGGAGGATTGAAGGTGACTGGTATTGATATCAGTTTTGCCGGTATTTTGCGAAGACTTGGCTTGAGTAGCATCAATCCCTTAAGGACAGTTACTATTCCTTGGTCAGCAGTTGAGGCGTTTGATTATGAAACAGGCGATATTCGTATAAAACTCGGGAAAAGCAATCTGAACATGCTTCATCCCGCGGAGCTTGCGGATATTCTGGAAGAAGCAGGAACAAAGGAGCGTGAAGGAATTGTTGAGGTGCTTGATGCAGAAAAAGCCGCTGATGCTATCGAGGAAGCAAATAGTGAAACTCAGGAGGCAATCCTGGAACAGCTGCCAACTGCGCAGCTAAAAAAAATTCTTGCACAAATGCAATCGTCCGAAATCGCAGACATTGCAGATGATGTTAATCCCAAAGCTTTTAAAAGAATTTTTAAGCTACTAAGTTCAGAGAAAGCAAAACGTGTTGAAAAACTCATGCTGTTTCCTGATGATGTTGCCGGCGGCCTGATGCAGGTGACGTTTTATAAAGTAAATGGCAACAAAACGATAGGAGAGGTTCTAGGAGAGCTTTCAAAATCACAAGTGCAGCCAGAGGCCATTATTGTTACTGATGAAAATGATACGCTTATCGGGCAGGTTCATGCCAACGAGTTAATTAATGCAAATCCGAGCATAGAAATAAATAAGCTTGTGACTAAGCCTTTTTCTGTCCATGAAGATGAGAATTTTACCGGTATTTTTCGCCAATTTGCTCATTATAATTTGAGAATTCTTCCTGTTGTTACCAACGAGAATAAAGTAATTGGCATTATTTCAATAGATGCAGTCATGCAAAGAATTGAAGAAGAGGAGGAGCGGGATGACACGATTTAAACAACAGGTAATTCGCATTCTTCCCGTTCTTGCGATACTCGGTCCCGGAATAATCTCAGGATCAGTTGATAATGATGCCGGTGGTATTGCCACCTATTCTCTTGCTGGTGCGCAATTTGGACTTTCGCTTTTGTGGGTGCTTTTTATTACGACGTTTTCTCTTGCTGTCACTCAGGAAGTCGGGGCGCGTATGGGACTTGTTACTGGTAAAGGATTGGCATCGCTGATCCGCGAAAAATTCGGAATAAAATGGACGACGTTTATTATGGCAGTTCTGCTTATTGCCAACATCGGGACAATTGCTGCTGAATTTGCAGGTATTGCCGCAGCTTTTGAGATTGTTCATGTCAGTAAATTCATTTCGATTCCGATCGCGCTTATCCTTGTCTTTTTTCGTGTTACAAAAGGCAGCTTTAAACGACTGGAGCAGATTTTTCTTGCCTTATCAGCTTTTTATCTTGTATATATTGCATCAGCAGTTCTTGCTCATCCTCAGTGGAGCGATGCGGTAAAAAGCCTTGTGACTCCTTCATTTCATTTTAATAAGAATTATTTACTTACTCTTGTTGCGGTTATCGGTACGACCATTACTCCATGGGGGCAATTTTTTATCCAGGATTATGTCGTTGATAAGAAGTTGGCAAAAGAAGATCTCAAAGTTGAAAGAGGAGATGTTTTCCTTGGTTCATTTATCACCAATTTTATTTCTTTTTTTATCATTGTTGCGTGTGCGGCAACGTTATTTGTTCACAATATTCCCATTAATGACGCGAAAGACGCCGCGCTCGCATTGCAGCCCCTCGCTGGTCCTTTTGCCGCGCTGCTGTTTGGCTTTGGACTCTTAAACGCTTCTTTATTTGGCGCGGCACTTGTTCCCGTTGCAACGTCTTATGTCATTACAGAAGCATTTGGTTTTGAATCAGGTCTTAATTTTTCTTTTAAAGAAGCCCCTGAATTTTATGGACTTTTTACCTTTACTATTCTTTTTGGAGCTCTTCTTGTGATTATTCCGTTTGTTCCATTGCTTTCAATTCTTTTTTGGTCGCAGGCA
>JAJYHW010000075.1 GCA_021784535.1 bacterium
GAACAACCTGTTTTTTAAATCTCGGTGTATGCTGTCTTCGTTGTATCCCCATAACTAAATCTTACCTTAGTTACTGGTCCGAAATCATGGGTACATTATATAGAGCCTGCAACTCCAACCCCTTTGGCTTACATAACCGGTGAAGACATCATGCTTATAAACCCCCAAATGGTTTGCCCATTGGAGTGTGCATTTTGCATTCGCGTACATACTGATACTAAAGACTTTGGATTAGTAAATTTTAACCCCACTGAAACGGCGGCGTATTTAAGAGAAAAGTATGGTACGGATACTTGGAATAGATTAAAAATGATAAAAATCATCACTGGTGCGTTTCGAGATTACCCTACATTAAAAGACTATACATCGTCCTTTCTAGGCGAGATGAGAGGTATTACAGGCGGCAAGTTTGACCCAAAAAATAATAGTAATCAAAAAGTACATTTACTTACAAATTTAGTACAAACAAGAAGCGAATTGGAAGAAGTGAAAAACTTAGGTGTCGGTTCATTGGAGCACACTATAGAAATAATTGATGACGAGAGGCGTAGACAATATATGCGTCGAGCAAACCCACACGCTAAAACACCAGGTAAAGGTGAACAAACCTTTGATGAAATGATTGAAGTGGCAGCAAATGCTGTTGAAGTTTTCAGTTCTGACAATTACGGTACTACTGTCGTCTTGGGCATGGATGATGAGCACACGACTTTGCGTGGATACAAAGCCATGTATGACGCAGGTGTCAGGCAATCAACGGGAGGCCTATTCGTACCAAATGCATATGATGAGATACGCCTACAACAAACTACCTTTGCTCAGACTATGCGACTTAGAAGAGCAGCCGCTAGGTTATTTACCCTCCCTGCCATATTCGCTCCATATACAGAGGATTAGATTGGCAGAGAGATGTATTTTTTACTAATATTTAAGGTATTATGTAGAGACGGGACGAGAATTTCCGGGCAAGTGGTTATATGCCTACCGCCGCGCTCATTACAAAACTATTTCATTTCATAGCCACATATGATATAGTTTGCATCAGTCAAATTTCTGCCTCTTACTTTTTAACGATTATGGCATGGCAGAAGCAAACCGATATCGCCCTTTATGATGAAAAAGACTATTACATGCTTTCTCGCTTACGGATGAAATATCGCTCATTTCAATTGGCCTCTGATATGCTAAAAAAGTATCTTTCCTACACGCATCCTGTCAAACAAAATTATCTGCAAAGAATTAAAAACAATAAAAAATATTTTCTTGACATACCTGAAGGAACAAAAATTGGCTGGATTATTGATCATAATATTATGTCCTCTCCTGCAAAAATTATTGCTGAGGTACTACTAACTTTTGTCATGCAACCATATTTAAAGAGTGCCTTACGTTTTTATGCTAAACAAAATATCCTTCTGTGTCTTACGGATGTTGATTTTAGCTTTAAGATTGTTAAGATTCCGGCAGCCATTATCGGAGCATCAACTGAGAGCGAAGGAGGAGAGGGGAAACGGACAGATTATGGAATGATTAACAGATTTAAACATATCGGACCGATTCCTTCTCAAGCAACAGATCAGCTTTACAACAAACTCCTTCAAATATGTCAGTATCAGAGAAAACTGTTTATAAAAGACCAAGCAAAAAAGATACTGCTCTCATCGACTCTTTCCTGTTTGGAAGCAGACGGTACTGATCATACTGCAGAAATACATCATTATAAAATTCCTTCCTATCATAATAAAACGCTCTATTTTACAGGGAGCCATTTTGAAAAATATGCATATACGGCATTGTACAAACTGTGGAAAGAGAAAGGATTCTCCTATGCATTCTTCTAATCCGTCCCCATCTCCTGTCGCATCCTTTGTTCCGCATAACACATATGAAGCACAAGAACTGCACATTCTGCAGCAAGTCCAAAGCCAGACACTCTATTCTGGTCTTGCTTTTTCCCTTCCCATTCCGATCTCCCGGCAACTTGCACTCTATCATTTTTTAAATTCATTACCGATCCAAAAGGTATCTCCCACGGAATTAACGCTTATTATCGCGTTAGGCCCGTTTGCTATTATTTTTTTACTCATTATTTTTTTCTATTTGGTAAGATTTATGATTACCCATATCATTCCAGCAATAATTAGGATATTTTTCCGGAAAAGGCAACAAAACCATGTCTTTCTTGAACTTACTTTTCCCCACGATACCAGTAAATCTTCCTATGCTACAGAGCAGTTATACAAGTTAATTCACACAGTAAGTACCATGCACCGGGGGTTTTTACAACCCGCGAATATATTTTCACTGGAAATTGTCTCAACGCATGATGAAGGGATTCGATATATAATTGCAGTACCACCAGCAGAAGTATCCGTTTTCCAAAAAACGCTTTTATCGTATCTGCCTGGCCTTACCATAAAAAAAATTCCTGATTATTTATTCAACAATCCTCTTTTTACCAAAACGCATAAAAAGAATCAAACAGAGCAGGTGCTAAAAACAACCAAATCAGTCGGTGTCTTGGAATTTAAGCTTTCCAAAGACTTTACCCTCCCTCTTATCGACCAAAAAAAATTGGGAGTCCATGATTCAATCTCTTTTTTAACAGGGAATATGGCCAAACCAAAATCAGGAGAAATTATAGCGTTTCAAATAGTGCTTAGTACAACGCTCAGTGATACCGTCAAGCGGCGTATCCAAAAAATAAAACACACAATCTATCAGGGAAAACAGCTATCACCGGTTCTTAATAAAGGGTTTCTGGAAGGAATGCTTCCTTCTCCTTTATATATATTACTCAGTCCGCTGGTATGGGTTATCATATTTCTAATCCGCCTTGTCATTCATATTCCTTTTCTGCTTCTTGACCCAAAAGGTCCCGAGTCAAAAAACTATTTCGGGGGAGCGTCTAAAATCCCGCTTGAAATTCGTTTCAATCCTTATGAACAGGAATTAACAAACGTTGTCAAAGAAAAACTTTCCGGTAATCTGTTTGCAACGTCAATCAGGTGTTTTATTCTTGCTATTAGTCAGGATGCCTTTGATACCAGACGAACTGGTCTTATCTCATCTTTTGGGCAATATGCAACCGAATATCAATCGTTAATCCCAAGAGAAATTACCTGGCTGCCCTTCTTTTCAACCAGAGCAATCAATAAGCGGATTGCTGATTTTACAAAACGCAGCTTAGCAAACAATACAACTATCCTTTCATCATCAGAGCTTTCAGATCTATATCATTTTCCCAATATGGATATTACCAGTATTGAAGGACTTGCAAAAAACAAGAGTCATGACCTTCCTCCCCCTGTTTCTATAAAACGGGATGCAAATGATCTTGATATAACCGTCGGAAAAAATATTTTTGGAGGAGAAGTTACCCCTGTAGGACTTTCCAAAAAAGATAGACGAAAACATACCTATATTACCGGCAAAACCGGCATGGGAAAATCAACAATCATTAAAGGCATGGCACTGCAGGACATTCAAAATAATAAGGGAATAGCAGTTATCGATCCGCACGGAGATATGGTTGAGCATCTGTTATCTCTTATTCCTGCTCATCGGATAAAAGACGTGGTTTATCTCAATCCCTTTGATAAAGCATATCCAGTAGGACTCAATATTCTTAGTCCCGGAATCGCGTATGCAGACAAAGAAGAAGAACAACTAAGAATTGCAGGAATTGTGATGGCAATATTTATGAAGATCACCCCTGAAAAGAACTGGGGACAACGAATGGAGCATATTTTAAGAAATGCCGTACTTACCGCATTACAAATTCCTGCAAATACTCCTGACACGCCATACATATCGTTATATACCATCCAAAAACTTTTAATAGATACGCCGTATCGGAAAAATATAATGGGGAGCATTTCTGATCCTATCCTCAAACAATTCTGGGAAAAAGAATATATACTCTATACAAAAAACAAGCTGGGAGATATTATCTCACCATTAACAAACAAGATCGGTGAATTTATTACCGATCCGCTGTCACGCTCGATTCTTCTTCAGAAACACTCAACGATCAACATTGCAGAGCTTATGGATCAGGAGAAAATAGTACTGGTCAATCTTTCCAAAGGAAATTTAGGAGAAGAGAGAAGCGCGTTTTTTGGAACCGTTATTATTTCACTCATTCAGTTGGCAACCTATGCAAGAGCACAAATTCCGGAAAATAAAAGACGTGATTTTTTTGTCTACATTGACGAATTTCAAAATTTTGCAACAGAACATTTTACCGAGCTTTTTTCTGAATCAAGAAAATACAGGGTGTTTTTTACGCCATCGCACCAAAATATTGCTCAGATTGCTGACCCAAAGGTATTAAAAATCATTACCGGCAATAGCGGAAACTATATTACTCTTAAAGGAAGTCCTGATGATGAAAAAGCACTTTTGCCAATTTTTTCACCTGAACTTAAGGAGGGACAGATCATAAACCTGCCGCCTCATCATTTTTTTATGAAGGTCACAAACGAAGAATCAGAAGACGGGTTTTCAGGCATTACCATACCAATTGACCAAAAGGGGCACGATACGATAAAAGACGAAATAATTGCATACTCAAGAACACATTATGCAACCACCCGCGCTGAGGTAAATAAGCAACTGGAACTACTCCTTTCTATAACACCTGCTCCCATCAAAAAAAGAATAACCAATTTGAAATCCCCAAAGCAAATCAGAGGAAAAAAGGGAGTGAAAGAAAAGAAAAAACAGCTCCTGTAATTGTCGTTAATGCTGTCGTCGACGTTAACGACAAAAATATAGGATAATTGAGGCTGATTTTATCTAATTTTGTGACACCTACCTTTAATAAATACGGAGTATCTATTGATACAGGATGGGCATGGCATAAAGAGATAACACCTATTCAATAAAAGAGATAATAATAACATGCAACAGAAACAATTATCACAAAAACAACAGGAAATACTAACCCTCATACCCCGCTTCAGATTCCTTACCAGAATACATATACAATCCTTTCTCAAACACAAAGACGAAGCACGAATCAACAAATGGCTCAAATACCTTATCCAAAATCAATACGTACTAAGACGCTATGATAACGCAATAATCGGAAAAAACAGGAGTCCGGCAATCTTTTATTTAGGAAACGGTGGTGTTGGATTTGTTAATACATTTGGGATGTATGATAACACTTTTATCCATAAACTATACTTTGATAAAAAGCGCTCTGTTACATTTATTGAGCATTGCCTCATGATAGCAACGATTTGTTGCGCATTAGATAACCAACAAAGTGACATAAAATCATATGAGTATGCAACAGCAAGTGACATTTCAGATCTTCAAAATCCCTTTCATTTCCTCAGGAATTCAGAACTATCGGTAGATCTTGTATTTAGTAAAAAAGAAAGAGGGAAAAGAAAAAAATGGTATTTTCTTACGTATTTTGATCAGACATTACCGCGTTACCGGTTACGAAATCGTATCCGAAAATTCAAAGAGTTTTATTTTTCATCGGCATGGGAGAATACTATTGATCAGAAATTTCCCACGGTATTATTATTGTTTGAAACAAAAGAACGCATGATTTATGCCAAGCGATATACGAAATACTTGTTTGAAGATGAAGAGACGCCCGCAGATCTCTCGTTTAACTTCGCAACTGCGCAGGATGCAAAAAAAGATGGAGTAACCGGTGCAATTTGGGAATAATCCTCACATTAATTCTGTACTATGGTATACTGTAAGCAGTTCTTAGAGATTACCTATATACCTTGGAAACTACATTTATACATTACTCCTAGTGGCCAGCCAGTCGTCAGTAAATTTATTCATGAATTGCAAAACCCGACACGCGCTAAAGTATCACGATTGCTTGACCTACTGGAAACGTATGGAACCGATCTGAGTATGCCTCATGCGAAGGCGTTAGGTGACGGCCTCATTGAACTGCGTGTTCGTGGTAAACAAGAAGTGAGAATATTTTATGCGTTTGCTTCTAGACGCAACATCTATCTACTGCACGGTTTTATTAAGAAAACCCAAACAACCCCTCAAAGAGAGCTGGCTATCGCACGACAACGCAAGGCAGAGATTGAATAAATATACATTTTAAGATATAAAATTATCTTGACATTAATATATCTTTTGAGATATAATCTATAACAGAATAGGAGAAGCAACTATGAAGACACAATCTTGGAAAGAACTCAAAAAAGCAATGTTGCAAGACCCCGATTTTAAGCGGGAATATGATGCTCTGGAACCTGAATTTCGGATTTCCAGCGAGCTTATACAAGCCCGCCTCGATAAGAAATTGACCCAACAACAGGTAGCTGATAAGGCTGGTATGACGCAAAATATGATTGCTAAACTTGAAAGTGGTACAACCAACTCCAGTATTGCTACTATTAGCCGCGTTGCCGGTATACTTGGCAAAGAACTGAAACTTGTAGCTGTAAACCGTTAACTCCACAACTTCCCAGCAGTATATATTATTTGGAGAGTGAAATACGCTCGTTGTATCCCACTCTCCACCTGATCCATTATTTATTTTGTATACCCCATGAGGTCTGTGAATATTTTCTCGATGACATCATCCAGTGAAATAGCCTGTCCGGTTGTTGTACGACCCCACCACGTACCGTAGCCGTTATCTATGACAGGCTCTCCCTCAAGGAGTAGTTTTTTCCCAAGCCAGGGAGATACCAGCCACCATTCAAAAATCTCCTGCGGCATTTGGTTTGCCTCAAAACAAGACTCACATTCACCAGTTTCGCTATCAAGGCAGCTGAATGCAATTTGACACTCAGCGCATGTATTGACAGATGGTAACTGTCCATCAAACTCCCGATAAAGATTATATACGTCATCAACCGTAAATATTTGCTGCTTAAAAACTTCTTCAATAAGTCCAGTTTGACAAGCGTAAATCTCTCTAAATACAAAACTATCAATTTGCTGTTCTGTTGTTTGTTCATTCATTTTTTGTCACCTCCTTCCTTTTGAATATTCATAATTGTTTTTGTCGGGCCAGTGCCCTGTGCCCGACATATAGACTGAAAGGAAAGCGGGAGGTGAATTTGCAAGGGCGAGGCAACGACCTCGTGCATTTTACCCTTGCAAAGAGGAGACCAAGGGTCTCCTGTATATAAAAATTGTCACTAAATTTAGTAAACCAGTATTAGCACTAGTGTTGTATAATGATTATTAGGTGGCTTCATGAAAAAACAATACACATTTATTGATTTATTTGCTGGTATAGGAGGAACAAGGAGAGGGTATGAAGCAGCTGGAGCTAAATGTGTTTTTACTTCCGAATGGGATAAATATGCTCAAAAGACTTACGAAGCTAATTTTGGCGATAAGCCACAGGGAGATATTCAGGAAATAGAAGCAAATTCAATCCCCGATTTCGATATTCTTTTAGCAGGTTTTCCCTGTCAACCATTTTCTATAGCAGGTGTATCTAAAAATAAAAGTTTAGGCAGGAAGCATGGATTTGACCACGCTAAACAGGGCAACTTATTCTTTGACTTAGCTCGAATACTTGAAAATAAAAGACCTCCGGCATTTATGTTAGAAAATGTCAAAAATCTAATAAGTCACGATAAAGGAAATACCTTTAAAGTTATAATGAATATTTTACAAAATGATTTAAAATATAAAGTTCAATACAAAGTAATAGATGCAAAATATTATGTACCACAACATCGAGAAAGAACATATATAGTAGGCTTTGATAGTAAGATTGTCCCTGATGACTTCGAATTTGAATTTCCGGAACGTGAAAAAACTATGAAACCGGAAGACATGCCAAAATTAAAAGATATATTAGAAAAAAATGTTAATCCTAAGTACACATTAACAAATAATTTATGGACATATCTTCAAAAATATGCGGCTAAACATAAAGCTGCCGGAAATGGATTTGGATTCGGTATTGCTGATCCAGACAGTTATACAAGAACTTTAAGTGCCCGTTATTATAAGGATGGCTCTGAAATTCTTATAGCTCAAAAAGATAAAAATCCTAGAAGATTAACCCCTAGGGAATGTGCGAGATTAATGGGTTTTGATGATAAAAATTTTAAATTTGCAGTATCAGACATGCAGTTATATAAACAGTTTGGTAATTCAATTGTTGTTCCTGTAGTGACAGATATAGCAAAAAGAGTTATAAAAGTACTGGATAAGTATTATGGACAAAATATCAAAGCAGAAAAGAAGCTGGGATATGTCACAGATCAGGGGGACGAATACGAAACCGGAAATATTAGTCAGAAAATTCTTATTCTCAAGAGGAATGAGATATAAACTCCACTCAAAATTATCTAGCAAGCCGGATATTATATTCTCAAAAAATAAAATTGCTCTCAGA
>JAJYHW010000046.1 GCA_021784535.1 bacterium
ATTGAGGAAGAATTTAATCAAATTTTTATAAATCTTGCCAAGCTAAATTAGAAATTGGTTTTAACAACCATTTTTAATTTTTCTCCAATTTTTCCTCCAGGATGATTTCTATAAAAATCTTTAACATGAAAGCTTTTTAGTTTTAATAATGAGATTATCAAGGCATCTGCCAGTGAAAGCGAAACAGTTATACTAGTTGTTGGAATAAATTTTGCATTCTCATCATCATTTTCAGCTGTAACGTAGGTTTGTAATACGACATCGGCAAAGGTAGCAATTGAAGATTTATTGTTTGCTGATATCAACAAAATTTTATTATTAAAATCAGAGCTTTTTATAACCTTTAGAAACGCAACCAATTCCCCTGACTCGCCACTATTAGATATAACAATTATTGTATCTCCTTGCTTTATCATACCAAAATCACCATGAAAAGCATCAACGGGATGCACAAAGTGGCTCGAAAGGCCAGTACTCTGTAAAGTCGCAACAATTTTTTTTGCTATCATTCCTGACTTTCCAATACCGGTGACAATAATAGTGCCTTGTGTATTATAAAGTAAGCTAACAGCATCAACAAAAGATTGATCTAAGTTATCTCGTACAAGAGCAATACCCTTTGATTCTATGTCAAGGATATTTTTCCCCACAGTTAAAATACTGTTGCTTTGCTTCATGCTTTTATCTTTTATTTTCATTTTTTGTAATACTGAATTATATCATATGGTATGCGGATTCCTAAGATTGAAAATATCAATTACCATTGAGATTGACTATTGTATTTTACTTTCTTTATCGTATAATAAGCGAAGATTTAAATTATGGCAAAGAAAATTAAAGTAGCAATTGTTGGTGTTGGTAATTGTGCAAAGAGTTTTTATGAAGGAGTCTCTTTCTACTCTGATAACCCTCAAGAAAAAATTGGATTAATGCATTTTAAAATAGGCGGATATTCTGTATCAGACATCGAAGTTGTTGCTGCTTTTGATATAGACGAACGAAAAGTAGGAAAACCTCTTCATGAAGCTATTAACGCTGAACCAAACCACACAATTAAAATTACAGACCCACATCCTAGTAAAGTTATAGTAAAGCGTGGACCTACATACGATAGCGTTACAGAGGAAGCAAGGGAATATTACATACATGAGAGCAATTTGAAACCCGTGGATGTAGCTAAAGAACTTAAGGAAAGTGGCGCAGAAGTTGTAATTAATTATCTTCCTACAGGAAGTGACCAAGCTGCTTCTGTCTATGCTGAGGCTGCGCTGGAAGCAGGATGTAGTTTTATAAATTGCATGCCAGCTCATCTTGCTCGAGATCCAAAGTGGCAAAAAAGATTCATTAAGAAGGGACTTGTATTAATTGGTGATGATATTAAAAGTCAATTAGGTGCAACTATTGTTAATAGAGTTTGCTTGGAATTACTTAAATCACGAGGTTTTCTGATTACCCACTCCGATCAAACCAATATAGGAGGTAACGCTGATTTTCTTAATCTTCATCTGAGACCTCACTCAAAAGAAGAAAGCAAGAAAGCTTCGCTTAATAGTATTTTGAGTAAAGATGATGCAGTACCTGTTGCAAGATTGGTCTATGCAAAAAAGAATTTTGATCATAAGCGTACATCAATCTATATAACGGGAGAAATGTTTGGTGGTATTTCAGCTTCTGTACATGCTCTAATTGATGATGAAGACAGTCCGAATAGTGCAGGGATTGTAGTCGATGCCGTAAGAGCTGCTAGAGTTCTTAAAGAAACAGGAAAGATAGAGCATACTCCAGAGATATCTGCTTATTTGATGAAAGCACCTTCAGTTCAATTGCCTGAAGCAGACGCTTATGAAAAATTCCAAAAAATCCTTAAATAATTCATCTCCCTTTAGAGTAGGGATGGTTGGTGGCGGTGAGGGTTCCTTCTCAGGGCCAGTACATCGTTGGGCAATTAATTTGACTGAAAAAGGAATTCTTGTTGCTGGTGCACCTCTCGCGCGCAAGCAACGGGAGAAAAGATAGGGCTTTCTCGTATATATAGAACATATAAAGACATGCTTCGAGAAGAGCAAAAATTGTCAATTAACGATCGAATCGAGTGCATTGTTATTTCAACTCCAAACAATTCTCATTTTGAAATAGCTAAGCAATTTCTATTAGCAGGAATTCCTGTAATTTGTGAAAAACCTTTTACATTAAACTTGAAGGAAGCACAGAAACTTCAGGATATTGCTAAAAAGACAAATACTCCTCTTATGATTTCTCATAATTACTCAGGATATCCTTTAGTAAAAGAAATGAGAAAAATGATTAAAGATGGGACTTTAGGAGAGATTAGACAAATTTTTACTAACTATATTCAGGGGTGGCTTTTACCTCCACTTGCAAAGGCTCGAATGCAGCAAATAGGATGGCGTATGGATCCTAAAATAGTTGGACTTTCAACGTGCTTGACTGATATTGGATCACACGCAGAACATCTTTCACGCTATATTTCAGGACTCTCTATCGATTCAATTTGTGCCGATCTTACTCGTTCAGAGGGACGTGTACTAGATGATAGTGCAGCAGTTCTTGCGAGATATACAAATGGAGCAAAAGGTATTTATAATATCTCTCAAACATCTGCAGGAGAAGAAAATGATTTACATATTAGGATATACGGTACGCTAGCTGGTCTTGAATGGAAACAGATGGATCCTAATACTGTTTACTTAAAAAGAAATGGGCATCCTACAGAAGTAATACGAGCTGGTACATCCTATTTGAGCCCTGAAGCGCAATCACTTACCCGTTTACCAGCAGGACATCCTGAAGCATTTGTAGAAGCCTTTGCTAATCTTTACGTGGATTTCTTTAAAGTCTTAAAAGATCGTCGTGAAGGGAAAACTATACATTTAGAAAACTATGAATTCCCAACAGTGGAGGATGGAGTAAAAAGTATGGCGTTTATTGAAGCTGCCGTTGAAAGTGATAAAAAAAGACAAGCTTGGGTAAAACTTCGCGCATAAACCTAGAAAATATTTATATAGTTTTCAATGGAAATTCTTAGAAGAGCTAATGCTCAACATACGGATAAACCTGATGGCACCAAAATAGACTACTATCTATTTCCAGAATATGAAATTCATTATAATGAAATTCCTTCTGGAACAACACAAGTTTGGCATCATCATGAAAAAATTGAAGAAACATTACTGATATTAGATGGCGAGCTTGAAGCTCGTTGGAAAGATGAAAATAGTCAAGAACAGAAAACATTAGTTAGAAAAGGTGATTTAATTAGAACTGGCAATACCCCTCATACATTTGCTAATACATCTAGCGCCTCAGTAAGCTTTGTAGTATTTAAGTTAGTTCTTAGTGGAGTAAGTCATCAGGATATTTTCAAAAATGATAAAATCATTGACCCCACAGAGCACATTAAATAAAATATTTGAAATAAAAAAGTCTACTTTGCTAAATGATGTGTTATTCATATTTTGGGTATAAGGTACCGCACAATACTCCTCTGAAGTCCAGCCGGAAAATACTACTAGCCGGAAAACTAAAAACATTTCGGAGGATAGGCACTCTAACCCGAAATGTTTTTAAATTAAGAACGATTAAATTCCGAGATCAACCAGAATGTTTTTGTTGCTGAAAAAACTGGCGTTGTATTGTAATTTGAGTCCTGTTGCTGTTGTTGGCACTTCAAATCCAACCCAATCCGTTTTCTTCGCTTTGGCGACTAATGCACCATCAAGTCCGAGAGAACCAGCATTTTCCATTCGTTTTCCCGTTACTGCCACTTGGTACTGATTGTTATCTTTGTCGATAATAAACATTTGTCCCATGGTAGTAATGTATTCTTGAGTTGATCCTGTATTCTCAATAGTTAGATTGAGATCTACCCAATGGTTTCCTTCAGCTGGTTTTGTATATTGTCCACCTGTTGCTGTATCTACTTTGTTTACGGCCAGAATAACATCTCCCATCTGTATCTTGTCGCCAATTTTGTATGTTTCTTGTGCCTTTGACATTTTGCATAAAAGAGGCAGGACTATAAATATATCAAACTATATCATTAGGATTTTTTATAATTATGAGCATATTATAGAAAAGAGACACACTTTTTTATAGTGTCTCATTTGTCTCGTTTCGCCTCGGGATGAGACAGTTATAATGATAAAATCTGCGGGATTTGATACAATAGGTCAAGGTTGGGTTATGAGGACGTTATGTTCCAGACCCATCTGGCTCACAGACAATGATTTTGATTTCTTGTATGCCTCATTTAACTTAAAAAGAGGGACTAATTTAAGGGTTTCATCGATAAGCTCCTGATCGGTAGGTATTTCTTCAAAAACAAGACCGAACATAGCCGTGTTTTGGAAAGGATTAGAGCCCGACAGAATTTCTTGAAGGCATTCCAGACATCTTTTACCGCCTTAGGACTTATTTTAAACTATTATTTCTTATTCGTCGCGCTTTATATTTATCTATATCCAAAAATTCCCATTCTCACCAACGATGCTCACTTTACATTATAATAAGTGAATAATAAACATAACTTCGTAATTCTGAAAAAGCTCTAACGTCGTCCACGATGCGGAGAGTTATTGTCTATTGTGCGGTTTGGGAGCCGATGGTTATCGTCACATCAGTCGTACTTGAAGCCGGCAATACAGCAACTGATGTATCAACAACGAAGAACTTTTTCAATGCGGTCTCCAATTTGGATAAATACGCTGCATCAACAGTCTTTTTTGCCGCAAGTTCCGTTCTTGTATACGTGCTTTTATCAGCATTTCCGATAGAGCTTACATCAAAACCTGCTTGCACCAGAGACGCTTTCACATCAGCAGCTTTTCCGGTAATACCGCTCCCATTGAGAACTGAAATGGTATATGCCTGCAGATTGACAGGTTTTTGTGTCGGCGCGGCAGTTGGCGCTGGGGTGGCAGTTGGAGTAGGTTTTGCACCCGAGAAAACAGGCAGATGAACGGCGGATGATAATTTCGGCACTTTTATATTCAGTAGACCGGAATAACTCACGGCAGCCATTGCTCCCAATCCTAAAATGAATGAAAGGAAAGCAACCACAAGAAAATAAACCCAGAATGATTTCTTTTTTTCAGATACGGCGACTGAAGGGACTTCGCTGGTTTGAATTGTAAATGCACTGGGGGGCAATGTAGAAGATAATTCCTGTGAAACAGCTGGCTGAACAGGCTGTTCTGGGACTACCGCAGGAGTAGACGGTGCTATCGGCTCTTCAATATGCTTTTCCGGTTGAGCGATAGATGGAGGCTCAGTTTCCGGAATTGAAGAAACAGGAGTCGTCGAAAACGGATTCTCCGTTACAAATTCACTAACAGGCGTAGTCACTTCGGAAGGTGCTGTCACTTCTTCTTTTGGCAGAACTGTAGACGATTCTTCAATCTGCGGTTTTTCCGGAACGATCCTGCGTTCTACAACTGCTGCTTTCTCCACATTTTTTTTAGACTTAACAGCGCTTGTTACCGTCTCCACGGGTTCCATCACTTCTTTTTCATTTTTTGTTTTTGCCTTTTTTCCAAATACGGCAGATTTCGCTCGCTTACGTGTTTGCATAGGATAAAAATAGTATCTAAACTAATTAAAAATCATCGGCAGGTATTTGTCAATCCAAAAGTTGTAAATATTTTCTTATAACGACACGTACCTGGTCTCTGAAAAGAAAATACAAAAAATTGCAAAACAAACCAAATAATAGTGTCAGCCCTAATAAATCAAACGTAGTCAAAACAGTAAAGGCTGAGCTGACCACCTGCAAAGGGTGTATGATCACTTCCCATGAGTTGATTCGCTCTACTCTGCCAAGCACCATCCCAAAGGCAATAAGAAAATTCAAAGCAATGATAAACGCACCTGCATGCTTATCAAATAATTTCCCTTGTATGAACCGCTCAAATGGAAGAAAACCCAGAAAAAATGTAAGAATTCCCGCTATTTCAAAAACAGCATATTGAAAAAGCAAAAAGAGCAAGAGAGGCATAGGAACCAGATGCCACTGATAAATGAGATGCTCAAGATCGGTAAAAATATAAATTGTATTTGGCAAAAAGAGCAGCCATATGCTCCCGAATATAATTTTTAATAATTTATTTTTGAAAATAAGTAAAAGAAAACCGAACCCTACGGCAATACAGGCAAGGAAGAAATTATATGTCATCCACGATTCGTTATAGCTAATTATCGGCATTTATTCATTGTAACGATTTGCAAACTTTCGATCAACCGTGAATCCATATCTTGAATCCATACCGCTCATCCTTTATAATTTCTCTATGCTTATTGTTACCGGAAGTCTTGCTTATGACTACATCATGGATTTCCCAGGCAGCTTCTCCGACCACATCCTTCCTGAGCATACGCATAATATTAATCTCTCCTTTATCGTCAATAAATTTGCTAAGCGACGCGGCGGAACTGCTGGAAATGTCAGTTATACATTGGGCTTGCTGAAAACTCCTCATATACTTTTTTCATATGCAGGCAACGACTTTGTAGAGTATCAAAAAGACTTTGCCAAACTCGGAATCGATGTAAGCGGCGTTCAAATTGAAAAAAATGATCATACAGCTACTGGTTTTGCTATGTCTGACAAAAAGCAAAATCAAATTTGGGGATTTTATTACGGTGCTTCTGTTAAAAACAGTACGCTACAAATAGCCTCTGTTGCAACAAAAAAAGATCTTGTATTGATTGGGCCGCAAGGATCTGAGGGCTCACTTTCTCTGATTGAACAATGCATCACACTTGGTATTCCCTATATGTTTGATCCCGGATTTATCTTGACGCAAATCGCAAATACAGATCTCAAGCGCGGACTTGAACACGCATCGTATATCATCGGAAACGAATATGAAATCCATCTTATGGAAGACAGAATCAAAATATTTAACACTCTTACTAAAAATAAAATTATTATCACTACTCTGGGAGAAAAAGGCGCATTGATTGAAACCTCCAAAAAAAAACTAAAAATCATGCCGGTCAAGGCCGAAAAAATTGCAGCGACCACCGGCGCAGGGGATGCATGGCGGGGAGGATTTTTTGCGGGACTCGAAAGAGGTTTTGATTTACAAACGGCAGGACAAATGGGCGCAGTCGCATCTTCTTATGCTGTTGAACACTTGGGAACACAAGATCATTACTATACAAAAAAGGAATTTACAAAACGATATAAAAAAACATATAATACAAATCTAAACATCTAAATATGACAAAACAAATCTCTTTTGATATCAAGGATATCAAACTCGCACCTGAAGGCAAACTTAAAATTGAATGGGCGGGCAAACAAATGTCTGTCTTAAAGTCCATTCAAGAACGGTTCGCAAAAGAAAAACCATTAAAGGGCATTACGCTGGCAGCCTGTCTTCATATTACAAGTGAAACAGCCAATCTGCTTATCGCGCTACAAGCAGGCGGTGCCAAAGTCGTAGCCAACGCTTCCAATCCCCTTTCCACACAAAATAGTGTTGCTGCATCACTGGTCAAAGACTACAATATCCCAACCTATGCAATCAAAGGCGAAGACAACAAGACATATTTCAAACACTTAAACACAGTGCTTGACGCAGACCCGCATATCACTATGGATGATGGAGGCGATTTAATCTATGCCCTACACACCACTCGTAAAGAAAAACTTGCCAATGTCATCGGTTCCTCAGAAGAAACAACAACTGGAGTAATCAGACTCAAAGCGATGGAAAAAGAAGGTGCTCTGAAACTTCCGGTTATTGCGGTTAACGACAGTAACACAAAACATCTTTTTGATAATCGCTACGGGACTGGTCAATCAACCATTGACGGTATTCTTCGGGCTACCAATATCCTCCTTGCCGGAAAAACATTTGTTGTTGGCGGATATGGCTGGTGCGGACGGGGTATCGCAATGCGAGCCAATGGTATGGGCGCCAACGTGATCGTTACTGAAGTGGATCCTATTCGCGCGCTTGAAGCAGCAATGGATGGTTACCGTGTCATGCCGATGAAAGAAGCAGCAAAAATTGGCGATATTTTTGTCTCCGCGACAGGTGATAAACATGTAATCTCAAAAGAGGCAATGATTCTGATGAAGGATGGTGCAATACTTGCAAATTCAGGCCATTTTGATACGGAAATAGCTATGGCAAGTTTGGAAAAAATGAAGAAAGCGAAACGTACTATCCGCAATTTCCTTGATGAATATACACTTACAAATGGAAAACGGATTTATGTCCTGGGGGAAGGAAGGCTCGTCAATCTTGCTGCTGCAGAAGGTCATCCGGCTGAAGTCATGGATATGTCTTTTGCCAATCAAGCACTTGCGGCCGAATATTTCGTAAAGA
>JAJYHW010000072.1 GCA_021784535.1 bacterium
ATCCTCAGGAATGGTTGAAGACAAAGTGATATCGGAGTATGTGAGAAAGCAGCACTGATTTCCTTTGTGAAACCGAGGACTCTTAGTCCTCGGTGGTTAATTCTTATCCTTTGCGGGCGAAATGAAAAAGGATTTGATGAGTTTAAAAATAATACACACGTTACTCTTGTCATAGGCGATCTCACCAGAAAAGAAACACTTGCTGATATAGAAAAACAAGTAAAGGAAATCTTTGGTAATCAAATAGATATCCTAATCAATAACGCAGGGATAATTTATATCCAGCCTTTTGAAAAAAATACGAGCGAAGAACTTGATCGTCTTTTGGATATTGATTTAAAAGCGCATATGCTTTTAACACAATGTCTTTATCCATTTATGATTGCACAAAAATCAGGACATGTCATTTTTGTCAATTCCACATCAGGTAAAGAGTCAAGGGTAAACCATACAATGTATAATGCAGCAAAGTTTGGTTTGACAGGTTTTACGAATGCATTTCGTCTAGAAGCGAAGCAATATAATATTCGAGTAACGAGTTTTCATCCAGGAGGAATGAATACAGATTTTTATGATGAGATGGAAGGAGTTCCGACAGCATCTTATATGGATCCTAAAGAAATTGCAAAGATTTTAGTTTACCTCTCTGAGATAGATCCTTCTATTGCTCCGGATGAAATTCTTCTTAACAGGATGACGAAATAATAATTATGGTGTGGTGCTTTTTCCTGTGCCGAGGAGTTCCTGAGATTTCTTTAAAATTTCTCTCCAGTTTCCTACTTTTTTAAACATCAATACATATGCCTGTGCTTCTTTGACATCAAAGAACCAGGTAAGAAAAAGATACAGACCCAAACCGAGAGAGCTTGAGATACCCGTGAGCACGATAAGATTGATTGTACGGGTGGTATCAAAGACAAGCTGATCAAGCAGCTTGAGCGGGATGTAGAGAGCAAACGCGGTAAGAAAAGAAGAAAGGAAAAATTTTGTCCAGGAAGGAAAGAGAGATGATTTTCCGAAACCGCCAACTCTCTTTTCAAGCAGCAGGAAAAGGACAATCAGTTGCAAAAGGCTTGCCAGTGAATACGCCAGTCCCAGACTTTGGACACCGAAGTGCATTACCTGGATAAAGAGATAAGCAAGAAGAATAAGAGCAGCTGTTGAGACTCCGCTGATGATAAGCGGAATTTTGGTATCATGGAGTGCGTAAAAAGCACGTAATACAAGTGTGATCAGCGCTTGTGCGAAAATAGAAATGCTGAAAAGCGCCAATGTTTGCCCTGTTGCGACAGTTGCCGGCCAGTCAAATTTACTCGCCCCAAAGACCAGCCGCACCAGCGGAATACGTAATACAAGGAAAAGAACGGAAACAGGGAGGACGAGATAGAGCATCTGATTAAAGCTGTTAATAAAGGTCGCTTTAAATTCTTCAGGTTTATCTTTTTCCCTTGACAGGACAGGAAATGCCGCCTGCGCGATGGTTTGCCCGAAAAGCGCCACCGGAGCAAAGGCCAGTGTCTGTGCGAAATCAAAAATAACGTTCATCCTCCCCGGATCTGAAAGAAAAGAAATGAATGCACCGATGCCTATTGTTCCCATTTGAAACACGATAGCAGAAATTGTCCGTGGCCACATAAGCCTGCCTATTTTTTTGATACCTTCTGATCTGAGAGAGGAGAAGTCTGGCCTGAAATGAAATCCTACCTGTCTAGCAAGAGGAATTTGTACCGCGATAAAAATAAGACCGCCTAAAATAACGCCAATAGCAGTTGAGTAAATGCCGATAATTGGTGCAAATACTAAAACTCCGATAATAATACCGAGGTTATAAAGTGCTGCCGCGATGCCGGGTACAAAAAAATGATTATATGATTGCAAAAGCGCGGTAAAAAACGTTGCGACAATGAAGAGTAATTGACCAATGATTATAATACGCATTAAGTTAGCCATCAATATCATGTCTTGCGGAGAGAAATTTGCTCCGAGGTTAAATATCTGGAGGACTTGCTGAGCAAAAAGTGATAAAAAGAATGAAAAAAGAGAAAAAATGATAAAGCCGATTGCGAGCAGTGTCGAAGCAATTTTATGCGCTTCTTTTTCTTTACCTTTTGCCAGATAATCGGTGAAGACAGGGATAAAAGCAGACGCAAGAGCTGCCGCAATAGTCAGTTGGAAGATGGTATTTGGCAATTGAGATGAATAAAAATAAATACCAAGTTTGTTGGATGCTCCGAAAATAGATACCAGCAAGCGCTGTCTTATCAAACCGAGTACCTGTGACAGAACAACTGTCATCATGATGACAAAAGCAGCAGAAAGAATATTGGTTTGCCTTCGAGTCAGCAGATCAAGGCTTTTTGATAAAAATTTATTTGTCATATATTATCTTCCTTTGTTGCCTCATATTGTTTTTTTAAGTATATCATGCTAAAATTACGAAATGCCAATACTAAAACACGCAAAGAAAAAATTAAAACAGGACAAGAAGCGTACCATAAGGAATAAAAAAATAAAAGTTACGTTTAAGAGTCTTGTTAAAAAAGCAAAAGAGACGAAATCAGCAGAAGCATTAGGTCAGGCATTTAGCGCTGTTGATAAGGCTGTTAAAAAGAATATCCTGAATAAAAATAAAGCAGCACGCATGAAATCTTCTTTGGCAAAACAGGTTTCATCGGACAAACCAGCAGCTGCATCTGTAAAGGTAAAAAAAACAGTGAAGAAAGCTGCTCCAGCAACACATACTGCCAAGGCTTCGAAAACATCAGGGGCAAAAAAAATAAAGCCCTCCGCCAAGAAATAAGTTTTAATAAAAATTGTAAATTAAAAATTTACAATTGAAATATGTTAGCTATTAATCGTATTCGAGAGAAACCAAAAGAAATTCAGAAAGCCGCTTTGGCCAAAGGGGTTACTGTGGATATTGATTTGGTGCTCAAACTAGATGGGCAGACACAGCATCTCCAGCGCGAAATTCAACAAATTCGTGAAGAACGTAATGCGCTGGCAAAAGGTATCAGCGGCAAGCCAACTTCACAGCAGGTAGAAAAAGGGAAGAAGGTCAAAGAAGACCTAGATAAGAAAGAGGAATCCCTTAGAATCGTTTCTACGGAGTTACAGAGTATATTGGCTGGTGTTCCTAATCCTTCAAAATCTGATGTGAAAGTCGGTAAAGATGATTCTGAAAACGAAGTGGTCAAAACAGTCGGTGAGCCGACAAGGTTTTCTTTTACTCCTAAAGATCATCTTGAACTCGGTGAAGCACTTGATATCATTGATGTCAAACAGGCGGCAGTTGTGTCAGGGGCACGGTTTTATTATCTTAAAAACGAAGGAGCACTCCTGGAGTTTGCTCTCAAACAATTCGCGTTTGAGACATTGATCAAGGAAGGCTTTATACCTATTCTTCCGCCAGTTTTGATTAAGAAAGAGATTATGGACGGTCTGGGCTATACACAAATGGGCGAGGCGGAAAATATCTACGCGATAGAAAACGAAGCATTGTATCTGGTTGGCACTGCAGAACAGTCAATTGTACCATACCATATGAATGATGTTTTGAAAAAAGAGGATTTGCCACGGCGTTATGTCGGCTTCTCGACAGCTTTTCGCCGCGAAGCGGGAAGTTATGGAAAAGATACCCGTGGCATTTTTCGGGTACATCAGTTTGATAAAACAGAAATGGTTTCTTTTGTCGCTCAAGGAGAAGATGATGCAGAGCATGAATTTATGCTCTCAATTGAAGAGAAATTGATGCAGCAGTTGGGAATCCCCTATCAGGTTGTGAAAGTCTGCACGGGGGATCTTGGCTTTAACGCGGCGAGGAAATATGATATCGAAGCGTGGATTCCCACACAAAACAAATATCGTGAAATGACTTCAACGTCTACTGTTACTGATTTTCAATCGCGAAGACTCAATATGAAATATCAGGACGGCGATGAGAAGAAATATTTGCAGGTTTTAAATGGAACTGTATTTTCTACACGTCCGCTTGTCGCGATTATTGAGAATTATCAGCAGGAAGACGGATCAGTAGTCATCCCTGAGGTTTTGAGAAAATATATAGGGAAAGATATTATTACACTTCGATAATTTACTGCTTTATTGATTTATACTGCATTAGCAATCCAAATAGCTATTTTTGAGGCAAACTTTTTTTCTTGACAAAAAATCCGTTTCGTCCCATTATTAAATTACTCCAGATACGTGAGGGGGTGATTGTTCATGCCAGCAAAAAAAACAGCGAAGAAGAAAACAGCAGCAAAAAAGAAGAAGTAAAGTAAGCCATTACTTTACCAATTGATCAATTGGTAATCCCCGATTAAATCGGGGCAAAGCCCCTGCCTGCTTGGTAGGGGTTTTTTTTGAAGCTGGATTGTGGTAAGATTAGTTTGGTATGCTAGGTTTAATCAACAAATTCTTCGATCCAAATAAGCGGGAAATTAATACCCTTCAGCCAATTATTGACGCGATTAACGCGGAAGAGGAAAATGTTACCAAATTAAAAGAAAAAGATTTTGCGATAAAGACACAGGAATTTAAAACACGCATCAAAAACGGAGAACAATTGATGAATCTGCTTCCTGAAGCATTTGCGCTGACCCGTGAGGCAAGTCGGAGAGTACTTGGTATGAGGCAGTTTGATACACAAATGATGGGCGGAATTGTTTTGGCGCAAGGGAAAATTGCTGAGCAAAAAACCGGTGAAGGAAAAACGTTGACAGCTGTTTCAGCATTGTATTTGCATAGCCTGATGGGCAAAGGTGCGCATCTGGTAACAGTAAATGATTATCTTGCCCGTCGTGATGCCGGCTGGATGGGGCCGGTATTCCATTTACTTGGTGTTTCAGTTGCCGCGATGATTAATGAGCAGTCATTTATTTATGATCCGGAATTTATCAATAAAGAAGCAAGTGATTACCGACTGCTCCATCTTAAGCCAATCAGCCGCAAAGAGGCGTATGATGCGGACGTAACGTATGGTATCAATTCAGAATTCGGATTTGACTATCTCCGTGATAATATGGCGCAGGATATTTCAGGCGTAGTACAGCGGGGATATTATTATGCTATTGTTGATGAAGTCGACTCTGTTTTGATTGATGAAGCCCGCACCCCTCATATTATTTCAGCACCTGATGAATCCCCGTCCAAGCGCTATTATGAATATGCCCAGGTTATTGATAAATTAGTTCCGGAAACCGATTATAAAATTGATGAAAAATTCCGTACAGCGCATCTGACAGATCATGGTATCGGAAAAATTGAGAAATTGTATGGCATAAAAGATATTTATGAAAAAGATTTTGATACCGTTTATCATCTGGAAGCAGCGCTTAAGGCACGCGCGTTGTTTCATCGCGAAAAAGATTATATTGTCAAAGATAACCAGATCATTCTTGTTGATGAGTTTACCGGACGGCTTCTTGAAGGACGCCGGCTTTCCGAAGGGATTCATCAGGCGATTGAAGCGAAGGAAGGCGTGCCTATCCAGCGCGAATCAAAAACACTCGCGACTGTTTCTTTGCAGAATTATTTCCGGCTATATGATCGTCTTGCTGGCATGACAGGTACTGCAGTGACTGAAGCTGAGGAGTTTAAAAAAATTTACAAACTGGATGTCGTTGTTATTCCGACATATCGACCGGTTTGCCGTCTTGACCACTCTGACGCAGTATATAAAACCAGCCGATCGAAATATACAGCAGTTGTAAACGCGATTGAAGAAGCCCACAAAAAAGGACAGCCGGTACTTGTCGGTACGACATCGATTGACAAAAATGAAATTATTTCAGAACTTTTAAAACGGCGTAAAATCAAACACGAGGTACTTAATGCAAAGAATCATTTGAGGGAAGCTGAGATTATCGCAAATGCCGGCAGGAAGGGTGCTGTAACTGTTGCTACCAACATGGCCGGTCGTGGAGTTGATATTGTTCTGGGCGGAGAAACTCCGAAAAATGAAGACGGAACAGTCAAAAAGAATTCCGCGGAATATAAAGCATGGGAAAAAGAGCATAAAGAAGTGCTTGAAGCAGGCGGGCTATATGTTATCGGGACAGAGCGTCATGAATCACGACGTATTGATAATCAGCTCCGCGGGCGATCAGGGCGTCAGGGCGATCCGGGAGCTTCACGATTTTTTGTTTCATTAGATGACGATATTATGCGGCTTTTTGGAGGAGATCGTATTGCTGGGCTTATGACACGGTTTAATATGCCGGAGGATGTGCCTCTTGAGCATTCGTTGGTTACCAAATCGATTGAAAACGCGCAGGTAAAGGTAGAAGGATTTAATTTTGATACTCGTAAACATCTGGTTGAGTATGATGACGTGTTAAATAGACAGCGTGAAATTATTTATGGCCGCCGGCGAAAAGTGCTCGAAAGCTCACTTGACGGAAAAGATGTTTTGAAATCAACAATTAAGGAAAAGATCAATAAATCAGTAAATACTCTTGTCGAATTAGCCTTTGCCAATCAAATCACAACAAATGCTTCTGTTAACGAAGAAATCGCTGATGCATTTGATACGATCATTCCCTTTGACGATACATCAAAAAAGCAATTATATCAGCAACTTGAACAGTATCATGAAGCTGATGAGAAGGTAACGTTTCTTACCGGAATTGCTGCTGACGTTTATGACAAAAGAGAAGAGCAGTTGGGAGAGCCATTGATGCGGCAGGTTGAAAGATTTGTGATGCTTTCTGTTATGGATAATTTGTGGACAAGTCATCTGGATGCGATTGATAATCTGCGTCAGGGGATCGGTCTTCGCGGCTATGCGCAGCGTGATCCGCTGGTGGAGTATAAAAATGAAGCATTCAGAATGTTTGAACAGTTGATTTGGGCAATGGATGATGAAATTGTCCATCGAATATATAAAATCCAAGTGCAGCAGCCCGCGCAGCAGGAGACTCATATGCATGTCGATGGCAGTCTTCATCAGGGGTTGGCGCATCCGGAAGAAGTATTGGTATCTCAGCCTAAAAAACTGGTGACAAATACTCCTGAAAGTGAAGTTTCAGAGGAATTGCGCAATAACGCAAAGCAAAACGGAAAAACCACACATAAATTGAGTAGAAATGATCCTTGCTGGTGCGGTTCAGGCAAGAAATGGAAAAAATGTCACTATCCTGCTATTTCATAAGATCTCGATTTAATAGATTTCTGATAATCTCAGCTTCCCGTTGTTAAATATTTTTAAGTGCCTGCAGAAGATCTTGGATAAATGGAGCGGTAGTATATTGTTTTTGTACAATAAGACAATATTTTCTTGTCCATCGGATTGGCATTTTCTGTTTTATTAAACTTCCCTGGTCAAGATCACTTTTGATAAAATTTTCAGGCAATAAAGCTATTCCGCTACCCAGAAGAGCTAACTCCCGCATAAAAGTAACACTGGTTGATTCTGCGCAAATTGTTGGCTGGATGCCATGTCGTATAAATTGTTCGTCAATTTGAGATCTTGTATGCGAACCTTTGTTATATAAAATAAAAGGGACGTGGGTAAGCGGTTCTGAAAATTGCCGGGAAGAGACAGGGATAAGTTCTTCTGTAAGCGTTTGGAGTAAGGAAAGATTTTTTGGTATTGCGTAAGTTTTATGTACGACACATAACGCTGCGTCAAGAGCTCCTAGCTGCAGCTGTTGCAATAATTTTCCAGTTGCGTCAATGGTCAATTCAAGAGCGTATTTTTCTATTCGGGTATGTGATTGCAAAAATTTTCCAAGGCGTAGCGCAATATTGTCAAACATACCCAGAGAATAGACGGGTATTTGCGTTTTTCTTATTTCGGGATCATGTGCATGTGACCAGAGCTGCAGTATTTTTTCTCCGATGATCACAAGAGATTTTCCGTCACGGGTCAGGTGGAGTTGTTTGCCTTTTTGCTGGAAAAGCTTTGTGTGAAGCTCTTTTTCAAGACGGTGGATTGACTGAGTCAAAGCTGACTGGGTGATAAAAATTTTTTCTGCAGTTCTGGTTAAATTACCTTCCTGAACAACAAGTAAAAAACGTTTAAGTTCCTCTATCATAAACATTATTAATATATCATAAAATACATTAATTTTACAAATAGATTACGTTTTGATATCCTCTGTTTTTATGGC
>JAJYHW010000034.1 GCA_021784535.1 bacterium
CCGATCTAAATTACCTTCCTGAACAACAAGTAAAAAACGTTTAAGTTCCTCTATCATAAACATTATTAATATATCATAAAATACATTAATTTTACAAATAGATTACGTTTTGATATCCTCTGTTTTTATGGCTAAGAAGAAAATCAGAATCGCGATTGTAGGTATTGGGAATTGTGCATCTTCTTTGGTGCAGGGCTTAACGTACTACAAAGACGCGAAAGTAAACGATACGCTTGTTGGCTTGATGCATCCGGTATTGGGCGGTTATTCAATTGCTGATATTGAAATTGTCGCGGCATTTGACGTCAATGTGACAAAAGTAGGCAAAGACATTGCTGAGGCTGTCTATGCAAAGCCAAATAATACGGCAATTTTTGCAAAAGTAAAAAAAACAGGAGTTATCGTACAAAACGCACCGGTACTGGATGGGATTGGTGAATATGTGCGGGACATAATCAAGGTTTCCAATAAGGATATCCCTGATCCGGTAAGCATATTGCGATCTACAAAAACTGACGTGCTGGTGTGTTATTTGCCGGTCGGGAGCCAACAAGCAGTTGAGTATTGGGCAGAAGTTTGTTTGAAAGCAAAAGTCGGGATGGTAAATTGTCTACCGATTTTTATTGCTTCAAATCCTGTATGGCGGAAAAAATTTATTGACGCAAAGGTACCGATTGTGGGTGATGATATAAAATCTCAGGTAGGCGCAACGATTGTTCATCGTGTATTGGCAAATTTGTTCCTTGATAGGGGGATGCCGATAGATCGAACGTATCAATTGAATGTTGGAGGCAATACTGATTTTCAAAATATGCTTGAAAGAAAGCGCCTGAAATCCAAAGAAATTTCAAAAACCCGCGCTGTCACGTCACAGCTGGATATCCATGAGGAAGCAATTGCACCTGAAGCTATTCATATCGGTCCAAGCGATCATGTTCCATGGCTGAAGGATAATAAAATAGCTTTTATTAGGATTGAGAGCAGGCATTTTGGAGACGTTCCGATGCATATTGAAGCGAGATTATCAGTGCAGGATTCTCCTAATTCTGCCGGAGTGGTAATTGATGCATTGCGGTGTTGTAAATTGGCTCTTGATCATAAAATAGGCGGACCTTTGATTGAGCCATCGTCTTATTTTATGAAATCACCACCGATACAATTTACCGATGCAGTTGCGAAGGAGAAAGTGGAAGAGTTCATTGAGCAGTATTCCTCAAAATAGACATACTGTCAACATGGCGGAGTTATAAGTTTTTGTACGCGTGAGCAATTCGTTGGAAAACGGTATAGAATGAGAGTAGCAGGATAAAAATAAATATTATACTGGCGATGTTCAACTCCATGAATGTTGCAGACGGAAAAATTATATAAAGAGTCAGCGTGACAAAGACAAGGACAAGTCGTTCAGGTCTCTCGATGATTCCCATTGCAAAGCTCACTTTAGGATTTGCCAGCTCTCCACGGCTTCTGACATAACTTGTAAGATAAGCAAAAAGAAGAAACGGCGCAACAATTTTCCATGAGACGATATGCGCAAACGCAAAGGCAGTAATTATGAGAAAATCTGCAACCCTGTCCATTGTTGAGTCCAGAAAACCTCCGAATTGCGTTACCTTATGATACTTTCTTGCCACCATGCCGTCCAGCATATCAAGTCCGTTCCCGACAAGAGCAATAAGTGCCAGGATATACCAGTGGTAGATCATAAAGACAAAGAACAGAACAGGTGGTATACTTCCTAATAGGGTAAGCGTATTGGGGCTGACCTTTGAAAAATATTGTATAAAAGGACGAAGATATTTTTCAGCTGTTGGTTTGTACGCACTCAGCATAGGTTATAATTTAGTTATGAAAGGGTCCCGCTATAAGGTCGATTTCCATACTCATTCTATCATATCACAGGATGGCGGCATCACGGCATCTCAATATGAAAAAATATTACGCTCAGGTGCGCTTGATTGTGTTGCAATTACTGATCATAACGAAACTGGTTTTGCCAGAATTATGCAGGAAAAACTTGGTGAACAAGTTATTGTCGGTGAGGAGATTGCAACAACTGAAGGTGAGTTAATCGGATTATATTTGAAAGAGACGATCCCTGAAGGCATCAGTGTTGAGGAAGCTGTTGCGAGTATCAAACATCATGGCGGACTTGTCTATGTGCCGCACCCATTTGAGCATTTTCGTAAAGGCTTACAACAATCTTCAATTGATCGTATAATCGCCGATATCGATATTATAGAGGTGTTTAATGGACGCGGCAGATTTCGCGGAAAGCCTGAGCTTGCGTTGCAGCTTGCAATGGAAAATAGTATCCCGCAGGCTGCAAGCAGCGATGCTCATGGATGGAGAGGGCTTGGTAACACGTCAAGTGCTCTAAAAGAATTTCCTTCGCGGGAAACAATAAAGAAACTACTTGCGACAGCGACGCTTGATAAAACGTACGCTCCTTTTTATACATTTTTTTATCCGATGTTTAACAGGGTAAAAAATAGTGTTATTTTGCAAAACGTTACTGATTGAGATGACTAGTATGGTAGAAGCAGTATTTTTTTCTTTATGGTTTTTTGCGCCGGCGGGATTTGCCAATCTTGCCGCTTTTGCTTCAGGTAAAATAAAACTTCTCAGGAAATATAATTATCCGGTTGATGGTTATCAAAAATTCCGGAAGAAGCGGATTTTTGGTAGTCATAAAACAGTCAGAGGATTTATCGCAGCGATGTTTGTCGGGATTATTATTTGTTCTTTGCAGCAGCTATTTTATTATTCATTTCCAATGATCAGATCGCTTGTGTGGCTTCATTATAACGCAATTAATCCGGTTTTATTAGGATTTTTATTAGGATTTGGTGCGCTTGCGGGGGATGCGGTAAAAAGCTTTTTTAAACGGCAGGCAGGTATTCAACCAGGGAGAAGCTGGTTTCCTTTTGATCAAATTGATTATATTGTCGGAGGAGTCGCGTTGAGTCTTCTTTATCTTACATTGCCGGTTTTAGATTATATTGTATTATTCATTGTCTGGTTTTTGATGCATCCGCTGATAACCTTTATCGGGTTCCTTTTTAAGCTTCGCCGCAGGCCTCTGTAATTATTTTTGGCTTAGCAACGAGTTGAGCAGATCTTGTATAGGTATAGTTGCTACACCAACGACTTTATCTGCCCCGCCGTAATAAACATACAATGTTTTATTAATTATTACTGCGCCGCAAGGAAAAACAACATTTGGTACGAGTCCTGATTTCTCATAATCCATTTCAGGTTCAAATAGTGGCTCATCAGTCCGTGCCAGTACATGATATGGATTTTCATAATCCAAAAGCATTGCGCCAACTTTGTAAATATTACCCGGAGAGCCGACTCCATGATAAAGAAGAAGCCATCCATGTTCTGTTTCTATAGGAGGTGCGGCAATTCCGATTTTGACGTTATCCCATTTGTCAGGGCATGGTCTCGCGAGAATTTTTCCGCCCAGCATCTTTTCTTCACAGAAATTAATATCTTTAGTAATGTCCAGCCAGATATCATTACCAAGCCGGTGAAAAGCAAGGTATTCGTTTGCTACTTTTCCTTTCACAACACAGGCGTCTTTATCGTCAACGCCCTCATGAGAAATGATTTTGGGCAGCGTCCAGTTCCATTGCCGCCGTAAAAAATCTTTAATAAGAATAGACGTGATCGCGACGCGTGGCGGATTGATACTATCATAAGCAGTATAGAGCATATAGAAGCTATCGTCTATTTTTGTGATACGAGGATCTTCACAGCCGGAATTGCCTGTCTGATTTTTTTTGAGCTCAAAAGGTTCGCGTGGGAAATAAACCGGCTCTTGAAGATTTTCATCAATATGTAATCCATCCCTGCTTGTCGCGTAGCCGATAACTGAGGTGCCGTTAATAGCTTGGCCACGATAGAGAATGTGTACTTTTCCGTCTTCATAAATTGCTGCCGGATTGTACGTGGCGAGTGCCTGCCATTCAAGTTCATAAACAGGCGTGATAACCGGATTGCCGGAAAACCGGTGAAACTTATATTTTGTTTTTTCATCAGGCAATATTGTTTTCTGGTGTCTGTCAGGGTGCAGCTCATCCAGAAGTGCGTTGAGCCTGCAGGACGCGATTGCAACCCTGGTATCAGCAGCGCCGTAATAAACCAGCAAAGCATCTTCTTGTATCAATGCTCCTGAAGGGAAGATTACATTTGCTACATCACCTTTGAGTTCGTATTCTGTTTCAGGAGTAAGCAGGGAGCTTTCTGTTCTACCGATAATCTTATTCGGATCATCAGGATCAAGCAATACTGCTTCAATGCCAAAATGTTTATCATGAGATAGATAGTTGCCGATATAGGAGTAAATGACAAGCCAGCCTGCATCAGTTTTGAGAGGCGGTGCGCCAAGTTCTATCTGGTCACGAATATCGCGGAGTAAATGGATAGCGTGCAGATTGGCATTGTCGTACCATTCTTCCCAGAAATAAGGAGACCAGATATCTGATTCTTTTTCAAACGTAGCAAGCGCAATTTTTGCAGGGGGCAAATCTGTATTGATGGTAATCAGTGCAGCCATTTTTCCGTTTATCTTATCAGGAAAAAGAGCCATCGCTTTCGCATTAAATGTGCTGACCGGATGCTTTTCAAATGTCCTGAAATCTGTTGTGATCGCGACAGCTGTTTTGATTCCATAAGCGCTGAATGGATACACGGAGAGAGCAGTATAAAAGATATAAAATTTTCCGTTAAAATAGGTAATACGCGGATCTTCACAGCCATATATTTCCCAATCTTCAGTTGGCGCAAAAAGCATCCGGTGATTTTCAAAATGTATTCCATCCCTGCTTGTCGCGTAGCCAATAGATGAAATCCGCATAGTAATGCCATTTTGTTTTTTTGTTTCTGATAATGCGCGGTAAACCATATGATAGATGTCGTTATGGAAAACAACACAACCGTTAAAAGTACCGTCATGTTCCCATTCGTGAGAGGGATCCGGGACAAGGATGGGATTGTCAGGATGGCGTTGTAAGGTTACCATGTAATAATCTTCAATTAATTGAGCATTGGCACTGATACCCGTCGAAGTTTTGGTTCCTGCGCGTATTTCAATTGTTCAAGAAAGGTGTCAAGATTTGCTTGTGCGGCACAAACGACTGTATCTGCTCCTCCATAATATACCATCAAAGTATTATCTTTGATGATCGCTCCGCATGGATAAACAACACCAGCTTTAAATCCATCGTTTTCATACGTTTCATCAGGAGAGATAATCGGATTATTTGAGCGATAGAGAACTTTTGTCGGATTATTGTGATCGAGCAGCATCGCGCCTATTTTATATCGTGAAGGATCCTGATAACCGACAGATTGATAAATCAGCAGCCAGCCGTCTTTGGTTTTCATTGGAGGTGCACCCGCACCGACTTTTTTGCTATCCCAGAATTTTTTTCGTGGAGGGATAAAATATTGCCCCTGAAGATAGTTGTCAAACTGCAAGTCATCCAGAAAGTCGACAAGAATATTGGGATACACTCTATGCAGTACGACGTATTTTCCGTTTACTCTTTCAGGGAAGATAACGGCGCTTTTATTGACCATACCAGGTGCGGAGATGAGTTTTGGTTTTGCCCAAGTATCCCATTTTTTTCCCAAAAAATTTTTTACAGAAATTGAAGACAGAGCCGCACGCGGAGGGTTCGCTCCATCAAATGCGACATAGGTAAGATAGATTGTATCATCGACTCGTGTTATCCTCGGATCTTCAATGCCTCCATAACCCCCTCCTGAGGCGAAATGATCGGCAAACTTACTAAAGGCATGTCCGCCAGGTGTCTCGAATGATTCTCTGGGGAAATATGCAGGTTCGTTCAATCGCTCATCGATTGTAAATCCGTCTTTACTCGTCGCGTATCCAAGAACTGATAGGTCGGTATCTCCCAGTGCACGATAGAGAAAATGCACTTTGCCATCTTCATAAAGAGCGGCGCTATTAAAGGTTGCCCGCGATTCCCATGCGTTTTGTGGATTCGGTGTAATAATTGGATTCTGATCATGTTTATTCAATACAACTGATACGTTTTTACCTTTCAGACTTATTTCTTTTGGCAAAAGCGGTGTTGAAACAGCATATACAGTGGTATCATTAATAATCCAGTACAGAATACACTGTCCATGCAGGATTTCTATTCCAAGGGGCTTTATGGATTCTGTGAGTAGATGTTCAGGCACTTCCCATAAAGGCTTATCAAGACGCCATAAGAGTTTGGATGGATCTTTCGTATCAAAAGCAGCCGCGCCGACGGCATAGGTCAGTTGATTGTTATGCATCGTTTTCGCGTAATAAAAAAGGAGGATATGATCTGCATAGTGATAGACTTTCGCGACTTCTAGATCACCTTTATCAAAAAAGTTTTCTCTTTTTTGCAGAACCGGCTCTTCTTTGATTTTCCAGTTCGTTAGTGATGCGGAATAAGCGAGTTTGATGTCATGTTCTCCAAAATATAATACATGGCGGTTTTTATATTGAAATTCAGGGACGAGAGATCCGATTTCCTTTATTTCATCAATTCTACCGATTTTGGTCCAGCGAAGCATCTCTGATGAAGTGATGAGGTTGAGGTAGGGTTGCGTGGGAGAATTTACTTTGTATGTGCTGATATAACGGTTTTTTTGTCTGGTGATGAGTAATCTTGTCCAGTCATATTTTGGCTCTTCACGTCCTTTTTGGTCAGTGACGATGACGTATTTTGTCGATCCGTTAAATTCGAAACCATCACTGCTCGTAATAAGTTTAAAGAAGTTTTTTGTTTGTTTCGCGTAAGAGTAGTAGAGAGCAATTTCATCATCCTTAGAGGCAATACCAACAAGTCGTATCATAATAGTGCGGGTTTAATACAAAACAAACAATATCGGTAAACCACCGCATGTTTCTAGAGTAACAGAATAAATTTGAACATGTCAATACGTTTGATACAGTAAAATCTGTTTATAGTAGTTTCGTAAATTTTCTTACTATTTTCTTACTATTATTTGCTCATAGATAAGCGTGATGTTCTTGATTTGCTAATATTGATCAGGCTGCAGTTGCTGTTTTTATTTTGACTGAGTTGAATGGAATTCAAGTAAGTATTGGTATATTCTTCGAATTATAAAAATTCTGTTACTTCTATGGTATGGTATCTAAAATTATTGACGAGCAATTTGTCTAACAGTTGCCTTTTTTTGTCAGTGACATCGAGAGTCGACCATCTCCATACTTTGTATTCATATCTTCTTTTTTGCAAATTCTTAGATTGTTTTTTCTTCAGTATAATCTCGGCAATTTGATGATTTGCGATTTGCCCCGCGCTATTTGCTGTCAACAATGCCGGTTCACTTTTTTCATCATACTAAATCAATAGAGTTTTTGTATAAAGGATATCCATGCTTTTGAAAAATAGTTTCTAGATCAGTAAAGACTTGAGTGACACTTTCTTCCAGTGATGTAAAATCCTGATATGTTCCTTTATTAAGGATATCAAGTAAGTTATCAAATTTGTCTGGCTTTATGGAGAACATTTGTGCTTGCTCCACATATTTTTCAAGTGTTTTATAGGGTGTTTGATTAATAAATGATAGAATAATTAATAATTCCTTTATCATCGAAAAGAAAATAATTGGCAATCCGGTAGTATTTCTTTTTTTAATATTATTAAGCACTTTTGCGGTAATTTCTTGATACATATACCAACGTTTTGCTGCTTGATCCCAACACCTTTTTTCCATAGTTCGCGGTTTAAATGTATTAATCTAACCTAACTTAATTCCCTCGAGGGCGTAAGCCCAGGGATGCAGTGATTCCAGTATCTTCTCGGTGGGGATATAATGGAAGGGTGAGATATAAGAGACAGGCACAGA
>JAJYHW010000039.1 GCA_021784535.1 bacterium
GATCTGCAACTGCTGTCTCATCGCAACTTGTTTCTATACCTAAAATGAGCATACGTTATTATATCACCAGCTCTTATTCGAGATTCACTTTTACCGTATCTCCGTTTTTGAAATGATATTGTTTGGATAGTCCTGCGTTGATTTCCAGAACCTGGTTTGCCGATGAGTTTGGAGTATAGATAGGCAGAGTAGTCTTGCTATTTGTCGGTTTGGGGATATTTTGCAGAATAGTAACGATTTTATTGTTATTAATAAAAATCATATCAAGAGGAAACTGCATATTTTTCATCCAAAAGGCATAGCGATCCGGAGTTTTGAATATAAAAAGCATTCCCTGATTTTGGGGGAGCGAAAGTCTTCCAGACAGTCCTTGCTGTTGTTGCGCTGAGGTTGTTGCTGTTTCGACAAGAAACGTATGGTTATCAATAGTTACTTTTGATTTAGGGATGGGAGTTTTGTTTATTTGAAAGACTATATATCCGCTAAAAAGAAGAAGGATAACGATAAAGCCGATTATGATTTTATTAAGACTCATAATGATTTAGCATTTAGCATTTTTTATATCTCATCAAGTAGTTTTATTAGTTTGCTTGTTGACTGATCGTGAACAGGCATCGTTACATCAATCACTTGCGCTCCGATTTCGTTAGCCTGTCTCTCTTTATGATGCCGATTACTGTCGCCAGTTGTTGTTGCGATTATAGCAGGTTTCAGGGCAATTACCAGAGTATCGTATGCTTCATCTGTCATGTTAGATTTGAGTAAAATAACGACGTCGACTGTTTCTAGTGCCGCAAGAATTTTTGCCCTATCCTCCTGTGAGTTGATTGGGCGTCTGGGGCCTTTTGTTGCCGTTATCGTTTCATCTGATTCAAGAAAAACAACGACAGTATCGCCATACTTTTTTGCTTCTTCAAGAAACGTAATGTGGCCTACGTGGAGCAGATCAAAACAGCCGCCGACCAGAACAATGCGCCTGTTTGCAAAGTGGAGTTTTTTTGCAACAGCTTCTATCTCTTTTGTGTTGATAATTTTATTTGTCATAATTTTGGAATATGCAAATATTTTTCAGCATTTATTATTGGACATTTCTCATTGAAAAGTCTGCATTGATTGCATATTATATCTTTGTACCTTTTAAATATACTGCCTGCCAAGGTTTGTAATTGGAAGTAAATTTATCATAAATTACTACTTCCCCATTTTCTGTAACGGTTCTCGTGAAGTAGACATCGGCGCCATTGGCAGCAAAATCTACTTGTTTGAGTTGTCCGACAGGAAGGGTTGGATCATCCTGATAGAGAGGCGGCGGCGCTGGCGTTTGAGATAAGATAACAGGATTAGATATGCTGACTTGCCGGTTCGGATCTCTGGTTCCGTAAAACGCGAAAGTGAGATGGTCTGAAACAGTATCGATATATGTCTGAATCAAGAGTGCATGTCCGGTATTATTTTTGAATTTTAAATCAACAGTAGGTGAATAAATTGCAGCATCAAATCCGGGTCCGGAATCCTGCTCATAATATCCGACACGATACGCATGTTGATGCCGTTCAATGATCGGAAGTCCAGCGGAAAGAGCCGCGCGGAAAAGTGTGGTAGATACTTGACAGACGCCACCTCCGTCGCCGAGTACTGTCCTTCCGTTATCGATAACATAAGCCTGTTTATACCCCGTAAGCGAAGAGATATCTCCAACTGCTTTATCAAATGAAAAAATTTCACCAGATTTAATGATAATACCATTGAGGCGGCTTGCAGCAAGCGATATATTAAAAACGCGTTCAGGTGCTGAATGATAAAATTCAGAAGATCCTTGTGCGATTCTTTCTTTAATTCCCAAATGCGCTGCCTCACTTGCTGCGATTGGAACAGGAAGCGCTTTGACGGGCATAACGATTGTCAGTTGTTCTTTTTTATTGACCAACGCGGCATTTTCTAGCTTGACAAGAATTTCCTTTTTCAGAGCTTCTTCATCTAAAATTTTTCCGTTTATCCCCTGACGGAATGTGATGACTTTGCCATTAAGAAAATTGAATAACGGATCAACAGGTTGTACATTGATTTGCTGTGCGAGTGGTTCAATCAGTTTATTCAATTTTTGTTCTGAATAATGGTATGCCGGAGGTAAATTGATGGTATTCATATAGGCTTGCAGCATGAGACTCACATTGGTAGGCGTATTGTTGCTGGATCGGCCGATAGTCATTGCCTGATCTGCGAGTAGCTTGCTATCATAGCCGAAGTTAATTTGTCCGGCAGAGATTGTTGCTGTTATCTGGCCTGATTGAAGAGTAATGATAGTTTGTCGGAGCAGATTGTTTTTACGGTCAAAGTAGTTTTGGATCTTTGACGGATTTTGACCGCTGAAATTGACATTGTCTACAAAAACTCCCTCGTATATCTTGCCGACATGGAGTTCTTTATAGGCACAATAGAGAAAACTGATGAACAAAAATAATCCTAGTATTCCTCCAAGCGAGAACCAGAAGAAATTTTTTCCTAGAGATTTGATCAGCTTTTTGTCGAAGCGGATTTTTCTTGGTCTAAATATCTTTTTGCATTTTTTCTCGATATGGTGATACTGAGGTATGATTGCCATGATATGAGCAAACGTATTATACTATAAGCATACCACATTATGGATGGAGATGTTATTTTTAATCCCTCAGGACAAAATAGTCCGGCGGGCTCACCACCAAGTAACCAGCAAAATCAACAGATTCAAGGAGTTACTGGGCAGGTGGATCAATCTGCTGATGCTGCACAAACGACAGGCACTACAGTAGAAGTTTCTTTGGGAAAAGTGCCGCCAGATGGTATTGTCGGCAATATTCTGGGAGGCAGTTTGTTAAAGAAGCTTTTAATTGGTATCGGTGCTATTATTCTTTTGACGTTTATTATTATTCTCTTGATCCCCAAAAATCAATCTCAGAAGCCTGTGACGCTGGAATGGTGGGGTTTGTGGGAAGACAGCAGTACGATACAGCCGCTTATTCTTCGTTTTGAAAAAAGTCATCCGAATATAACAATTACGTATGTAAAAAGTGACCCGAGTCAATATTTGGATAGATTACAGGCACGGATACAAAATGGTAACGGGCCGGATATTTTTACATATCATAATACCTGGCTGCCAATGCTTTCAGGTGATTTATCACCGCTTCCTTCTAGTGTAATTACTCCTGATGTCTTTAAGCAAGCGTATTATCCTGTGATGCAGCAGGATTTGACACAAAACGGCGCTCTTTACGGTATCCCGATGGAAGCAGATACATTGGCGCTTTTTGTTAATTCCGCACTGTTTCAGGCAGCAGGAGTTCAGGTTCCAAACAATTGGGATCAATTCGTTAAGGCAGCAAAGCAATTGACAGTCAAAACGCCGGATGGCAAAATCAAAACTGCGGGCGCTGCTTTGGGAACTTATAGCAATGTTACTCACGCACCGGATATTATTTCTTTGTTATTTCTTCAGCAAGGTGTGCAGATGAATAATTTAACTGCTTCTGCCCAAAATGAATCAGATGCATTACAATTCTATACTTCCTTTGCGCTTGGTCAAAACAACGTCTGGGATGGAACGCTTGATAATTCACAGCTTGCATTCAGCAAAGGTAATCTGGCAATGTATTTCGGATTTTCCTGGGATGTCTTTGCTATCCAGAAGCTCAATCCTAACTTGAATTTCAAGATATATCCTGTTCCCAATTTATACGGGAAGAAAACAACAGTAGCGAGTTACTGGGTAGAGGGCGTATCAGCAAAAAGTCCTCATCAAAAAGAAGCAATGGAATTTATGCAATATTTGGCGCAGAAATCAACAGCTCAGCTTTTTTATACCGAGACAGCTAAGACGCGAGCTTTTGGCGAACCCTATGCGAGACGTGATCTGCAAAGCAGTTTGAAAGATAATCCGCTGGTGTATCCTTTTGTTAGTCAGTTAAATGACGCAGGCTCATCTTTTTTTGCCAGCGATACGCATGATGGCAACACGGGATTAGATTCGCAGATGAATAGCTATTTGCAAACAGCGGTAAATTCTATATTAAACGATAACAGTTCAGTTGATTCATCTGTGCAGGCTTTAAATAGCGGGGTCTCACAGGTGCTTCAGAAGTATGGACAGCCTCAGTAATAAAAGTCTACTGAAGTACTTGATTTCACGTTTTCACTCGGCATAAAATTTTTCTCCGTTGCAATTCGTGCTATTTTATTTTTTAATGGAGGTGCTCAAATGCAACCGAAAAATTTTATGCCTCGTTTAATCTTTCAAAAATTTTCTCCTGTCAGACGGGCGATTCTCACGACACTTCTTTATAGTGATATTTTTTCTTTTCCTCTCACAAAAGATGAATTATGGAAGTATTTGATATCTGAAAAAAAGATACCGCAAAACGAATTTGATAAGAACGTACAGTCCTTAAAAAAGTATATTGCATCCAAAGACGGTTATTATTGTTTGCGGGGGCGGGAAAAAATTATTACTCAGCGTATAAAACAGCTTGCTGAAGTGCAAAAGAAAGTAAGACGTGCTTGTTTTGCGGCTTCCAAACTTGCGGTGATTCCGTCAGTGTTGTTTATCGGCATCACCGGCGGTTTAGCAGCAGGGAATGTGGACGCGGATGATGATATTGATTTTGTGATTATTACAAAAAAAGGAACACTTTTTATGACACGACTTCTTGTACTTATAATTTTAGAATCGTTGAGGATTCGACGGTTCAGGAGTCAAAAAAAAACGGCAAATACCATTTGTACAAATTTGTTATTTGATGAAACAGTGCTTGATTGGTTTGTAAAATATAACGATGTTTATACTGCGAGAGAGATTGCTCAGATACTTCCGCTTTTTGAAAGAGATGCTATGTATCGAAGATTCTTTAGAACAAATAATTGGATCAGACATTTTTTGCCAAACGCGAGCAGGCAGGCATTTATTCAGTGTAATCAAAATATGGGTAATAAGAAAAATAAATTTTTTATAGAGAAATGTATACTGAACCGGTTTACTGAAGCGGGGTCGCGTATGGTGCAGATTGGTATTATGAAGAAACATCAAACAAGAGAAGTTCTGCAAAGACATATGCTTGCATTGCACCCATATGACTATAGGACTAAAGTGCTAAGTCAATTAAGGCTAAAAATGCGGGAATTCGGTTTATTGACAAAGTTTTAAATATTCTTTATACTGGCTCAGACTTACATAAGACACGATCTTGTCCAAATATTTTTATAGGCTGACGTGTCTTTTTTATAAGGAATAGTATGAACGGTAAAAAAATATATTTAACGAAGAAGGGTCTTGAAGATTTACAGAAGGAACATGATGAGATGGTCGCAAAGCGGCGCCCTGAGGTTGTTGAGCGTCTTTCCGCGGCAAGAGACATGGGAGACCTTTCGGAAAATGCTGAGTATACCGCTGCGCGTGAGGAGCTGGCTTTTATTGACGGAAGAATTGAAGAGCTGGAAGGATTGTTAAAACAGGTAGAATTGATTAGTGATGGAAATCATAAGACATATGCTGTTGATCTTGGTTCGTCAGTGGTTGTGAAGATCGGTGAGAAAAAAGAGACTTTTACAGTTGTGGGCGAATGGGAAGCGGATCCGTCAGAGAAGAAAATTTCTCATGAATCTCCTCTTGGAAAAGCACTTCTTGGTAAAGCTGTGGGTGATGAGATTGAAGTTGAAGCACCTGCTGGTAAAATGCTCTACAAAATCGTCTCCATTAGCTAATAAGTTTTTTAAATAATTGGTTACTGCTATAATTATCTCATGAATATAAATTCAAAATCTGTCAGAATTCTTTGCTATGGAGATTCAAATACGTGGGGTTATATTCCGGGAACAGGCGAACGATATGAGGCTTCTCGCAGATGGACAGGTCTTTTGCAAAAAGCACTCGGTGAAGGATTTGAAATAATTGAAGAGGGTTTAAATTCGCGGACAACAGATATTGATGATCCTGTTAATGAAGGGAAAAACGGAGCAAGCTACTTAAAACCTTGTTTGCAAGCGCATTATCCGTTGGATATCGTTATCATCATGCTTGGGACAAATGATCTAAAAGACCGTTTTGCAAGAACTCCAGAACAAGTAGCTCAAGGCATCGATATGCTTTTATCCATTATCCACAATTTCTCATTTAATTATGATAAAGAGTTGATTGTTGTCTTGCTTTCTCCTCCTTTTGTTGACGAGTCTATAGCTGGTGTGCAAGAAAAGTATCGTAATGCAGAGGAGAAATCAAAACAACTTGCAGAACTATATAAAAAAATTGCTGAAAAATATCATTGTGCGTTTATCAATATTGCACAGTATGTTAAGCCAAGTAAAACAGATGGATACCATCTTGATCCGGAAGCACACAAAAAAATTGCAGAAGTACTAGCTGATAAGATAAAAACGATTTATCATTGACCCTCACTTTGTGAGTATTTATAATATAAATTACTTTCTATGGATGCTGCGATTGAAAAAATAAAGAAATATATTCGGGCGACAAATTATTTATCTGTTGCACAAATTTATCTTCAGGACAATTTTCTTCTTGGAAGACCGTTGAGATCAGAAGACATCAAGCCCAAACTGGTTGGGCACTGGGGGACTTGTCCGGGGGTTAATTTTGTGTATGCTCATCTTAATTACCTTGTTAAAAAGCATAAGCAATCTGCTATTTTTGTCCTCGGACCCGGGCATGGTATGTCTGCTCTTCAAGCAAATGTTTTTATAGAAGGAACGCTTGAAAAATATTATGAAAAAGCCACCCGGGATGAAAAAGGAATTGCCTATATTGCAAAAAATTATACCTGGCCTTATGGCTTTTCCAGTCATGTGAGTCCTGAAATACCTGGTGCAATCCTGGAAGGTGGAGAATTAGGTTATTCATTGGGTTTGGCATATGGAGCAATTCTGGATAATCCAGAATTAGTAGCTGCGTGTTTGATCGGTGATGGGGAAGCAGAGACAGGCGCAATTGCTGCTGCATGGCATATTAACAAATTGGTTGATCCGGCAACCAACGGGGCTGTTCTGCCGATTCTCCATGTCAATGGTTACAAAATTTCAGGTCCTACCATTTTTGGCCGTATGAACGATAAAGAAATGGAAGAATTGTTCGGCGGTTATGGCTATGAACCGTTTTTTGTCGAAGGAGATAATCTCGATGAACAAATGTTTACAACTTTAGAAATCTGCTATCAGCGGATTAAAAAAATTCAAGAGGTTGCCAAAGGAAGTAATCCGCCGTCTCGGCCGCGTTTTCCCATGATTGTCATGCGGACGCCAAAAGGCATGACCACTATCAAGGAATTACGTGGGCAAAAAATTGAAGGCACGATTCTTTCCCATCAAGTTGTCATGCCAACCGTCAAAGGCGATGAAGAAGAACTGAAAGCTCTTGAAGACTGGATGAAAAGTTATCATTTTGAGGAGCTGTTTGATAAGAAAAAAGGATTTTCTCAAGATCTTTTGGATCTTGTCCCTGAGGAAAAGTACCTGATCAGTAATAACCCGCATGTATTCGGAAAAACCTACAAACCGCTTGTTTTACCTCGTGCCGAAAAGCTGGAAAAAGCTGTTAACAAGCCAGGTGAAATCCAATCAAATGCGATGCGTATGGCAGGAGTTTTTTTGAAAGAAGTTTTTGCTCTCAATAAGAAAACAAATAATATCCGTCTTATGTCACCTGATGAAACGTATTCCAACAGACTTGATAACGTTTTTGAAGTTACCGGGCGCGGATGGGTGTGGCCGCATGATCCTGATGATAAGGATATCACTCGCGATGGAAAAGTAATGGAGATGCTTTCTGAACACAATATGCAGGGTCTTTCCTCAGGATATGTG
>JAJYHW010000065.1 GCA_021784535.1 bacterium
TTGGGAACATTAATGTTAGTTGTGGGAAGTTTAATTGTTATCAGATTTAAGATGTAGGCTGTAAGATAGTTATATTTATTAATTGCATAACTTACATCTTAAAACTTATATCATACATCAAATTATGAAACCACAAGATATATTATTTATATTAATTCTTTTAGTATTACTTTTTGTAAGAAAGCCCCGAATGCTTGTGATCGCGGGCCTACTCTGTCTTTTTTTATCTATTCCGCTTTTTCATTTCTGGATCTTTTTTACCGCTGAAAGATTGGTTATGTACGCGTTTGGATTTCTGCTTGCCGCGATTATACTGTTTTGGATTACTTTTAGAAAATGATACAATTATTACAGTATGGTAAGTGTTATTGTGCCGGCACGTGATGAAGAAGAGGTGATTCAATTATTTTATGACGAAATCATGCGTCATCTTCCCCGTGTCACAAAATATGAATTAGTTTTTATTGATGACGGTTCAACTGACAAGACTCTTGATATCCTCAAAACTTTTGCTCAGAAGAATAAGTATGTTCGTGTTTTTTCTTTCAAACGTAATAGAGGCAAAGCAGACGCGCTTGCTTATGGATTTGCTCAGGCAAAAGGAGACATCATTATTACCATGGATGCGGATTTGCAGGATAAGCCCTCAGAAATACAGAAGTTTCTCGATGCGTATAACAATGGAGCAGACGTTGTCTGCGGCTGGAGAAAAGAACGCAAAGATAAGCAGAAAATGGTTGTTATTTCAAGATTTTTCAATTATTTAATCGGTGTTTTGTTTGGCTTAAAACTGCATGATATCGATTGCGGATTTAAATTGTTTACCAGAGAGTCGATCAGAAGCATCAATATCTACGGGGGGCTATACCGGTTTATTCCGCTGCTTTTATATCAGGAAGGCTATGTCGTTGATGAGGTAATTGTCCAGCATAGTCCAAGGTACTCCGGCAAGTCAAAATACGGTTTCTCAAAACTCTGGAAAAGTCTTCCGGATCTTTTTACCATGATATTTTTGATAAAATACAGCAACCGCCCGCTGCATTTTTTTGGCAATATTGGTCTGGTTTTTGTTTTGATCGGTCTTATCATCCTCGCTGATTTATCTTATCTTCATTTTACCGGACACGCTATCGCACGCAGGCCTGCGTTGGTTCTGAGCATGATATGTATCATAGCAGGACTACAAACTTTTTTTACCGGATTTTTGGCTGATTTGATGATCAATATTTCCTATTCATCGCCTGGTGAGGCAAATAATCCCCGCAATTTTCCGTTAAAATACTCTAGCGATAAGTCTTAAGCATTATGTATTTATGAGAATCGGAATTGATATATCACAGCTTGCTTACAAACACACGGGAGTGGCGCATTTTCTCAGCAAGCTTGTTGAGAGCTTAGTGAAGACGGATGGAGGCAATGAGTATATCCTGTTTTACTCATCATTAAGAAGAAATTTCCAATTTCCAATTTCCAATTTCCAATTAAATCACAATGTTTCAATGAAACAATTCAGATTTCCCCCTACGGTTTTGGATTTACTTTGGAATACATTGCACATTTTGCCAATCGAAAGTTTGATAGGGGATGTTGATGTCTTTATTACCTCAGACTGGACTGAGCCTCCGGTGAAAAAAGCAAAAAAAATGACAATATTGTATGATCTCATTGTCTATAAATATCCGCAGGAAACTGCTGATAAAATTGTTCACACGCAAAAAAGAAAATTGGAATGGGCTAAGAAAGAATCTGATATGATTCTCTGCATCTCTGAAGCAACAAAAAGAGACGCGATGGAGATTCTTGGGATTGATGAGAAACGCTTGCGGGTGATTTATCCGGGAATTTAAATATGATTATAGGAATTGATGGCAATGAAGCCAATGTGCAAAAAAGAGTAGGCATTAGCGAATATGCGTTTCAACTGCTTTGGCAGTTTTTTTCCTTCGACTTCGCTCAGGAAGAAAAGATTAAATTTGTCATATATTTAAAAGATAAACCACTTGCGAGTTTGCCAAAGGAAAATGAAAACTGGCAGTATCGCGTTTTGAAGCCCGGAAAACTGTGGACGCAATGGCGTTTGCCGCTTGATTTATATTTTCACAAACCTCGTCCATATGTGTTTTTCAGCATGACGCATTATGCGCCGAGATTTTCCCCGGTCCCGACGGTCGTCTCGGTTATGGATGTTTCCTATGTGCGTTATTCGGAGATGTTTAACGCGCATGATTTATATCAACTACAAAACTGGACAGCGTACTCAGTACAAAAAGCAAAAAAGGTCTTGACTATCAGTAACTCAAGCAGAGATGATATAATCAAAGCATATAAAACTCCTGCGGAAAAAGTAGTAACAATTTATCCCGGGATCAAGAAGATACTTTCTCTTGAACCACGAGTTTTTGGTATGAATCAATTAAAAACGAAATACCATATCTCCGATACCTACATTTTGTTTGTAGGGACTTTGCAGCCGCGAAAAAATATTGTGCGACTGATTGAAGCCTTTAGTCAAGTCATCAAGTCATCAAGTAATCAAGTCAAAAGTTTGGATTTAGTAATAATTGGCCGGAAAGGGTGGCAGTATGAGGAAATTCTAACAGCTCCCAGGAAGTTTGGAGTTACAGAGAGGGTAAGATTTTTGGAGAATATTGATGATGAAGAGCTGGAAATTTTTTACCGGCACGCGCTGTGCTATGTTTTACCCAGCTTGTATGAGGGGTTTGGTTTGCCTGTGCTGGAGGCAATGCAGCGTGATTGTCCGGTGATTACCAGTAACGTATCCAGTTTGCCAGAAGCAGGAGGAGACGCGGCGCTCTATGTCGATCCTGAAAATGCCGCTGACATAGCGGAAAAGATAACAGCTGTAATCAGCGATGAGAAATTACGTGAAACATTAATTGCGAAAGGGAAAAAACAGGTACAGAAATTTAGTTGGGAGAAAGCCGCCCAAGAGGCGTTTGAAGTCTTGAAAGAAGTAGCAAAAAATAGTTAACGAGTGCAAGCGTTAACGAGTTTTATTACATATATGGAGAATTTATTGGAAGAGCATGAAATAAAAAAAACAAGAATAAAATCCCCCAACGATACGTCGGGAAGAATCAAGAGACGAGCGAGGACTGTCGGTATGGAGTTCAGTGTTTTTCTTTTGCATATAATTGGATGGATTCCTTCACATTATGTCAGACGGTTTTTTTATAGAATGGCTGGGATGAAGATCGGTTCAGGTTCAACGCTGCACATGGGGGCGCGTTTTTATAATCCGGCAAACATCAGTATCGGCAGCGATACAATTATCGGTGAAGGAGTAGTTCTTGATGGTCGGGATTCATTGCAGATAGGTGATCATGTTGATTTTGCCTCAGAAGTGATGGTGTATAATGCAGAACATGATATTGAAAGTCCGACATTTGCTGCGAAAAAGGCCCCTGTAAAGATTGAAGATTATGTTTTTATCGGTCCACGCGTGATTATTCTGCCCGGAGTGACAATTGGCGAAGGAGCGATTGTTGCGGCAGGATCGGTTGTTACAAAAGATATTGCTCCAAGTAGTATCGTTGGCGGCGTACCGGCAAAAATGATTAAAGAGCGACAACTGAAAGATTTTCATTATAGACTTGGGAGAGCTGCATGGTTTCGGTGAAAAATTAGGTGGTAGGTTATAGGTGATAGGGATAACATAAATTTACTATTGTGGCATGGTAGAAAAATAGATTATACTGATATATTGTTTGCGTGTCTTTATGAGAAGATTTTTTCGATTTCTCGATGAAAATTTATTAAAATTTGCTATTGTTTTCGCAATTGCTTTTATTCCGTTGTATCCAAAACTTCCAAGCATCGGTATTTCCCATGTATGGGTTTATATTAGGCTTGAGGATTTTCTTATTCTTCTTGTATCGATAATCTGGTTCGTCCAGTTATTACGAAAAAAGATTTCACTGCCGCGCCCTGAAGGCTACGCGCTGGCAGCTTATTGGATTGTCGGATTGATATCACTTATCTATTGTTTTCTTTTTGTTGCTTCGCATCTGGTTAATTTTTTTCCTCAGATTGCGGTGTTGGAGTACCTACGGCGAATTGAATATATGATACTTTTTTTCGCTGCTTTTTCTTCTGTTAAAAAACAGAAAGATATCGTTGTATATCTTATTACACTTGGCATTACCGTTGCATTGATAACGCTGTATGGCTTTGGGCAAAAGTTTTATCCGGTTCTCTGGACATGGTTTCCTTCATTTTTTCAAAAAAATCAATTTTGTTTTCCCGCTTTTTTGACCGGTAATGAGCAATTTGCCAAAGGTATTCCGCTTTGCTTGAACAGTCTCTCAAGGATCGCGTCAACTTTTGGAGGAAATTATGATTTATCTTCCTATCTGGTTCTTGTCGTGCCTATTCTTATCGCTCTTTTTATCGCGGTAAAGAAGCGTACTGTTAGAATGCTTACGTTTATTTTGGTTATTTTTGCGCTTGAACTGCTTAATTTTACTTCTTCACGGACAGCTTATATAGCCTACCTTTTTGGGGTTATCGCTATGCTTATACTTTGGAGCAAAAAACGATGGATCATTCCTGTTTTGATAGTAAGTATTGGTATTTTATTTCTTTTCAGCACAACGACAATACAGCGGTTTTCAAAAACAATTCAACAGGTGCAGATTGTGCAGGTACAACCCGGAGCTACGCAGGAAGATAAAGCAATACAAAATATTATTAAGAAATCACAACAGAATCAGGCAAATAGTCAGCCTCAATCTCCTCCTCCTGGAACAGTGACTGTCGGTTCAGGAGGAAATGCGTTTTCAAGCGCGAGTGGTCAGGTCGTAACAGCTTCTGAATTGCGATCATTGCAGCAGAATGTCAGTATTTCTTCTATTTCCGGCTCATTTCTGTTAAGAAAAGCATACGCACTTGATGTTTCTCTTACAACTCGATTTCAGGCTGAATGGCCAAGGGATTGGAAGGCATTTTTGAGCAGTCCGGTTTTTGGGACAGGATATTCTTCTTTAACATTGGCATCTGATAATGATTATCTTCGCGCGTTAGGAGAAACAGGGTTGGCCGGGACACTTTCCTTTTACTTTATTTTTGTTATTTTGGGTATTTATATGAAAAAGGTTATTGTTGATATCAAAGATCCGGTGCTTAAGGCATTGCTTTTTGGTCTTGCCGGAGGAGTCCTTGGATTATTATTGAACGCGACATTGATAGATGTTTTTGAAGCATCAAAGGTCGCGGAGCCGCTCTGGATTCTTCTGGGTATCGCGCTTGGGGGAGCAAAACTGTATCAGAAAGAACCGGTGCCATATAAAAAAGAATTGATAAAATTATTTACTTCGCAAGTGATGATTATTGTCTATCTTTTTGTTATTCTTCTGGTCGCATTTGTAGGTTCTATCAATAATTTCTTTGTCGCTGATGATTTTGTTTGGCTGCACTGGGCTGCGACAGCGACGATCTCAGAGCTTCCGAAATATTTTATCCATTCTCAGGGATTCTTTTACCGTCCGTTGGATAAAATAATCAGCTATATGCTTTATATGATATTTTCATTTCAACCGCAGGGATATCATCTTTTTATCCTTCTTTTGCATTTTGTTACCACGGCGGGCGTTTTCTTTCTTGCACAGAAATTATCTAAAAATAAATTGGTTGGCGCACTGACTGCAGTTATTTTTGTTCTATTGCCAGCGCATGCAGAGAATGTGTATTGGTATTCAGCGCTTTCTGATGATCTCAGTACGCTTTTTATAATCTTTATGATGTTGGCATTCATATTCTTTCGAGAGAGAAGACAGGTTATCGCCTATTGTATTTCAATTCTTTTTGCAGCGCTTGCTCTGATCTCCTATGAGATTGCTGTTGTTATCCCATTCATTTTGATAGCATTGGATGTCATTATTCTAAAACCGGAGAAGAGGATTCGGACTTATTTATTATATCTGCCATTTATCTTGCTGGTTGTCTTTTATTTCATTATGCGTGCAGTTTCCCATGCTTTTTCCGGTGGCGGGAATTATAGCTATCATCTCTCACATATCATTCCAAATATGGTAGGGAATTTTTTTGGCTATACAGGATTATTTCTGGGCGGCTTATCCTTTGTCCGGTTTTATGATTTTCTTCGGAACAGTTTGCGTTCTGAATGGGTCTTTTTCACCGTTGTTGCAATGCTTATCGTTGGATTGCTCGGTTGGATACTGATAGCATATCGGGAGAGAATAAAAACACTTTTACGAAAAAGAGATATGCAGGCAGTACTTTTTTGCCTGGTTTTTGCTTTTATCGCGTTACTCCCGTTTCTTCCTCTTGGCAATATTGCTTCGCGGTATCTTTATCTTGCATCATTTGGATATGCGTTGGCAATGGTTTTAGTTGTGCGCTATATTCTACGGTTATTTTCAAAAAAGTCTCAAGTCGTTACATTGGCATTGTGTATCGTGGTACTTATTTTTGCAAGTGTTTATTATATTGATGATCTGCAAGAGCAGCAGCAATGGCACCTGTCTGGAGAGATAACAAAAAATACCCTGCTTTTTTTCAGAAAAAATTATACTGCTTTTTCCTCTTCGACAAATCTTTATTTTGTCAATACGCCGATTAAACTGCATAATACATGGGTCTTCCCGACAGGACTAGCGGATGGATTATGGTTTATTTATCGCACAAGTACACCTCAGATACATGAAGTCGGGAGCATACATGAGGCAGTTACGGCAATCACTGCGAGTGGGGCAAAGGATAGTTATATCTTTGAGTTTAATAAGCAGGGAAATATCAGAGAGATAAAATGAAACTATGATAACAAGATTTAAAAAAAAATCTGTAATAATTCTTATTATTATTCTTCTTGCGGGTTTCGCAGTCCGATTCTATCGTTTCGACAATCCTGTTGCGGACTGGCATAGCTGGCGTCAGGCAGATACTGCAGCAGTTGCTCGCAATTTTATTGAACATGGTTTTGATCTGCTCCATCCGAGAATGAATAATATATCCAATGTCCAATCAGGGCTTGATAATCCGCAGGGGTATTTTTTTGTCGAATTCCCAATTTATAACGCAACGTATGCCGGACTTTATAAAGTATTTGGCGGTTTTACGTTAATAGAATGGGGGAGAATCGTTACCATGCTTGCCTCTGTTTTTGCGGGTCTCTTTTTATATCTTATTGTTTCGCGTCACAGCAACAAGACAATTGGTCTTCTGGCTTCATTTTTTTACCTTTTTATCCCGTTTGATATTTATTACGGGAGAGTTATTTTGCCTGACACCTCAATGGTTATGGCGACGCTTGGTGCAATCTATTTTTTCGATCGGTGGATCTACGCGAGGTCAAAGATCTTGGATCTTCGATCTAAGTTTTTTGTTTTGACCGTAATTTTTTCCGCGTTGGCATTTTTATTGAAACCCTATGCTTTATTTTTTGTTCTGCCGATGGCAATTCTTGCGTATCAAAGATGGAAATGGCGGTTTCTCATCATGTGGCAGTTATGGTTTTTGGCAATTATTTCCGTCGCGCCACTTGCATGGTGGAGAGTCTGGATGTTGCAGTATCCGGCAGGTATTCCGGCAAGTGCGTGGCTTTTTAACGGTAACGGTATCCGTTTTCATCCGGCATTTTTCAGATGGTTATTGTATGAAAGACTAACTAAATTAATTACCGGTTATGTGGGGATGATTTTTCTTTTTGCAGGAATTTATCGTCTCTGGCAGGAGAAAAAAGAGCGGCTCTTCTTTTTTTCATTTATCGCGTCTTCACTTGTCTATGTATGTACAATAGCAACCGGCAATGTCCAGCATGATTATTATCAGATAAGATCGG
>JAJYHW010000040.1 GCA_021784535.1 bacterium
AAATCGTTCCTAATAGGCCAAAAGGGACGCTAATAAGAAAAATTGCTCTCCATGAAATCGGCGCAAGAATTCCTCCAAGAAGCAAGCCAATAAAACTCCCACCGATTGCAGCCACTTGATTAATACCCATTGCAAACCCACGCTGGTTTGGAGGAAAAGCATCAGTAAGAATAGCTGTTGCGTTAGCAAAAAGAAAGGCGCCGCCTACCCCCTGTATCAAACGAAAAATAATAATTTCAAGAGCTGCAGTATTTCCACTACCTGGAGTTAGAAATAATAAAATGGATCCAATGGTAAAAACAGCAAACCCGAGATTATACATTTTTACCCTACCATAAATATCTGAAATTCTTCCAAAAGTAACCAATAAAACTGCTGTAACAACCATATATCCCATTAGCATCCATAAAAGATATCCTGTCTCTGCAGGAGCCAACGGATTAATGTGAATACCGCGAAAAATAGTCGGAAGTGAGATAAGTATGATACTGCTATTGAGGGTTGCCATCAATACACCAAGTGTTGTATTGGAAAGAGCAATCCACTTATACGCAAACATCTGATGAATAATTGTTGTCTTTTTTTTCATTATAAAACGTTTACATGTACGATATATTTACCAAGAATATATTCCAAATGTTTTATCATTATTAAAACAATAATCAAACAGTACTAGTAACTAAGAACATTGCCTACCGATTCATAAAATACACCGCTTGCTGTTTGCTAGCGACCATAAATTTGCGCTCAATTGTCTTCGTCTAAATTTTGAATGGCTTGTTCAATAATTATCATCACTTTATTTTTATCGTTTTCAGATATGTTTTGAAACATAGTTGCTTCAATAACTTCATGCAAAGGAGGGATTTTTTTTTGAATCTTTTTCCCTTCGTGTGTAAGCCAAATAATATTTGAACGTTTATCGGTTTTACTTTCTATTCTCTCAAGTAATCCTTTTTTTACCAAACCATCAATAATACCAGTCAGCGTTGCAGGTTCAACCTGCATAAGTTGCTGTAATGCTTTCTGGGTTAATTTCTCTTTTTTGTTGGTAAAATATAATACTTGAAACTGACTTCTTGCCAATCCGTATATTTTCAATTCTTCCTCAATATGTCTGTTCATCAAAAGATAAAGTCTTTTTATCTTTTTCAAAAAATTTTCCTGAGGAGTATCCATATGTTATTATTTAGGATCCTAATTAAATTATAGCGGCACAAAAATTTGTTGTCAACAGGAAGAGATTACCAGACAATTTTATGACCAAAACTGTTCTCGCCAAACCGCAAACTTACCTGTTTTTCTTTGCTTTTTTGCAGTAACTTCATCACCTCTTCATCGTTCATTTGATGAAAATCTCGATAATACCTGCCGACAGCCTCAAACTGTTCTGTATGTTCTAGGCAAACAAAAGCATCAACCAAAAGACGTATCGCACTTGCCGTATCCTCCGAACAAACTGGAACTGCAAAAATTATCTTCTTTGGATGATGTTTTTTTATTGATAACAATGCTGCTCTTGCACTCGCTCCCGTCGCAAGTCCATCATCAACAAGAATAACCGTTTTATTGGTTAAAAGTGGCAGCGACTCTCCGTTGCGATAAAATTGTTTACGCCTTATTAATTCTCGATATTCACGTGCTTCAACCAGACGCAATGCGCTCTGAGAAATTTGCAAGTGCTCTATCATATTTCTATCTATATATCCCACATCATCTTCAGCTATAGCACCAACGCCAAACTCCATGTTGTGCGGTGCCCCTAATTTACGAACAATAACTACGTCAAGTGGAGCATGAAGCTTACGGGCAACAGCAAAGCCTATCTCGACACCTCCTCGCGGAATTGCAATGACCATCGGACTTTGTCCTTCGTAATGTAATAATTTTCCGGCGAGTTTTTCTCCTGCATCCATGCGATCTGTAAACATGCCAAAAACAGCATAATACAAAACCCTGTAAAATGAATGAGTAAATGGTAAGAATATGATAAGAAGTGCAGAAGATTGAACCAATACAATACTTTTGCTATTATACATATCATCTTTATGAAAACATTGCAAGGAGGAAAGCAACACGCTACACGTATTCACTGGATAGATATCTGCAGAGGTATTGCTATTATACTGGTGATGTATGGGCATCTTTTCGCATCTGACCAGTCAAGCTATCTGATATATGCATTTCATATGCCGCTTTTTTTCTTTATCTCGGGCTTTGTGTTTAAACCGCAACGTAATACATCTCTCAAAAAAATAGCGATGAAATATGCTAAACAATTGCTTGTTCCCTATGCTCTTTTTGCAATTCTCACATATGGATTTGCATTTATCTCACAAAGAATCAGTGATCTCAGTATAAACGGAATAGGCTATCAATTATTTGGTGTTTTGTATGGAAGCGGACGCGCCGGCATGTTGGGATACAATGTATTGCTTTGGTTCCTTCCCTGTCTTTTTATCACCAAACTTGCCTTTTCTGCCATTACGAAATATTTCTGTCAGACAAAAAAATTGATTGTTATTCTTCTCGCAAGCGCTACCGCAGGTGCGCTTATTTCACTTCTTATCCCCTGGCTTGTGCTACCATTTGGATTTGAAATCGCGTTAACAGCACTTCCTATCTTCGGCGCCGGCTATCTTGTAAAAACGCAAAAAAGAGTGCTGTATATTTTTGAAAAATATAAATTCCCGATTGCTCCTCTTGCTCTACTTTTTACCGCCGTTATTGCAACACTTAACTTTCAACTCGCAGGCACTCAAGTTGATATGAGAGTAAACCAACTTAATAATATCCCGCTTTTTTACTTAGGAGCTTTTGGAGGAATTGCAAGCTGGACAGCGATAAGTCAAATTATCGCGAAAAATACATTTCTTGAGTATCTTGGGAGACATTCGCTTATCATCTTTGCATGGCATTATATTTTATTAATGGATCTGGAAAAAATGATTAACTCGTTTCTGACACAGGATATCATTCAGTCCCTTCAGCCATTTATGACCACATTATATGTTTTCATGGCAATAAGCATCATTCTCTTCAGTCATGCACTGATTGTCAAAGCTAAAGCCGCCTATCGGTTTATACCCTTCTTCAATCAATAAACTCTCCATTAAGGAGAGTTTATTGCGCCAGATCATCACTAGTTTTACTACAAACCGACAATAGTTATATTGCGCGCAGTGATGCTTCCATCAGAATTGGTTATCCCGACTGCAGTCACATTTGTACCTGTTTTTAGATCAGAAGCAGATCCTTTTGTTATTGTATTAACCTTTGTCTGACCGGTAAGATCAATAATTTTACTGCTTCCGTTGTGCAGTTTTACGGTAATAGTATTATTACCTGTTGCCGAAATCTGACCATGTACAGGAGTCACTCCATGAGCGCCGCTTTTCTTTGCGACAGAACGACCCGTATATTGTTTGCCGGCAAACCCAGAGCTCGTACGAAAATGATGTTTCTGATATATCATACCTCCATAAAATCCTGCTGCGGCAAAAATGATAATTAAAATAACGACATAAAGTGGTCTAATAGGCTTCATAATTTCTCACCTCCCTCCATCAGGAAATGTTATTCGTACCTCAGTGCTTCAATCGGTTCAAGATTTGCTGCCTTCCGCGCCGGGTACCAGCCAAACAGGACGCCAATGCCTCCTGAGACTACAAATGCAAGTAATACCGACCCCGGTGACAAGATAAAAGGCAAATGAACAAAAAAAGTAATACTAAAAGACAATGCTATTCCCAAAAGAACACCGATTATCCCGCCCACGAAAGTCAATATAATAGATTCCGTAAGAAACTGTGTAATGACAGTTTTCTTTTTTGCACCAAGAGCCTTTCGCAATCCGATCTCACGCGTCCTTTCGGTGACAGTAACGAGCATAATATTCATAATGCCAATTCCTCCTACCAAAAGAGAGATGGCAGCAACGCCTGAAAGAAGAGCAGTAAAAGAACCTGTTGCCGTTGAAGCAGCATTTAAAATATTTTGCTGAGAGAATATAGAAAAATCTGCTTGTGCCGGATCCGTAATATGATGCCTGCTTAACAGCAGATAGCCTACCTGATTTTCGGCTGTTGTCATAACATTCTGGCTCTTTGCTGATAATCCAATAGCACTAAGATATGATTGGCCAAAAATTTGCATTTGCGCGGTGTTTAACGGAATAAATGCTTGATTATCCTGATTGGCAAATCCAGCTCCGCCTTTTGAGACAGTTAAGCCGATCACTCGAAAAGAAATTCCTTTTAGACGAACAAACTGTCCAACGGGGTCAGGATTATTTGGGAATAACGTAGAAGCTAACTGGGGGCCTAAAACAATGACTTTGCTTGAGCTGATATTTTCCTGAGCTGTAATAAAAGTGCCCACTTGCATGGTAACATTATGTACGATTGTATAAGCTGGAGTTGAGCCGATAATTGGAACATTGGCATTGGCATCACCTGCAGTAAGCTGCGCACGGCCTTGTACCTCGGGAGAAACCGCCTGAATAGTAGTAATTTGCGGAGATGTTTCGATTGCCAGCGCGTCTGCATCAGTCAATGTAGTTGCTCCACCTGCAGCGCCTCGTATCGCTCCGCTATTTTGCGATCCGGGAATTACCGTAAGCAAATTTGCACCAAGAGACTCAATGTTATTTTGCACCGACTGCTGCGTCGCTTGTCCCAAAGAAACAAGCGCGATAACGCTACCGATTCCAATGACAATACCCAAAATTGCCAGACCTGTCCGCATCTTATTCACAGTAAGCGTTCTTAAGCTTTCAAATAATGTTTCTTTATCCATACTGATGCATCATCCTGATTTTGCCCTCACAACATGTTTATTCGGCTCATCACTCACCATTTGTCCATCCCGTATCATAATGATACGCTTAGCATGTGCAGCGATGTCAGGCTCATGAGTAATCATTACAACAGTATGACCTTTTTCATTGATATCCTGAAAAATTGACATCACTTCTTCTGCCTGAGCGGATGCAATATTGCCCGTAGGCTCATCTGCAAGAAGAATTGCCGGATCCATCGTCAAGGCGCGTGCGATCGCGACTCGTTGTTGCTGGCCGCCTGAAATCTGATTAGATGTATAATTGAGGCGTTGCCCCAATCCCACCATTTCCAGATATTTTACTGCACGTTTTTCTCGTTCCTCTTCAGGAAGACCAGCATACCGCATCGGAAGCATAACGTTTTGCAAAACAGTCGTACGCGGCAAAAGATTAAACGCCTGAAAGATGAAACCAATTTTTTTATTACGAATTTCGGCAAGCTCATCTTCCGTCAAGTTCTCTACATTTTCCCCATCAAGCATATAGGTGCCGCTTGTCGGAGCATCAAGACAACCAAGAAGATGCATAAGAGTAGATTTTCCACTTCCTGAGGGACCCATTATCGCCACAAATTCTCCCTTCTGTATCGAAAATGAAACATCGCCAAGAGCGACTGTCTCACCAGCCGCCGTAACATAAATTTTGGAAAGATGTGATATCTCTATAATATTCATGACTCATGATTAGTTCGATAAGCTTTACACGTTACTTTGTTCATTTCTTACAAAGGATAGCTCACCCTCCTCTCCTAAAGAGCACCCCTCCTTTTCCACCAAACCCGCCGCTAAAAGGTGACGTTGTAGAAGTGCCCGATGTACTTGTCCCCGTCATCACTACAGTACCTGCAGAAATCCCTGAAATAATCTCAGTATTGGTATCATCAGAAATTCCTGTCTTCACGGGCACAATGCTTACTTGCCCTTTTTTAAGTACTTTGACATATGATGCGCCATTAATCATCTGAACTGCAGTAGATGGAACTGTGATGACGTTGTCTGCACGTGCTGTTTGAATAGCAACAGAAGCTGACATGCCGGGTTTGACAGAGGAAGGAGGTGCAAGAAGATTAATAGTAACATTATAGGTAACAACACCTGATGTTATTGTCCCTACACTATCCATTCTTACAACTTTTCCGGCAAATGTTTCACCCGGAAATGCATCGAGTGTCACTATCGCATTTTGACCAATTTTTATTTTGGGTATATCAACTTCGTTTACCTGGGCAAGTATGGAAAGTTGTTTATAATTCCCGATTGAAAGCACAACTGAACCGCCGTTTGCTGATGAAGAACTTGAGGAAGAACTAGAGCTTGTAGCGGTCGCTGTTGAGGCAGTCACTGCATCTCCTGGCTGTACTGAAAGATTAGCAACCGTTCCGGCAATCGGAGCGACTACTGTCGCATCCTGCGTATATTGATACGCTAATGATTGGGAATTTACGGCGGCACTTGCAGCACCTATAGCAGTATCGGCCTGATCATATCTCGTCTGATCCGCGGCAAAAGTCTCCTGAGCATTCGTTAATGCTGAATTCAAACTATCGATCTCAAGCTGATTATAGGGCTGCTTGGTCGTTGGATTACTTGCGCCGGGATTATTACTTTGATAATTAACAGCGTCTTGTGCATTCAGAATAGCCTGCCGATCTTTTTCCAGTGTTGCAACAAGCGCTTGCTTTGCCTGTATCGCTGTATCATAATTCGCCAAGGCATTTTCATAGCTTGCGTATGCAGACGCTTTCTCCTGAGGAGTTGCTGTTGATTTTACGGTAAATAATTTTTCACCTTGAGTGACCTGATCACCATTTTTAACAAAAACCTGCTGTACGATTCCATCTGAAGGCGATGTTACTTGTGTCTGAGAACCGGCGTTCACATTGCCACTTTCTGAAACCGTTGCGATTATATTTCCCCGTTGAGCTTTTGCGGTCTGGTATTGAGAACCGGAATTCTTCTGTCCGAACGCTTGGGTTCCAATAAACCAGAGAAGCCCGATTACGATAAGAAGCATCAATCCCTTTTCCCAAAGAGGAGCCTGACGAATCCGCCCTAAAAATGAAGGTTTTTCTGTTTTTACCGCATTGGCAACTCGCATGATGACGAAAGTATACTTCTATAAGACTTAATATTTGCTTAATAAACTCAACAAAACAGCCATTCCCGTTTTCATTGATATCATAACACAAAACGGTTAAACCTGCTCGTCATCGTCGCGATACCTTTTTCATCAATCATATATCCGTCAAAACCAGGCAGTTTTTCAATAAAATGAATCCCTTTCTCCCCCATCGCGAATGCTGCTGTTGCAAACCTGTCAGCATCATATACTGTTGGCCCTATCACTGTCATGCTGGCAATTCCCGTAATCGGTATATCCGGCTTATGAGGATTATAGATATGATTACCACGGACGTAAAGACCCGAGGTGGCAATTCCTTTATTTTCAAGCCATACTACTTTGACAATTTCATCCCGGTTGAAGGGATTTCTGATACCTACTTTCCAGCGTTCACTTTTCTCATTTTTTCCGGAAACTTGAATATCTCCGCCTGCATCAACATAAAAATTTTGAAACCCATGCCCTTTAAGCAATGTATATGCGTTATAAATCGCCCAACCTTTTACAATTCCTGAGGGATCGATTTTTCCGTTATGCTGGATATTAAAATATCCGTTTGATTCCCGTTTTGTATCCTCTGCAAGCTGTAAAATCTGCCGGACGTCAGCACTTAATTGTTTTTTCGTTAATACAC
>JAJYHW010000056.1 GCA_021784535.1 bacterium
CGTAAGCAATTGGTTTCTCGTCAAAATATAATAGATGAGTAGTAAAATGCTCTTTTAAATTTTGAGCAAGCGATTTGTACAATTCCTTATGCTTCTGGTTAACAAACGTTAGATAACCCTGATTATACTTTGCGTTCTCTTTATCAATTTGAAAAACGCTTTTCATCGCATTTTTGGAAAAACCTTTAAATCGCTTGAATGTTATTCTCTCATTATATTTTTTTGCTTTTTTCATAAATAATTTATATAGAGGTAACATACTGTTCTTCTGAATATCATTTTGCAGTCGGAGAAAATAATTTCTGGTTTGAGGGATAAAGCGTACTTCAGGAATGTATCGATGCGATCTGGCAATAAATTTTTGCGGAATATTATCTAAAACGACAGTACCCATACTGCGAAGCTGAGTACCGATTTCTTTTATTACTCGTGTGTCTTTGGGATCAAGAAGAAACGGTACTCCATAACTAAAATTACCCGGCCCTGCTGTATAGCAGGAGAGGCCAAATCGCTTTTCTTTCACAACATAGGCAACTGCAACAAGCTTATTATTTCGATAAAACATCATAATACGAAAAGTTTGATACGAGTATGCTTTTAAAAGAGATGTAAGCCATGCTGGAGAATTGCTTGCATTTGCATAAGATGATTTCTCCCATAAGGCATGCCATTCTTTATAGACAGCTAAATCTAATTGATTATGTGTAATGACTTTCATAAGAATACCATTCTCAGTAAAATTACTGTTCTTTTACCGACGTTGGAAGCATCGCATCTGAATAGGAAGGACTGAAGATACTTTGTGTGCCGTTTTTTTCTATCAATTGATAGAATGCGTCCGCGCTTTTCTTCCAGTCAAAATTTTTTGCCCAAAGCTGTGCTTCTTGTGAAAGATTTACCCGCAGCATGTCATCATTTGCTATCTGCATCATGGCATCGGCAAATGCCGTGACATTTCCTGCCGGAACAAGAATTCCTGTCTGATAATTAATAACAGAATCCTGCAATCCGCTTACACGCGAAGCAATAACCGGAGTACCCGCCGCATTTGCTTCAATAACCGTAAGGCCCCAGCCCTCCATTTGCGAAGGTTGAATAGCGGCCCAGCTTTTCGCGAGCAAAAATGCTTTTTCCTGCTCACTTACCTTACCATGAAACGTAACTGCATTTTCCATTCCAAGGGATATAACAAGTTTCTTCAGACTTGCATAACTTTCTCCGCTTCCTACAATTGCAAGTGTCGCGTCTTTTTTCACCCGTGCTACCTTTGCAAACGCTTTTATCGCGATATCAACCTGCTTATACTCTTTCAGTCTTCCAAGATAAATATAAGAAGGATGATCCGTTTTCGGATAATTCACAAAAAGTTTTTCAGATACTCCGCTATGAATAATTTGAATATTTTTTTCTTTTGTAAAACTGAGATTCATAATATCCTTTTGTGAAGACGGCGAAATAGTAACTACATCTTTATTCCGATAAACAATTGGCATTAATCTTCCCTCCATAAATGCCGCGATTACATTAAAAGGAAACTTTAAAAAAATATAAAATATTTCCTGATGCACGTGATAGATAAGCAGGATAATCTGTTCTTTCGCGTAAAAAGGAGTAAAGAAGGGGATACCATTTTCGCAATCAACGATAACGTCATAGTTCCCGCGGAATTTATTCAGATAATAGATAAACGCAAACAAATACACGGTATAGGTACCGCCTCGGCGATACACCTCTATACCATCTACCTTTTCATATCGGGGATGCTTATTATCGTTACCGCAAAAAAGTGTCACTTTATTGCCATCAGCAACCCATCGCTTTGCCAACTCATGAATATATACTTCAGCACCGCCCGCGTTTTTATGACGTGTATCCCGCCAGTTAAAGATAAGTATACGCGCATTGTTTCCTGTCCATCTTCTCTCCGTTACAGGTTTTTCAAACAAACTGAAAAAACTGGCAATATTATTTTCTACTATTCGCTTAAAACCGGCACTCATTTCCAAAACAATAAGAGCAACCAGATTCAGTGAACCGATAAAAGAAAATATCTTTACAACAGAAATTAACGTATCATGATGAAAATAAATAAAAGGAATTTGCAGCAGCAGCACTGATATCATTGTTACTGTATATGTATAGATCTTTTTATAAAAGTTAAATGTCGTTAGTCGATAAGCAATTGCCAGACACATCAATCCAAAGATGTAATAGCTGATATACGGAATAACTGTTGTAAATTGTCCGCCCATCATTGTCGGTATAAAATAATTTCCCTCAAGACCGAAGAAAACAAATCCTATCCAGTTGAGAAGAAAGGTAAAGAAGATAAGCCGGTATAGATACGCTTTACTCTGTTTTTGTTTTGTGAGATATGCTGTAATACTATTTGAACCGAAAAGACTGACAAAAAATATCGCCTTACCAATAAGTGAAGTAAGCATATAAATCTGTGCATCTTCATAACTTAAAAAGTATTTTGCCAGCACCAAATCAAGATTGAGCATGATAACAAGGGGGAGCCATCGGAAAACGAAATACTTATGCAATTGAAAATCCCATAGCCTCATAACTGGAGCAAAAACCGGACGAGAGCGATGCTTCTTCGCAGCAGCTTTCTGTTTGCCGAGATGAAATCCATGAATCGTTTTTTCCCAATAATGTGGTTTTAAGATAAGCTGATACAAAGCGACAAATGCAGCCATACTCATCATCAGCCAATATACGGGAATTAACAAAATATATTTTACAAGATCCCATTGATCACGTTTGGCCACGGCGATCATATAAGTATATAAAAAGATAAAATTCCCAAAAATCCATGAACAAACGGCAAGATATGAAAAAGGTGGTTGATAAATCACCAGCATGACAGGTCCGACAAGTGGAAAAGCAGTAAAGTAGAGGATAGTCATCACCCACATGACGGGATTAAGCAAGGCAAAGATGATCTTGCCGCCGACAGTTAGCTGAAAAATGATGTTATGCCACAAACCTTTTGCCTTGATAAACGGCACGATATTGCGTGTATGCACAAGATAGGTCTGCATGTATCCTTTAAGCCATCGGGAACGCTGACGCAGCCAGTTTCTTCCTACACTTGTCGCTTCTTCATACGTTGTTGAGTCAATAATTGCAGTACGGTATCCTTGCTGAAATAAACGTACGCCAAGATCTGCATCTTCCGTCACATTGAAGGGGTCCCATCCTTGTAATTGCTTAAGAATTGCTGTCTCAAAATGATTACTGGTGCCGCCAAGCGGGATTGCTGAATTAAGCGATTGCAATCCCGGCAAAGTCACATCAAACCATAGTGCATACTCAGCGGTAAAAAATCGTGTGAGCAAATTCTGCCGGGCATTATAATAACTTAATTTCGCCTGCAGACATTTGACATTTGCAGGAGCCTTACGAAATGCTAGATATGCTTTTTTCAACTGAAGCGGATCAGGCAAATCTTCTGCGTCGTAAATCACCAGATAATGACCTCTTGCATAAGAAAGACCATAATTGCACGCTTTGGGTTTGGTTTTTGGTTTGGAATCAGGTACGACAATTATTCGTGCATAATACGGCAACGTCATCGTGTTAAATGCGGCTATTGTTTCCTTATCATCTTCTTCCAGAAGAAATAGTACATCCAGTTTCTCTTTTGGCCAATCAAGCTTTGCAATTCCGTCAAGAAATTGCGGGACGATGTGTACTTCTTTGTACAAAGGACATAAAATAGAATATACGGGAAGTGTTTTTTCATCAAGTGACTGTATGGCTTCATCAGAAACAGTAATTTCATGATTTTTATGAAGGCTTCGTAATACAACAAACAAGCTAAAAAGCGCATCAATAAAATACAGCAAACTCAAAATCGCGACGACTGCTCGCATTGTCGGAAAGGGAGCATGATAAAAAAGTACCAGCAGCACAAGAGGCATGCCGATAAGAAAAATTTTTTGTGTCAGTGAAAATGTCTGTAATGCTGAAAATTGCGGGGAAAGAGTAGTGTGCGTAATATAATTTTTCTTTTTATGCGTGATACCTGCGCGTCTCATAGAGCCTTTTTCAGGCTGAATGGATATATATTTTGATCGGTTTAATTTTTTATACAATCTTTTTCGTATTGCTCCTGCCATATGCTTATTAATATTGCTTATCAATTTAAGTAACGAAACTGATAATATAGTATACTACAAATATATCTTATAGTAAAGTAGGAGAATAGATATACGTTTTATGGCAGTCTTGTTTTCTACAATAGCAGATGATTTTCTATTTTGTCAACATGAATTTCACTTTGTCGATGGTCTGCACGAAGTTTGTGTTACATTTCTGTGTTCAACATATATTTTTATACGAGCTTTACTTTGTTTGTATATAGATGAGTCTTATAGTTCAAATTTAAAAAATTAGCATGCGCTATTTATCATTGCAGGGAATACTCGATTAAATTTATACTTCACTACGGAATCAACACTTTCTATTACGTTCTAAATTTAAATCTAATTACAAAACTTTGGTGGTAAATTTGACAGAACTTAGTTATTTTGTTATCCTAACAGATAGACTATTAAGTGATACTCCACGGACGCCGTTTCACTTTGTCCGTGGCTTCTTTTCTTCTACAAGCGTAGCTTGACCAAGATCTTGTTTTTCCTGATACTGAATGTATCTCCTTATCACCGACTCGTTCGCTCCAACGGAGCTAACAAAATATCCAACTGACCACATCTCGCGTCTTGTTTGGAGATACGCAAACTGTTTTCGCATCAATCTGCTACTTGTACCTTTCAACACTCCGATCACCGCACTTATTGCATATTTTGGTGGTATTTCGATAAGCATGTGAACATGATCAACTTGGATATTTTGTTCACTGATATAGACGTCTGGATACCTCTCCTCAATGACAGTATAAAATACTTTCTCTAAGTATTCCTTAACTCCCGGTACTAATATCTTATGCCTGTATTTCGGTATCCAGACTACGTGGTACTGTGTTTGATAGGCTACATGTGCTTGTACCTTTATTCTCACCCATTCATTATATCAATCCCACCCAAACAAGATCTTGGACTGACTCCATCCCCGGGTTTCGCTGCGGCTCAACCCGCGGATCTAAGTTCGGTATTTATTAGACTAATTAATAGATTTAAATTAGACTAATTAATAAATATATATATTATGGAAGAAATAACAATAGAGCACCCGTTTACACAACCGTTTCTTAATCAATTTCTTTTAGCACCCAGTCTGTTGCCTTTTACTGATGAAGAGCTAAAAAAGTTAGATACCGATTTAAGTAAATATGAAGTGCTATTTTTAAACCCTGATATAGAAAAGAATCTTATAAATAATAACGAGCTGCTTGCATCTTTTGCTATATCTAAAGCAGAAAATTCTAAATTAACGCTTCTTGAAGCGCAGAATGTCTATGACTTTGTTATAAGTAATAAAGATTACACGTTTATCCATGAGAAACTTCAAAATAGGGAGAGGTTGACACAGAAGGATCATGACAAATTGGAGTTTTTTAATATAGCTAAAGTATTTAGGGAAGTTAACAAAAACCCAATAGATATAAACGATGTCACACCAGCATATATTAAAGATCTTCATAAGCAATTAGCACAAGGCCTTGATATCTTTAAAGACTATTTACTCGATTTTGATGTGTATAAATCCGGACAGTGGCGTGATAACGATAATATTCGTGTAAGCACATACAAACCAACTCCTTATACAGAAATTGAAAAGAGTGTCAAAGAATTATTAGACTGGGTGAAAAAAAATCATACGCTTACTGCAGTTGGTATTTTCCATACTGCATTATATGCGCTTCACCCTTTCTGTAACGGTAATAAGAGAGTATCACGTGTGTTAGAACATATTTTTTTACGAAGCCTAGGAGTTAATGCAAAAAATCTCTATAGCATGTCTTACTATTATCATAAAGAGAAAAAGAGATATATTAAGTACCTTTTGTTTTCATTGGAAAAGAGGTCACTTAATCATTTTGTCGGCTTTTTTCAGGAAGCACTTGTTCTATCAATACTTGGCGTACTTAAAACCAGTCTTGAAGTGAAAAGAGACGAGTTTATCAACAATCAAGAACTCGATGACATCACAAAAACAATCCTCAAGCCGCTTACAAAACAACATGAGGTACAATTTAAGAATTTATATAAAGAAGTAAATCGTAAATATGCAAGGCAAACATTTGTTAATTACTTAGAAAAAGCGACTACAGAGGGAGTAATTACTAGACGGGGAGAGGGGAGAGCTGTTTATTATAGTCTTAACAGGATTTTTCGGGAAGAACAACAACTCCACGCATTGCTTGATTTTGTGAAGCCAAAATTATCATTTATACCCGATGAAATTAAGCTCTCATAGGAAATGTGATGTTATTAGCGGTTAAATTTCCGGGCAAGTGGTTATATGCCTACCGCCGCGCTCATTACAAAACTATTTCATTTCATAGCCACATATGATATAGTTTGCATCAGTCAAATTTCTACCTCTTACTTTTTAGCGATTATGGCATGGCAGAAGCAAACCGATATCTCGCTTTATAATAGACTTGTTCTGAAATAGGATAAATAGCCTTGGAGGAATAGTTTTCAAAGGCGATTCATGGAAAATGAAGATTTTATGATGCTAGGTAGTAGTTCCAGAGGCCTGCTGAGAGGAACAATAGTGTATCATCTATATATAGTTTTCTGTTTCTGAGCTTCTCAGCGACGCATCTATACCGTTTTACTCCACCAATAGCATGCTCTACCAGTACCCGGTAGGATGAAATGATTCTGTTTGTTTCTTTTTCATCGTAGGTCATATTTATAATTGTTGGTCAGCGTTGGCTAGGTTTGACAACATATAAAAAGTGTGGTAAAAGAATATTTCTATGAGTGAATTTTTACAATCCGGTGAAAAGGCAGTATTTAAGAAAGAACGTAATAAGGGTGGTGCAACGAATCTTGGTATAGATGCTATGAGCCCGCGTAAACGAAGAGCTCTTGATCTGTACCTTGGGGATCGTCCAGAAGATCTAACCAGACTACCCAATATTGATACTTTAATTACTCCACCATTAATAGACAGAGGTCATTATAGTTTTCCACAAACTATAGGTGAGTTTTATAATGAGGTAATGCTTCAAGATAGAGAATATCCTGACGGATTAGCGTTGAGTAGAGTAGTGCGTAGCTTAGCAATGTATGCGGGAGTCTCGCCAATGGGAGGAGCAGAACAACATTTTACTGTTCATAAAACACTTTCTTCAGATATTATTCATCCCACTGCACAGCTTAGGATAGCCCAAAGAGCTGCAAGAGTTAGGGCAATCCCACCGAATTGGCGGGATGAACCATCGCTTAGGACTCCATTAGTAGTTTCTCCAAGCCAAAGAGAGGGTTTTGTAGATATAAGTTTTAGTGATCCTAATGGGGAAACTAGGAAGTTGCAAACAGCAAAGGTTCTAGTAAAGTGTACCCCAATGTCAAGACCAATAATCGACGATTTTAAGGTAACATTTTCACCTCCATTTCTTATCGTCGGTTAAAATAAATCGTTGCCGGTGTTTCATAGTTCAATGATT
>JAJYHW010000025.1 GCA_021784535.1 bacterium
CAAACGTGGGTTTGTCATCAATCCATACTGCCCGTAATAGCGCGTAAGATTGCGCCTCGGAAGTCGTTATATTATTCTGTGCGGGATCTATGCTGCGTCCATTCTGAAGAATAAATTGTTTTTTATAATTATACCATGATGAGGTTAAGAGAGAGTAAGGCGAGAAAATTCTTGTTTTTTTGCTAAAATTACTATTTGCATAGAGAACAAATAATAGCAATACAATACCAATACATATTAATATAATACCCATAGGTCTTCTCATATATTTTTATAGTGATTTTGGGAATATAATGCGCGGAATACTAAATTCACGGTCTTTTTGTACCCCTCGGTTCAATGAGAAATGCTGTTTTTCTGTCCATCGCGCGAGTGCTGGTTTATATAATAATGCACATCCTGCACCGATACTCATAAATGCAAAAATGAGTAATTCCACGCTTTCCTGCTTAGATAAACTACTTTCTATATAAAAATTTTTCGGAAGATAATGCGTAGAAATTGCAAATGGCACAGTAAGATATTTTTCCATCGTTGCAGCAACAGGATCAGTGTCTTTAACGACCGGGTCTATCGTTTTCCTGAGAGATTCGGTAACTGCTACTGGCTTGCGTGGAGCAGGCGGTGGAGGCGGAGGTGATGGTTGTGTATCCATAACTGTACTTGATGAAACAGATTGAGTGGTTTGATTTACCGTAGGAGTAGGAGTTATGTTTACTGGTACAGGAGTGGGGGCTTGAGCAGTTAGCTCCGGCTGAGGTGTTGGACTGACTGTTGGAGTTGGTGTTGCATTAAGCGATTGAGTCATTGTAGGTGTCGGGGTACTATGTATTTGCTGTGACAGTAAAGCTAATGATCTTTCGGAATCGTGCACTTCAGTTTGCGCGTATAACGCGTGTGGAAAGAGCAAGGCTAGTAAGCTAATTACAATAAAACCAAAAATAGCTTTTCTCATAGTCACATAATTAGTTTAAGAAGTGAAACTTAAGAAAAGATGAAATTTTTGTAAGATAGTCGTAATAATGGCTATCTCACGAGCAACTTACCATTTAGCATTCTGCGCAAGGCCAAGCGCATACGAAGGATACCATACGCCTGCAGCAGGAGCTCCGCTGCAGCTCCCATCCGATTCACCCGGATACTTAATCCACAGATAGGCATCAACCAAAGGATTGCCGGTTTGAGCGGTTGGCTTATCGCCAAGTGCTCTTCCTGAAGGATTGCACCATTCATTTCCTGAAGAAGGACCGTTTCCGTTTCGTGACGTATCGATGACAAAATGTTTATTTTGAATACGTGAAGATATCTGTTGTCCATAAGCAATAGAAGCTTGATTCGTATCAAAATTTGAAATATTCAACGCAAACCCGTCTGCCTGTGCGATATCAGCGTTTTTCAAACGATTTGCCATATCGCTTGCAGAAATCCAGGAGGCATTTCCAGCATCAAGATACACCGCTGTTTGCCCAAGAGCCTTAAACTTCCGGACAGCATATGAAAGTAAATTATATCTGATTTGCTGATCTGTTTGCGATAAACACGTAATCTGCGCTAACGCATCAGGCTCAAGAATAACAGCCGCTTTTCGATTTCCAATACCTGCAGCAAATCCATTGATCCATGATTCGTAAGCCTGTGACGAAGCTGCTCCACCTGCGGAATAACTGCCACAATCTCTCTGAGGAATATTGTAGGCAACAAATACAGGCAGAGCGCTTGCCTGCTGTGCTTTGTTCATTTCGTCTTGAACAGCTGTTTGAATATCTCCACTCCATCCTCCCATCCAAATTGCTTTTGGCTGATCTGCGATTTTTGCAATCAAAGCAGCATTTGCAGGCTGTAATGACTGCCATTGTTTCTCCTGCTGAGTCGCAGGATCAGTACTGGTGTCATTAAAAAGCGGCATGCCAGAAAGAGGATCACCGGCAACAGTTGCTGCTTGCGGAATTGTTGTTGGAGAAATGACGGGGGCAGAAAGCGACGGAGTCACTGAAGACGCTTTATCAAATGCAATATTATCAATATAGAGCGGTTGTCCTGCATTGCTTGAAGTATCTTGAATAACAATCCCTTTGACTAATTGATTACTGCCGGCAAGATCAGCAAGAGGAATACGATAGGTTTTCCAATATGAGGTATTTGGCTGTCCGCCGTATTGATCAAGTGAGACAACGGAATGAAGCAATTGATTGTTGATACCATACAGGCCCACACTGAATGTCTCCGCTGCTGCACTTGCTCTTGCTGCAAACGTCAATACAGCATAGGGAGCTGTTTCAATCCCCGTATCTGAGTGTAAATATAAGCCTCCATATCCGGCAGTTGGAGTAAATGAAATATCACTCGTTCCTTGAAATGGAAAAGTAGTATCTGACAGATTAACGGAACCATTCCATGACCAATTAGTCCATCCTCGAGCAAGAAAATCTGTATAGATTTGATTTACCTGCTGGACAGGGTGATTTGCAATAAATTGTATTGCATCAAGATAGGTTGTAGGACCGGCACTTCCAGAAGACTCCTGAAGAGCAAATCCATTTATAGTTGATGGCATAATAGCTGTTGGAATAGTGTAGACATACCATCCGTTCTGATTGATAGCTAAAAATTGCGATAGCGGGAAAGATTTTACTTGATTATTATTCGTATCATAAAAAATTAATCTGAAATTTCTACTAGGATCAGTTGTTTGCAAAGCGAATTGCAAAGAATCATACTGAGCCAGATCAATTGCTGTATTGGCGTGGAGATAAAATCCTCCCCAAGCAGAAGGGGTAAAGCTTATAGATTTTGATCCTGAATAAACAGGAGTAGCATTTGAGAAATTAACTGAACTACTCCATGACCAGTTAGCAAAGTTCAAAGCAAGCTGATCATCATAAACAATAAGATTGCTACCGCTACTACCGTGAGCAGGAAGTAATCTAAAAAATTGCCGTGTCCAAATAAGAGTGAAGACGGTAATGACTCCCACTGCAAACAGCACTATGTATTTTAACTTTTTGACACGCATTTGGCAGGACTAAGATCCTAACAGACACTGGATAATGTGTCAAGCTCAACTAAGATTAATTGTCAATTCGGACGATTGACATTCAGGAGGAGAGAGAGTAATATAAGCTATATTACAAAGGTAAAATAATATGGCAGGCGAAAAAGTATCACCAGTAACTCCAAAAAATCTCCAAGGCAGTAGAGTATTGAGAACTTTAATTGGGGCTTATCAAAAATTTGGAACTCAATTTACACCTGAATGTCCCGTTGGTAAGAGTGGCTTAATGAGCTGCTCAGAGTATGGAAGAACAATGGCTGAAATTTTTCCTCTTGTTCAAGCTACGAGATTAGCAAATGAGAGAATTAATCGTTGCGGTACATTAGCAGCAGCAGTAAATAAAGCGGCAATCGGGACATGTGATCCTGATTGGGGTTTTGATGGCCCTTGTGCATCAGCAACGCCGAGCTGCAAAGAAAGTGGCTGCGATCCTTGGTTTGCCAGTAAAATACGTGGCGTTATGCAAGCTGGTGTAGCAGTAGTTTTGAGACAATAGCTTTGCAATAAAATATCTTTTTAGACCATTCAAATCTAGGCTGAATAACACCATTTCTAAGCAGCTATAGGCTTCTTCGGCTCCTTTTTATTGTTATTTCGTAAAATCCAAGGCTAAAATCATGTCATAAAAAAAGAAGTTACTGACACAATTCCAACGAGCAATGCGGGAGCTGGATATTGAACCGACTCCTGCTAATAGCCCACAAGCTAAGGAAAGAGTTGAATGACTTTTTAAAACCCTTTTCAAGACAGCTAATGAAAGAACTGTTACTTGTCAAGATCCAATTGATGAAAACAAATTTCTTAATGATGTATTTATTCCCAGATTTAACAGTAAATTGCAGTGATCTCGACAAAAGATGGTGATGTGCATCGAATGCTTTCTACAAATGACAAAAAGAGCCTGAACCGTATATTCTCTGTGCAGTCAACACGAGTCGTACAAAATGATTTTACGATTCAGTTCAAAAACCATTGGTATCAGTTAGCAGAAATACAGCCAACAACGGTTCGAGCAAAAGAAAAAGTGTTTGTGGAAGAGTGGCTTGATAGGGCAATCCATTTCAGTCTACGAGAAAAGTATCTTAAATATACCGTCTTACCGGAGAAACCGAAAAGAGCAAAAACGAATCCGGCAATTATCACAACCCATAAGCTGAATTGGAAACCTCCAAAGGATCATCCTTGGAGAAACCTGTATAAACCAAAATCGTAATGGGGGGGTGACATTTCTATTTTAAAATGACAGCTCAACTAAGATTACTCTTGAATACCAGGCAGGACATGAGCAGTGCGTTCGCACTTACATTACCGAGCAAGTCATACGGCTTATGTCTCATTATTACGATATTCAATAGGTTTTGATGACCTCTTCAAAAGCAGTGAATCAAGTTGTGACAAAACTTAAAATTTTCTCAAAATTATTATAGATATGCTGCCAATCCTTTACCAGGGATAAACGTACTTTCGAAGGATATTTTTGTACATTGAGCTATTTCTTCATCACTCAAAATGTTTTGATCTCGAAGGAATTGCAGCTGTCTTCGCAGATGCGCCTCTTTAATTATCGCTGGCCAATCAGAATTAATACAAAACTTTACGTTATTGTTGATAAAGGTACGTAAAATGAATTTTAATTCTTCTACGTCTTTAACGGCGGTTGTTGAAATATTAGAAATAGGACAAACTTCCAGCACGATCCCTCTTTTTGAGATCTCCTTCATAAGCGCTTTATCATAAGCAGCTTTGATCCCATGTCCGATACGTAAGGGGTTTGCATAATTTATCGCATCCCACATATCATTGGTATCATTCGTTTCGCCGGTATGTGTCGTTATTTTTAATCCAGCATCCCGTGCTTTATCAACAAGTTTTACATAATCCTTAAATTTAAACTTCCCTGTATCATAATTAGCAAAATCAATAGCTACAACGCCACGCTTTCGATATTTTATTGCTTTATCTACAATAATTTCATTATTTTTATAGGTAAATTGTCTATCAAGACAAAAAATAATACCGGCTGAAAGCTCACTATATTCCAAAAGTGCCCGCTCCATACCTCGGAGCATCGCCATAATTACGTTATCCAAATCCACTTCACCATTAAAATTATGTTTCATTGGATTAGTACGCAACTCAATAACGGTAATATTGTTAACACGATAGGCACCGGATAAGATTTCGTATACTGCTTCTTCAACAGCAAACGTTCCTGAACTTAATTTATTTAAGAGAGGATGATAGACAGTATCGAAATACTCTTTCATTGTTGTCTTTTTCTCGACTGAAAGAGCAATATGTTTATAAAAATCGTTATAGTGTTGCTTAGGGAGCTTAAATCCTTGATTGTGTGCAATTTTCCAATATAAAGCTGGGTGGATCGCAGCTGTCAAGTGCGCATGGAGTTCAGCAAGAGGAAACTCAAAACTCTGTAAATCCTCAGTAAAAGTAGACCCGCTCTTATCCATATCGAATTATAACATAAAATTTAGTACCTTTACATGACCTACTCGCAGATCGATTGAAACCGCATGCTTCCGTTTTCTTTTCATTAAGTCAAAACGTAAGAGAAACACATCACATACCTCCTCCTTTTGTCCATTTATGTTGTTGGAAGAATGCCGTCGCATCGATTCCTGATGAAATAAACCCACGACTTTGCGAAAAGTCTGGAGTTGTTAATTTCAACAAAAACAATAAATGAGAGATAACACAGAATAGGCAGTAAATTAATCAAAGCTTACCTGCTGACTTACTGAGGAATGTGATTCATGATGCTTTTTTGGATGTTTTTTCTGTTTAATAATAACAATTGCGAGAGAAGCAGCCAATATCATAAAAATTACAGCAGCGAAATAAGCACGATCATAACCTGCCACAGCTGCCGCGCGTTGTCCCAGCTGTATGAAAGAAGCGGTCACTGCCGCTGCGATACCGGAGAGAATTGAGAGCCCAAGCGCCCCACCCATTTGCTGTGATGTATTTATCAAACCTGACACAAGCCCTGATTCATCACTTCGAACACCTGATGTTGCTGCAGCGATTAAAGGCATATATGTCATACTAATTCCCAACGGCATAAGCACTATTGATGGAAAAACGTTTATAAAATAATTGCCATGCACAGGAAGCTGGCACAAAAGTCCGATACTTACCGCAACCAGAAGAGGTCCTGCTATCAAAAACCTTTTATATCCATATTTCGTAACAAGTCCTGATACCTTTGTCGATGCATACCCCATGATGATTGGGAAGGGCAAAAAGCTCAAGCCTGTCATGACAGGCGAATATCGTAAAACTGTCTGAATATATAATGACAGCAGAAAAAAATTACCAAACATAGTCGCTGCAACCGGTGCCATCATCAAATTCGCACCCACAACATTTCTCACCTTAAATATAGATAACGGCATAAGCGGATGGTCACTGCGCGACTCGTTTATCACGAATGCAATAAGCAAAAGAACGGTAAAAACGAATAATCCGATAACAGGAAGACTAAATATACCCCAAACAGGTGCTTCACTGATAAGAAATACGAGGGTCATTAAGCCGCTCGTAACCAATACCGCGCCTGGCAAATCAAGATCTGTATGATCCGCTTCGCTTTCATGTTTTGGAACAATTTTAAAAATTGCAGCAGCAACACTTAATCCTACAGGCACATTAATAAAAAAATTCCATCGCCACCCCACATATTGCGTGAGAACACCTCCTAATAAAAGGCCTACTGCCGCACCTCCTGTCGCGATTGTCGACCAGTATCCAAGTGCCTTATTGCGCTCTTTTCCTTCCTTAAATGTCGTTAATACAATTGATAACGCGGATGGTGACATCAGTGCCGCCGCCAATCCCTGTAAGGCACGTAGCACAATAAGCAGTAGTGCTGATTGCGAAATTCCAATAAAAAAAGATATTATCGTAAATCCTGTCATTCCTATAAGGAGAGTTCGCCGTCGACCAAACAAGTCAGCTACACGTCCTCCTAATAACAGAAAACCGCCAAAGGTTAATGCATATGCGGTTATTACCCATTGTAGCGTATCAGTAGTAAAATGATATGCTTCTTTTATTGTCGGAAGCGCCACGTTGGTAATGGAAATATCCAAAATTACCATAAATTGCGCAACCGCAACAAGTAAAAAAATAAGCCAGCGTGATCGAGAATTCATAATAAAAACACTTCTCTTTTAAGAGTTCAATCATTATAAATATAAATAGTTTAGTTTGTCAAGTATTTACATTGTAAGAATTTTGTTGTAATATACTATTATGTCAAATATAATATTGGAAAATAACCTCTATTGGCATTTGCTACGGGTCGCG
>JAJYHW010000049.1 GCA_021784535.1 bacterium
ATAAGAAATGGAGGTGAAAATGTTACCTTAAAATCGTCGATTATTGGTCTTGACATTGGGGTACACTTTAATGATCTTATCAATTGGATCAATAATTACGGCTCCTGCATCTGCGATATGCGGATTATGAAGATTAGGAGCTTTTATTTCTTCTGAAATCGAATAATGTGGCCTTGCAGTACATATAGATCTCACATTATGAAACTGGACTAAGCTCAAGGAGTTTGTAGGGGAATTTTGTTGTATTGAGAAAATTGACAAAGGTATCAGTTACTGTATCAATATTTTCAATAAAATGATTATGGGTAACTTCTTTTCGTCCTTCCCGCCACACATGTTCCTGCGGGTTTTCCTCAGGAGCGCACGGAGGAAAGTAGATAACTTCCATATTCCCATCTTCCTTCATAAAATTGGTAACCTCACAGCCTTTATGGCTGCCTGGGCCATCCCAGATGATGAGTATGTGCTGGGTTGGATATATGTTCCTGATTTTGATTAGTTGTTCTTTCGTAAGATACATATTCTGCCAGCTTGCTTTGAAGGCATGCTCAACTCCTGTTTTAACATTTAAAAATCCATAAATACTCCTGCCTTCTTTTTTGTTGTTAATCTCAACTTGTGGGTATTCATTGGCTGGTAACCAGATTTTTTGAAAGGTTGTTTGATTTGACAGTTTCATCTCGTCTTCGCAGAGAATTACGGTATGCGAATCTTTCCACGCTTTGGTAATTTTTCCTTTGTTCTCTTTTCTCCAGGCATCTACTTTTGCCTGGTCATGTTTTTGATAGATTTTCCCTGGTTTATGGTAGGTAAACTTTGCTTGCTTAAACATCAGATAATACGAGGTCTTCGATTTGTACAAAACGTCATAGGTATCCTCAATATATTTCCCCAAGACCCCTGTGCTCCAGTAGTCAAAACTCTCATCGAACCCAACATCTTTTGGCTTTTTGGTCTTGACTGTTTCAACAATCTTTTTGAGTTGCCTTTTTGTTAAAAGCCGTTTCGGTTCCCCTTTCCGTTTTGTTTGAATTGCTTTTATACCATCTTTCACATATGCTGACCGCAGAGAGAATATTTGTGAGCGGGAGTAGCCTGTGTATTCGATAATTGTTTCGATATCTTTCTGTGCATTGAGCATTTGGATCGCTTTTCCGCGTTTGAATGCTTTAATATCGTTTGTTTTTGCAGTAAATGTTGCAAGCTCGTCAACTTTTTCCTGAGATAATCTGGGCAGCAGTCTCATTGGACTATCTACGCTACCACATTCTGCCTACCAAAGTCCAGTTTCATCATGTGATGTCTATAGACAAATGGCAATTCCTTTTTCTCTCACTTTTTTTAATGCTGTAACGACATCCGGATGAGGGTGTGGAGAATTATAACCAATCTTTTCGCCGATGATAACACCATCAACATCAAGTATTATTGCTTTTATCATTACTTGAGTATTTTATCAGAGATTAAGCAAACATTGGAATATAAAACTCACCATTTTGTGCGTAAAAGATTCTAACGTCCTTCACGAGCCCCTGCACTCTTAGCTCCAATTTATACCTAAAACTCTTTACCCACCCGCAAAGTGACATAAGAAACTCTGATATAATATCTCCATGAATAAAGCCTTTATTTTTGACATGGATGGGGTCATTGTTGACAGCGAGAAAACATGGCTTGAGTACGAAAATAATTTGTTGGAAAAAATATTAGGTAATGAAATAGTTGATAAAATCGGCGATACTGTCGGGATGAGTGTTAAATCTATCTATGAACGTGCCAGAGAATTGGATTTTTCAATGCCTTATAAAAAATTCCAGAAAATATATGATGATATTGCCTTTTGTGTTTATGCTCAAGCTATTATTACTCCCAACGTTGAAAAACTAGCAGAATTTCTAGTTGCACAAAATATCAAAATTGGTATAGTAAGCTCTTCTAATATTGGCTGGATAAATCAAGTTTTATCCAGATTAACCTTCAGGGATGATATCACAGAAATTTTATCCCTTAATTCCCGAAATGATATACAACATAAACCATACCCCGATGGATATAACGAAATGATGCATATATTACATGCTTCTCCAGCACAAACCATTATTCTTGAAGATTCCAATAAAGGTATTCGTGCAGCAAAAGCCTCAGGCGCCTTTACTATTGCTTATACTCAAAACCTGATCCCAGGATATAAGCAAATCTCTGCTGATGCAAAGGCAAATACTATGAACGAAGTTATAAAAATCACTAAAAATCATTTCTTAACTGCATAATTTTGTATCTAATTGTATAAAATGGGCTTCGATAAAGCCGCTCACATAGAAAAACTCCGTCTATGAAGACGGAGTTTTGAGTTTGTAATAGTAATTTAATTACTTATCATTACCTGACCCTAATTGAATTTGAATTTTTTTAGGTTGTGATTTTGGAGATTTCATAAATGCAACAGTCATAATCCCATGCTTGTATGTTGCCGTAGGATCCACGCTTGTTTCAATATCCCCTGGCACAGCTACTCTATAGGAAAATGATTTTGTTGCTTCTCTATAGTACTTTCTTTCTTTATCCTTTTCTTCCTCCTTTATCTCTCCCCTAATCCAGAGATACCCATCTTGGGTAGTAATCTCAACATTCTTTGGATCAATGCCGGGAAGAGCAGCCTCTATATATACCTTCTTATCGTCTTCTGATACAGAGAGTCCGCTTGGACTACTTGGTGCTGTTAACCATTCATCATCCTCGTTCCATAGAGATGGCATTTGGATTGATGGGAAAGTAAAAAAATTTCTTGGAATGAGATCGTATGCCACTGGTGTCACCTCCTCTCTAAAAAATTCTCTATTAGCAATAATATACAACGAGTGCTAATTATTTGTCAAGAGGAGAATTCACAATGTGACTTCTTTTTCAATAAAATTGATCATTCTCAAAAAGCGATTCTTCCGCTGCTCTTTATTGAAAAATGAAGGAAGCTCAGCGAGCAGATTGAGTGCTGAAATAGACAGCAGCTGATGTTTTATTTCTGCGATTTCTATCTCAGGATAAAGAAGAAAAGAAATATTGCGAAGAACCACCACTGTCCGGTAGTATAAAACGATATTTGGAGGCATTTGTATTTTATATTTTTGAAGAAGCTTCAATGTTTCCAGAAATTCATTCCGGCTGCGGAAAGAACCTTCCTTCCCTCTTCTTCCGCGGGTCTCATAAACCTGCTGTAGATGCGAGACAAAATCCTGCTTCAATTTCTCCATATTATCGATATGCGGATATCCACATAGCTGCATCAATGCTTCAAAAGTATTCTCAAAATCATGCAGCCAAAAACATCTCACGTAGCGCAAGCAAATAATTCGCTGCTTTCTGGTCAATCTTCCGCAAATGCCAAAATCGATATAGACAAGCCGGTTATTCTTTGTATACATGATATTCGCGGGATGAGGATCGCCATGAAAAAATCCCTGAAGATAGATTTGCTTTAGCGAATCTGTGGTTATCTTCATCGCTGTGTCTTTTCTTAAAAACCCTGACTTTTCAAGCTGCGTGAGCAGCTTTTTATCATTATTGCGTATTGCCAATAAAATTTTGCTCAACGTTACGCCCTCAATATATGCTGTCGTCAGAATTCTTTTACTTGAATACGCTTTATACACTTCAGGCGCCGTTATACTGCCACGTTTTTTATTCACATGTTTGCCATATTCCTCAGTCAATGCAGCTTCTATCTGATAATCCAGCTCATTTTGTGTCCAGAATGCAAATTCACAAACAGCATCAGTACATTTATTCGGCCCAAAGGTGAACAAATCGATAACCACGGCGCATACTTTCATAAGAGCGATATCTTCCTGAACAATTTTTGCGATATCGGGTCTTTGCACTTTTACAACAACTTTTTCACCTGACATGAGCCGCGCTTCATGTACCTGTCCAAAAGAAGCTGCCGCAAGCGGCTGCAGATTAAAATTTGCAAACAAATCCTCCGGTTTCTTATGAAATTCGGATTGGAAAATGCGTATAACAGCTTCAGATGAAAAAGGAGGCATCTGTTCAAGTAAATAAAACAATTCTTCACAATAGATCCGTGGGAGAACGACGGGATAAATGGAAAGAAATTGACCGAATTTTACAAAAACCGAACCCAACTGTTCAATATGTTCACGCAGCAGTATCGCACGCTTTTTATCAACCTCTTCAGATGCCCCCCGAATCCGGATAAACGCCTGATACGCAAATGACAATGATACTGCGATGATGCGTAACAAGCGTCCGGTTTGCCGCATTTTCTTCTTCATAGCATGATCTGACATGTGCAAAAAAATTACGCTTCTGCCTCCTGTTTCTTTTTGCAATTATCACAGACTGTCAGCTTTTTTGCTGAATTCTCCAGAAAGGCAAGATTGATACTTGATCCTTTCGATACATCTTTTCCGCAAAAATCACATACAGTATCTTTGTTTAACGTGATTGATTGATATCCCAGAATCGCATCTTCTCTATGCAGCTTCTTCCGAAGTTTTTCATCCACCAGATTAAACACTTCACTTGAGAGATCCAGAGAATCTTCGACAATATTTCTAACTAAATTTGAAATCGTTACTCTCCGTTTTTTCGCGTCCTTTGAGAGCTTATCATACGTCTCATCTGATATTCTTGTGTGTACAACTTTCTTTTGCATACGTCACCTCCTCTCATAATCTGATTACATTGTATACAATGTATCACATTGCCTGCTTTTTGTCAAGTGCCTTTTCACCGACACTCTTTTGCTTGTATTTGCGCTGTTTTCTCCGCTTGAAAAACTGGGTCTCGTTGTGACGGAAAAAGTAGGCCCCATGGGCTTCTTCTTTATCATTTTTGCCTAGACAGTTCTCTGGCTCGGGTGGAATATTCTGGCGCCTGGTAAATTCCGCTTTGATCCGCATCCTGCTTTTGTGTTATGGCTTTTTATCTCAAACCTCATCCAAATCCATCTTATGCCGCTTTTTATGGTCAGGCAAAACATTCAATCAAAACACAATGAGTTGAGGGCTGAACATAACTATCAAACAAATAAAAAAAGCAGAAAAAGAAATTGAGACAATTCTTTTACATCTGGAAAATCAGGAAAAAATTCTGTTGGATCTACAAAACGGATTGAAAATATGGGATACAAATAGATGGCGTTGGTCCATAGATTCGAAAATATACAAGCGCCTCATGATGCCCTAAATTATTACAAAATTCTTAATATCTTTTTGTAAACTGAAGCTATGACTGCTTCGCAAGAGCGGGTTGGAGAACTTCAAGGACATTCTCCTCCAAAACCGGAGAATGGGAGGAAAAGGGAAACATTAGAAGAAACCATCAAAGCAGAACTTGCGCGTGCAGGAGCTACGCTTCAATGGCCTTTTCATACAGACAAAATGTCAAGAAGCCCTACTGATGTAAGCTGTTCTCCTCCTGAATCTCCACCAGGTATTTTGATAACAACTCAACCGGGATCTCCTGTTCGCTCCCCTGCAGACGCCGATGGAATAACAATAATAAAACAGCCAGATAGCTTGTATGCAATACTACTTCAAATAGCCGGAACCAATATAGCAATTACTTTAAGCGGTTTATCTGAGGTTTTTCCGAAGGCAGTAAGCTTATACCAAAATAGGCCTCGCCAACCTGACAAATTGAGAATTCAAGCAGGGGATCTATTGGGAAGTCTTGGAAACGGCCCACTTGGACTCTCTATGACATGTCATATGACAACAACGCATCCAGTAGACTCACAAACAGTACAAAGCTTATTTACCTCATTGCCTCCATTGACAAAACCCCTGCTATAAGGTAAAGTAAATTATGGAAAAGCAAACTTCTCTTCCTCTTGGCATCACCTTTGACGACGTGCTTTTGATCCCCGGTTATGCTGATTTCTCCCGATCTGATATTGATTTGTCTACTCAGTTAACAAAAAAAATCAAACTTGCTGCTCCATTTGTTTCTTCTCCAATGGATACTGTCACTGGCAGTAAACTTGCAATTGCCCTTGCTGAAATGGGTGGCATAGGTATTCTTCATCGTAATTTAACAATTGATGAGCAAGCAAAAGAAGTCCAGGCAGTTGCCAAACGAAACCTTTTAGTCGGTGCTGCAATTGGAGCCAACGTAGGCTTTGAAGAACGTGCAGAAGCACTTATCAAAGCAGGCGCTTCAGTCATTCTTATTGATTCAGCACATGGTAATGCAAAAACAGTCATCGATGCCATTAAATATATTAAAAAGACATTCTCAAAAATGGAAGTTATTGCAGGAAATGTCGCAACTAAAGAAGGTGCAGAAAATTTGATAAAAGCTGGCGCCGACGCTCTCCGTGTCGGGATGGGGCCTGGAGCAATTTGTACAACCAGAATAATTTCAGGAATGGGTGTCCCCCAGCTCACCGCTATTATGGAAACAGTTGCTGTTGGGAAAAAACATGGTGTTCCGGTGATTGCTGACGGCGGCATTAAATATTCAGGTGACATGGTAAAAGCATTTGCAGCCGGTGCATCAACGGTTATGATGGGAAGCTATTTTGCCGGCGCACTGGAGGCTCCCGGAAAAACTCACGAACTGAAACCAGAACAAGTACCTTCACGTTTTAAGAGTATTTTGAGTAAAAAGCAGGCAACCTATACATTCAAAGAATATCGTGGGATGGGATCAATTGCTGCGATGCAGGAAGGCGCAAAAATTAAATCAGAAGACGAATTCCACGGAAAGAGCTATAAGGATCGTGTGCTTGTTGCTGAAGGGGTTGAATCATTAACGCCAGTCAAAGGAACGATAAAAGATATTATCGACCAAACAGTCGGCGGGATTCGCTCAGGAATGTATTATGTTGGCGTAAAAACAATCGAGGAACTGCAAAAGAAAGGTCGCTTTATGCAAATCACCCAAGCATCACTCACCGAAAGTCATCCGCACGATATCATGATTACCAACCCAGGAGAGAATTACTGAATTTACAAAATTTCCCCCTTGTATTCCTGAAATCCTGTCAGTATAATGAGAACGCTTTATGGCCGCCACGCTCATCATTGGCTCACAATGGGGTGATGAAGGAAAGGGGAAGATTATTGATTTCCTATCTGCCAAGGCAGACTACATAGTCCGCTACCAAGGAGGCAATAATGCAGGCCATACGGTCATCAACAACTACGGCACATTCCCCCTCCATCTTGTCCCTTCAGGTATTTTCTCCAAAGCGACAGCTTGCATCTCCAATGGTACGGTTCTGGATCTTGAAGTACTTGCAGAAGAAATAGCGATGCTTGAAAAAGCAGGAATCAAACTCAACGGAAGACTGCTTATTTCTCCACGATGCCATATCATCATGCCCTATCACAAACTGCTGGACAAACTCTATGAACAAGCAAAAGGCGCCGGAAAAACAGGCACGACTGGACGTGGAATCGGTCCGGTATATGCTGATAAAGTCAGTTACCAGGGGATCAGACTGTATGACCTAATGAACAAGAAACAATTCTCAGACAAACTCAAAGTCCAACTTCGTATAAAAAATCCCATTCTCAAAGTATTTGGGGAAAATCCGCTCACGCAAAAAAACGTCGAAAAGATGATCTTTAAGGCATATTCCAAAATTAAATCATTTATCGTTGAACCCTACCCTGTCCTTTCCAAAGCTGCAAAAAACAACAAACATATTCTTTTTGAAGCAGCTCAGGCAGTATTTCTGGACAATGATTGGGGTACCTATCCCTATGTTACTGCCTCAAGTATAACCACAGGCGGCATCAATGCAGGATGCGGAATACCGGTACAAAACATAACTGATGTTATAGGTGTTGTCAAAGCATACACCACGCGCGTCGGCGAAGGCCCTTTCCCGACAGAGCTTCTTGATAAAGAAGGAGCATATTTGCAAAAAAAAGGAGCGGAATTCGGCGCGACAACCGGCAGGCCCAGGCGATGCGGCTGGTTTGACGCGGAGCTTGTGAGATTTGCCTGCGAATTAAATGGCTTTACCAGCATTGCAATTACCAAACTCGACGTTCTTGATACTATGAAACAAATAAAAATCTGTACCGGCTATACCTATCGAGGCAAGCCTGTCAGGTATTATGACGGGGACGCTGAATTTTTGAAAAAAATAAAGCCTGTCTATAAAATACTTCCCGGCTGGCAACAATCAACAAAAGGAATAACTCAATTTGAAAAATTGCCGCAAAAAGCGCAAAATTATATAAAAGAACTTGAGAAATTGATTGGCGTCAAAGCTATTTATATCTCAACAGGCCCCAAACGTGAGGAAATTATTGCCCGCTAGATATCACCTCGCAGATATCTTTTTCTCTTCTCCTCAGAAAATCGCTCGATGGCATAGCGCAGCATCGTTCGCGGCATAGCTTGATATCGAGGCTTAAGATACGTTTCTAATTTTTCCTCAGATACTCTTTTGCCTGTTTCCCGAAGCATCCAGCCGACTGCTTTATGAATTAAGTCATGTGAGTCATGCAATAATAAATCGGAGATAGCAAACGTCATATCGGTTCTGCCATTTTTTATAAAAGCAAACGTTGCAACGATTCCAATTCTCCGTTCCCAAAGAGATGTTGATTTTGCCAATTCAAAAAGAACCTCATTCAAAACGGCTACGTTATCATTATATAGCCACGTTCCTAAAATTTTTTCTGCCGACAAATCCACCAGATCCCAATTATTGATATATTGCGTATGAGCCAGATAAAAATCAACGATTATTTTTTGTGTCACAATATCACCTTTTTGGAATCTAAAAATTAAAATAAGAAGCGCAATCAGCCGCTCTTCATGAATCTTTGACTGTAACAAACAAGTGACATCTGCCATTGGCAAATTTTGATACTTCTTTGCTATTTTCCTGGCAGATGGGACAGTAAGACCGCAAAAAATATCTTCTTCTCCATATTCACCTTTGCCTGTTTTGAAAAAACGGGGAAAAAATGCCGCCTTTTCAGGATCAGATGCTTCTTTGACGGCAATACGCAAGTCGTCTAACATAGACCAATTATAACAATTTCTCCTTGACGAATAAATCACAGCCGTTATAATGAATGCATGATTCTTATCGTCGATTTTGGTTCGCAGACTGCTCATCTTATCGGCAGACGCCTGCGGCAAATTGGCACCACAGTTGAATACGTCCACCCCGAAGATGCAATAGAAGAAGCTAAAAAACTCAAACCTAATGGTATTATCCTTTCCGGCGGCCCATCCTCAGTATATGATAAAGGAGCACCTACCGTTTCAAAAGAGATATTTAAACTCGGCGTACCTATTCTTGGCATTTGTTACGGCTGGCAGTTGATGGCCAAGCTTCTTGGCGGCAATATCAAAAATACCACCAAAGAATATGGGCCTGAAAAAGTTACGATTGAAAAGCCTCTTGGTATTTTGGGTAAGCTTCCAAAAAAACAGTTCACTGTCATCGTCTCTCATGGAGATACTGTGGTTACTCTCCCTGAAGGCTTTAGGAAAACAGCTTCTACAAAAACAGTTGCATTTACAGCAGTACAGAATATTGAAAAACACCTTTATGGCGTCCAATTCCACCCTGAGGCTCACCATACTGAGTATGGTCTCACTATTCTCCAAAACTTCGCAGCCATTTGCAAAGAAATCTATAAACCGATTTCTCTTGACCCTGAAAAAATTATCAACGACATTGCAGAAACTGCCGCGAATCAAAAAGTAATTTGCGCAGTATCAGGAGGTGTTGACTCAACAGTTGCTGCTTTTCTTATCGGCAAGGCAATCGGCAAAAATCTGATCCCGGTCTATGTCGAATCAGGACTTATGCGCCAAGGAACAGATGAGCGAGTTAAAGAAATATTTTCCAAACTTGTCCGTGCAGATTTAGTCATCATTGATGCTAGAAAACGCTTTCTTAACAAGCTAAAAGGAATTACTGATTCTGAACAAAAACGCAAGATAATTGGCCGTCTCTACGTTGAGATTTTCCAGGAAATTGCCCTTCAGCATCCCGAAGCAAAATTTCTCGGACAAGGGACTATCTACTCGGATGTCATCGAATCAAAAGGTTCCAAACATGCATCTCGCATCAAATCTCATCACAATGTCGGCGGTCTTCCCAAGGATATGCATCTCAAACTCCTTGAACCGCTTCGTAATTTTTATAAAGATGAAGTCCGTGAAATCGGCAGACTCGCCGGTCTCCCTGAAGAAATCGTCATGCAGCAACCCTGGCCAGGCCCCGGAAATGCAATTAATATTATGGGAGAAGTCACAGAGAAAAGATTGGCACAAGTCAAGCAAGCAGATGAGATTGTTGTTGAGGAAATGAAAAAAGCAGACCTGTATAATAAAGTTTTTGAATGCTTTGCAGTCATGACTGATGCATATAGTACGGCCGTCAAAGGTGATGAACGTTTTTATGGTGAAGTAGTCGCTATCCGATCCATTGATACCGCCGATCTTATGACTGCTGAGTGGAGCAGAATTCCTCATGAAATATTGGCTAGAATGTCCTCTCGAATAGTAAATGAAGTACCTGAGATTTCCCGTGTAGTGTACGATATTACTACGAAACCCCCTGCTACTGTAAGGTGGGAATAACTTATGATTTCTGTAGTCATCCCTGCATATAACGAAGAAAATGCCATTGAGGCATGCCTTACGGCATTTCAAAACCAAACCACCACTCACCCATTTGAAGTCATCCTTGTCGATAATAATTCGACAGATAAGACGGTCGAAAAAGCAAAAATATATGCAGACAGGATACCACTGAAAATCATACATGAGAAGAAAAAAGGTCGCGGAGCAGCCCGAAAGACCGGTTTTGAGGCGGCCCAGGGACATATTATCCTTTCAACCGATGCTGATACGGTTATCCCTCCTCACTGGATTGAAACAATGACAGCGCATTTTGCAGACAGCAGTATTATTGCCATTACCGGCACAGGCAAAATCACCGACAGGAAAAAATTGATAAATGCTTTTTTTAATTTTCTGCAGCCCATGAGCATGCGGGCATATCGGCTGACTTTCGGACATTATTGGCTGACGGGTTTTAACTTCGCTATTACCAAAGACGCGTATAAAAAAGCCGGCGGATTTAAAGAAGAATTAAACGCGCAAGAGGATGTCGAATTGGCATTTCGAGTTAAGAATATCGGTAAGATCAAATTTGTTAAAGATGTTCCGGTTTTGGTGTCCGGGAGACGGTATCAAAAAGGTTTTTTCATAGGATTATCCTCCTATGTCTCCACGTTTGTCGGAATTGTTCTCTTCAAAAAGACAAACTTAATCCTCTCAGACCCACGGTAAAATTTAAACCTTGTTTTTCCTGTAGTTTTGTGATATATACAAGTCGAGCTCTAAACTATGGATCCTGCAGCAACACAAGCACAATTTACCAAATTGCAACGTATTCTGCATTCGCAGCGTATCCTTCATGCTGACCAAATCGCGGAAAAGACCAATCTTGATCTTTCTCTTAACGCGATTATTGATGCTATCCACGAGCCCATTCTCATTCTGAATAGAGAATTAACAATTCAGTCAATCAATAAAGCTTTTCTGAAAAAATTCACTGTAACCAAACGCAAAACAATAGGGATCAATCTGATAGAGCAGGCCAAACACATCCCGCAGATGGGCAATATGGTCACGCAGCTGAAAAAACTCAGCAAGAATAACACTTCTTTTGAAGAACTTGAAGTGACATATCCTTTTCTCCACGGCGGTAAGAGAACAATGCTCGTTAATGCCAAAAGTATTATCTATGACAAAAAACACACTGGTGTCATCCTTCTCAGTATTGAAGATATTACCCGACAAAGATTGGTCGAACGACAAAAAGATGATTTCGTTGGCTATGTCACCCACGAACTCAAAACACCGATAACATCGCTTTCTGCTTTTATCCAGCTTCTGCAGGGGTATCATGCCAAAACAGGCGATAAAAAATCGCAATTTCTTCTCGCGAAAGCCGCGGAACAGCTACAAAGACTAACAAGCCTGCTCAGCTCTTTCACCCATGTCTATCAAGCACAAACCGGCAAGCTGGAACTGCATAAAGAAAGTATTGATCTGTACGAACTTGTCCGTGAAACAGTTGAAACATTCCAATACACTACCTCGACACATGCCATCACTATCGATGGGAACATCACCAAGCCTATTATTGCGGATAAAGAACGTATCCGTCAGGTTATTATCAATCTGCTGATCAATGCAATAAAATATTCCCCAGAAGCAGATACAATCATCGTGCATTTTAAAGAAGAGCCGCAACAGGTTATTGTCAGTGTGACTGACTTTGGTCCGGGAATCCCCAAAGAGGCACAAAGCCATATCTTTGAACGGTTCTTCCGTCTTAACGATAAATCGAAATACACTGCCAAAGGGTTAGGACTCGGCCTCTATATCTCGCTTGAGATTGTCAAGGCACACAAGGGAAAATTGTGGGTTGAGAGTAATCCCGGCGAGGGCGCGACATTTTTATTCTCGTTACCGTTTGACAATCGAGAAATTATAAGCAAGTCGCTGATGGTATAAAAAAACGAATAAACCCTTAATCGTTATTAGCAACAATCAACCACAATTCGCTATTATTAGCATAGATATGTTGCAGGATTTACAAAAATTACTTCTGTTAACTCTGTGCAGGGACTGTTGCATCTCGCGGAATAGGCAGAACAGACGCATACAAAAGGACCAAAAGATTTGAGTCAAAATCTGGACAACTATATTTGGGATAAATAGCTGTCCCAAAGAATCATTCTACCTTCTTTACTTCAATTTTATATTTGGAAAAGAATCTTGTCTTTTTAACGCGTTCTTCGTTCCTGTCTCTCTCACGAGAATTTATTTTGAAATACATTCCTGTGAAGAAACCAAGCGCACTTCCCAAAAGTGTCCCGCCGATGACATCACTTGTCCAGTGCTCTCCCAGATAGACGCGGGAAATAAGCATCGTGATATCATAAAAAACAAGCAATCCTGCAAGAATAATTTTTGTCAACAAATTCAATCGTTTACTTTGATAAATCAGGATAAAGCAAATAACAGAAAAAAACATAGTTCTCCCAGCATGACCAGACGGATACGAATTCAATTTCTGAACATAATACATCGGGGATTGTTTCATTTCCTGTGTTCGCAGCATAAACTCAGGCGGCGGCGGATGATGAACAAATGTCTTTCCAAATATCTCAATCAAATGAAATCCGATAAAAAACGCCATGGCAATTATTCCTGCGCGTATTTGCTTTATCGCCACAAAAAGTATAATCAAAATTACCGCCATAAATTCAAATTGCCCGATGGTGCTTAAGAGAGAAAACGGGAAATCAAACCGGCTGCTGATGTGATCCTGCAGACGAACTGTCGTATTAAAATCAAATTGGGTGAAGAGATTCTTATGAACGAGGTAAGAAAAAAAGAGAAAGAACAAAAATAAAATACTTCCTGAAAGAAAATAAATAAATCGCCTTGACATTATTTTATTATATCATTATTCTATGCCAGCTCCTATTTAAGATCCAGACTCTTGAGAAATGCAACGAATTCATCCTTGATATCAGGATGCTGAAGGGCAAACGCGATCACTGTCTTGAGATATTCCACTTTATTTCCCGTATCATAATAATGGCCATTCACGATTTCACACGCATAGACAGGATAGCCTGTCTTGATCAATTCATCAATTGCTTCAGGCAGGTAGATTTCTCCACCGGTGCCGGGTTTTTGATTACGTAAAATCTCAAAAATTTCAGGTGGTAAAATATAGGCTCCGTGTGTTGCCAAATCAGACGGTGCTTTATTGGGTTCAGGTTTCTCAACAATTTTTTTAATCTTATAGACATTCCCTTCGACATTTTCCACCTCGGCAATACCATAGCGCTTGAGGTCTTCCTTGTGCTCAATTCTGACTCCGGAGATCACAGCGCCGCCATAACGGGCATGAACGTCCATCATCTGAGCAAGACGCGGCGGGTTGCTATAGATAAATTCATCTCCCCAAAGGACGGCAAAAAATTCATTATCAATTACCGGTTCTGCAGACAAAACAGGCGTCCCGTTGCCATACATCCCTTTCTGACGGATGTAAATAAAATTCGCCATGTCAGAAATCGCCTGTACCTGCTTTAAAAGCTCATCCTTATGACCTGCCTGCAAATTTTTGATCAAGTCCTGGTTGGGAAAATCAAAATGATCTTCAATTGCCCGCTTGAGCGCGCCGGTAACAATAATAATATCTTCAATACCTGCAGCAACTGCTTCTTCAGCGACGTATTGAATGACAGGCTTATCAACAACAGGAAGCATTTCCTTTGGCATCGCCTTGGTCTGAGGTAAAAAACGTGTGCCAAATCCCGCTGCCGGAATGACTGCTTTTCTGATTTTCTTTGCCATATAACGAATAATAGCAAAACAGTTCTCCCTTGTACAGTACAATTTTTGCTCATCTTTTTTGTCAGGTTTTGGTCAAGTAAGAATTATGTAAGAGAGAGACACTTTTATTCAGCTATTATAGCTTAACTGAAAGAAGGTTTTATCTATGCCAGTAATGCTTGGCGAGCAAATTCCAAAATGCGTGGTTCCCGTGACAGACACAGCGATTGCACAAGCCGCTAGAATGGGAAGCTCTCTCGGCTTAGGGAAACAAGATAATAATATTGCACCTATATTTCCTCATACTTCATTTAAACAGCGTGGTGTCTGCTATGAATCAAATGGCTTGCGTCAAGGATACCTTTTGGTAGCGCAGGCAACTCCAAGAATTGTATTACCAGAAGGAGCACTTCTCGCTTCACGTATGGGCTCCATCAATCTTGCACCTTTTTCAGTCAGAAAACAACCTACGCAAGCAGGTCTTGCTGTTGCGGAACTTGACCATATCGATGACAATCGTTTACCCGGAGCAGTTATCCTTCTCGTCGGGCAACAAAGCGTAGATCGAGAACCTTTGGATGAGAAACAACTATATGCTTTAACGACATTGGATGACCTCATTGCTTATGCTCATGCATATATAACAAAAACAAATGTCGATCGCAAGAGCGCAACAGGTCACAGTGATATCACCTCTAAGTCTGCAATAGGACCGCGTATGGCAATCAACCATGTCTTGAAATCACTGGATACACCAGTGCCTGAAGATGAAATGACGCAAAACAGGCGACGCGCTGCAGGAGTTCCTCTCAATATCGATCCTGTCTCACTCTATAAACTATTCTCCGATCAATTCAACACTATTCATTCCAACTTAACAGAAGTAACATATACGCCGCCTCAAACTATTAGTGCCATTGAACGATGGATAACGCTTCAATTGACTCAAGGCAAAAATACATTAGCCACTTACTATGAAGCGGCAAAACGAGTCATGCAAGCACAATTACATGCTCAATCTGAAAAGAAAAGAGGCGAAGACGCCTTTATAGACCAAAAGGTGCAAGCATTGCAACGCGAAATCTCTCCCACTCCAAAACCGCATTTTCCTCCCCTTCCGGAAATTATTTTTTTTTCAGACCCCATGAGACCACAAGCAGCAGAAAATCTCAAACATTTTAGAGAAGAAAGAGCGACCAGAATGAATACTTATCAACGAACTGGCCGGTGATTCAAAGAGACAATATCTAGAGAAAAGCTCATTTTGCTTGACAACTTCTTTTCCAAACTCTACACTACTTCAAGATAAGTCTTAAAGTCATAAAGAGAATTGCTTGATGACTTTTGACATGATGACATTTGGCTGTTACATATGTGCGGCATATTTGGCTATATCGGTAAAAAAACAAACGCGACAGAGATCGTTTTTGGCGGGCTCAAAACGCTTGAATATCGCGGATATGATTCCTGGGGAATAGCAATCAAAGATCAAAGATCTAAGATCAAAGATCAAAGGCTAATCGTTGAAAAAGAAACTGGCAAACTACCAAATGCTCTTCCTAAATCTTCAATACTAAATCTTCAATCCTCCCTCGCCATTGGTCATACCCGATGGGCAACGCATGGCGGCGTGACTGTAGCCAACGCACATCCGCATCTGGATTGCTTCAAGCAAATTGCTGTTGTTCATAACGGTATCATTGAAAATTTCCAGGAGCTCAAAAAAAAACTTGCAAAACAGGGACATATATTCCACTCCCAAACCGACACGGAAATTGTCCCTCATTTGATTGAAGAAATCATGAATCCTTCTTCCCTGAGCGAACGAAGCGAGTCGAAGGGGGAAAATCAAACTAGCCTTCGACAGGCTCAGGCAAAAAAAGAATTTACAACTGCAGTCCGTGAAGCTTTTAATCAACTACAAGGGATGAATGCAATTGTTGCCGCATACGCTCCCTCAAATGAAATCATTGCTGCCAAAAATGGATCACCGCTTGCAGTGGGAATCGGTAAAGATGAATTATTTATCGCTTCGGACGCTTCGGGCATCTCAGAATACACAAAAGACGTGATCTTTCTCGCAGATCACCAGATGATTATTCTTGGAGAAAAGCTAAAACTTCTTAAGCTTCCAAACGGAAAAGCAATCAAACCGGAAATAACCAAACTCACCTGGCATTTTGAAAATACAGAAAAAGGCAACTATCCGCACTTCATTTTGAAAGAAATTCATGAGCAACCCAACGTTATTAAACATATTGCCCTCGCCTATTCCGACGAAGCAAAAAAACTTGCAAAGTTGATCAAAAAAGCATTCGGCACCTTTATGCTCGGTTGCGGCACCGCATCATATGCAGGACTTGCAGGTACCTACCTTTTCTCATCAATCGCAAGAAAACATATCAACTTCACCATCGGCTCTGAATTCAAATATCTTGAAGATTACGTACAAAAAGGCACACTCGTGATCCCTATTTCGCAATCAGGTGAAACAATTGATGTTGTCGAGCCGGTTGAAAAAGCCAGAAAAAAAGGCGCGACTATTGCCGCGCTTGTCAATGTCCCTGGCTCTACTCTCTATCGGCAGGCAGATCACAAATTCCTGCTCGGTGCAGGCCAGGAAAAAGCAGTTGTGGCAACCAAAAGTTTCATGAGCATGTTCTCAATTCTCTTTCTCACAGCATATACTATTATCGATAAGCCGCAGGATGCCAAAAAACAGCTTCTCATCGCAGCTGAAAATATCAACATGATTTTAAAAGATAAAAATAAAGCTAAGATCAAAAAACTTGCAGAAGAAATCAAAAAAAGTGAACACATCTATCTCCTCGGACGAGGACTAGCCTACGCGACTGCTCTGGAGGCGGCACTAAAAATCAAAGAGACAAGCTATGTGCACGCGGAAGGTTTTGCCGGCGGAGAACTCAAGCATGGCGTCATTGCGTTAATTGAAAAAGCAACTCCGTGTATTATTTTTGCGCCGGATGATGATACCTATGAAGAAATTATTTCAAACGCGCAGGAAGTAAAAGCGCGCGGCGGCTTCATCATCGGCATCGGTCCCAAAAATAACGAAGTTTTTGACCGGTTTATTCAAACAGCAAGCTGCAGAGAAGCAACATTGCTTGGACAAATCGCCGTTGCACAGCTCCTCGCCTATTATCTCGCACTCGCCCGAGGTATCAAAGATCCGGACAAACCCCGCAATTTGGCAAAATCCGTAACGGTAAAATAATTATTGCCCTGTTGATTATTGATAGTTATAGAGAGATATGATAAAATACGAAGACTTGACACCATTTGGATGGTGTATTTGTAGTCATGATCACACCGGTAACGTTTGTTCGCCAGTCATATGATGAATTAAGACAGGTTGTTTGGCCGTCACGAAAAGAAATATTTCGATTAACAGGCATTGTGATCATTTTAAGTATTCTGACAGGGCTTTATATCGGAGGGCTTGACTGGATCTTTACACAGGCCATACAACTGTTATTGAAGTAATGTGAAATGACCAATGACACATATCTAATTGGTCATTTATCATTGAGCATTTATCATTTAATTTATGGATACACCAGTACAACAAAAACCAAGAGAAACAGACGAAAAGACACAAGCTCTTTCTGACAAAGGCAAGTGGTATATCCTTCATACGTACGCGGGCCATGAAAACAAAGTTGAACGGTCACTCAAACAGCGTGTCGAATCAATGAAATTTACCGACCGCGTATTTGATATCATCGTTCCGACACGAAACACCATCAAAGTCTCGCAGGGCAAAAAAGAAACTGTAAAAGAAAAAATCTTCCCCGGATACGTTCTTGTGAAGATGATTCTTGATGATGAAACATGGATTATGGTACGAAGCACGCCAGGTGTCACCTCTTTTATCGGCGCTGGCAATAAGCCAACACCGATTTCTGAAAAAGAAGTTGAAGCGATTCAGAAATTCATGAAACTGGAAGAGCCGATGTATAAAGTGCAATTCTCAGTCGGCGAAGCTGTCAAGATCACTGACGGACCATTCACAGAATTTTTGGGAACTATTGAATCTATTGATGAAGCGCGAGGAAAATTAAAAATACTAGTCAGTATTTTTGGTCGCGAGACACCGGTAGAGCTTGATTTTCTTCAAGTGAAGAAAATCTAGAACAGGGCATAGTGGATAGTGAATAGGCAAACTTTTCTCTATCCCCTATAACCTATAACCTAATCTATGGCTAAAAAAATAAAAACACTTATCAAGATAGCACTTCCTGCAGGAGCAGCAACACCGGCACCGCCCGTCGGTACAGCTCTTGGACCTCATGGACTCAACATCATGGAGTTTGTCAAAGCGTATAATGATAAGACAGCTGAGCTTAAAGGCAATATCATTCCTGTTGTGATCACTGTTTACGAAGATCGCACTTTTAGTTTCATCACAAAGAAACCACCAGTTGCTGAAATGATTAAAAAGGCAATTGGCAAAGATAAAGGCAGTCAGAAACCTGGACGTGATAAAATTGCTGTACTGACGATGGATCAAGCGCGAAAAATTGCAGAAGACAAATTGGAAGATTTAAATACTGACGATATTGAGATGGGTGCCCGCGTTGTCGCTGGGACAGCCCGCAGTATGGGAATTGCTGTTGAATAAGGGCATAGTGGATAGTGAATAGGCAAACTTTTCTCTATCCCCTATAACCTATAACCTAAACTTATGGGAAAAATCAGAATTAAAACAATCGGAGATGAAGAACAGGAGAAAGTAGACGCAAAAAAGGCGCAAGCTCGAGCTATTGCTAAAAAAGCCCGTGAAGAAGCTGAGGCACGAAACGCAGCTGCTGAGGGAAATAAACCACAAGCGCAAGAAGCTAAAACTGAAAAACAAACTGAGCAAGCTACTCCTGAGCCTAAAAAAGAGAAGGTTGTAGTAAAAAAAGCTATTTCAAACAAAAAGAAACAGTCTGACAGTTACCAGAAAGTCACCGCTTTTGTTGATAAAAACAAAAAATATAAACTGAGTGAGGCTCTTTTGCTTCTCGGAAAACTCAAAAGAGCAGCATTTGATGAAACTGTCGAACTTCATATCAATACTACTGAAAAAGGGATTTCAGGAAGCCTTACTCTTCCCCATGGAACCGGAAAAACAACACGGGTTACTGTCGCAAATGCAAGTGAAGATCCAAAACAGGTGGATGATCTGATTAAAGCAATCGAATCGGGCAAAATTGACTTTGATGTCCTGATAGCAACTCCTGAAACAATGCCAAAATTGGCAAAGGTTGCCCGTGTCCTAGGACCCCGTGGCTTGATGCCAAATCCGAAAAACGGCACCGTCACACCAAAACCTGATGAAATCGCGAAAAAATTTGCCGGCGGCCAATTTAATTACAAAACTGAAGCTAAATTCCCGCTTCTGCATCTTGCAGTTGGCAAACTCTCTTTTGGCGATAAAAAACTTGAAGAAAATATCATCACAGCAATACATGCTGTCAAAACAAAAAATATTAAATCCATAACCTTAAAACTAACCATGAGTCCGGGAATTAAAATCGAAACAGCAAGTCTTTAATATGCTTTCGTTACGACAAAAGCAACTCTACGAAACATATAAACACTCACATAACAGCAACTTTTAATCGACTTACCTGTCGAAAAGAAATAATCAAAAGTATGCCAGCATGCCCGGCTTATCTCCTTTTTGATCACTTTTGTGATAACATCAAACCTGTATTGTTCTTGTTGGATAAGTTGAACATCTGCCATACAAGCATTAAAAGATTGCTTCACTTTAGTATTTTTCCGTTTTAAAAAACTGCCCGTTTCTATTCTTGTCTAATAAAATTTTAAATAGATATTGACAAATGCAATTTTATCGCATATACTAATGCGAGTTAGTTGCAAATATGGTAAACGCAAAAATAAAACATGATTGCAAAACAGAACTAAATTATGTTGCTCTTCGCGCAACACCGGCGAGAATTGCCATCATGAAGCTACTGACAAACCGCTGGATGTACAAACAATGATAGATTATCTAAATCAACAAGAAATTAAAACTGATCCAGCAACAGTCTTTCGTATTGTTAATATGTTCAAAGAAAAAGAACTTTTACAATCTATTCAATTAAATGAGAGAAAAATCCGCTATGAATTATCTTCAAAACCATATCATCATTTTGTCTGTGAACAATGTGGTGCTATTCAAGACATTTCAGACTTCAGTATTAAAGCAGTTGAAGATGAAATTCAGGAAAAAAGACATATTAAGATAAAAAGTCATTCTCTAGAATTTTTCGGACTCTGTAAGGATTGCCAAAATAAAACAAATTAATTATGAAAAAATCAGTATTTTTTATTATTATTGTTCTTCTTATCATCGGCTTCTTAGGATTCTTACTAGCAAACAGAAAACAGACAAGTCGATTGTCTTCATCAACCATTCAAATCGTTGCGGCAGAAAATTTCTATGGAGATATCGCAAAACAACTTGGTGGAAATAAAGTACAAGTTCTGAGTATCCTTTCCAATCCGAACGCAGATCCACATGAATATGAGTCAAGTGTCCAGGATGCAGCAGCGGTTTCAAAAGCCAATATCGTTATTAAGAACGGAGATGGATATGACACATGGATGGACAAATTACTTTCAGCTTCCCCAAATGCAAATAGAGTTGTACTAACTGGTGCAGATATTGCAAACCATAAGCTACCTGATAATCCTCATATATGGTATGGTATTGATAATATACAAACCATTGCTGCAAGCATAACTAATGCTCTGAAAAAAGCTGATCCAGCAAATAGTGCAACATTCGATAGCAATCTCCAAACCTTTGATAACTCTCTACAACCATTGCGTCAAAAAATGAATGACATTAAAACAAAATATAATGGTACACCTGTTGGATTAACGGAAACAATCTATCTTTATCAGACAGGGCCAATGGGACTCAACGTTTTAACGCCAATCGCATTTGAACGTGCTATTGCAGAAGGGAATGATCCATCGGCAAATGACGTTGCAACGGCAAACGATCAGATAACGAAAAAACAAATAAAAGTATTGATCTACAATGCTCAGACAGTAACTCCGATAACAACCAACTTACAAAATAAAGCAAAAAGTAATAACATTCCGCTAGTAACAGTAACCGAAACCATGCCGACAAATAAACATTACCAAAGCTGGATGATGGATCAACTGAATAATCTCCAGCAGGCGTTGTCAACCAGTTCCGTCTCTCATTGAGATATAAAACAATAATCATATGCAAACATCTACTATCGAACTTAATAAAGTAGCTCTTACACTAAATGAAAGAACGATCCTCCATGATATCTCTCTTATCATAAACGAAGGTGAATTTGTGGCCATTCTTGGACCAAACGGTGCGGGGAAAAGTACGCTTCTCAAACTTCTTTTAGGCCTCTATAAACCAACTGCCGGTAATATAGCTATTCTTGGTAAATCACCCAAACGTGGAAATAGAGATATTGGTTATGCTCCTCAGCACCGGACACTTGAGACGGATTTAGCACTTCGCGCAAGAGATGTTGTAGGATTTGGGCTTGATGGTAACCAATGGGGCATCACACTGCCCAATAAAAATCGCGACAAGTATATTGAACAAGCACTGGATGAAGTTGATATGCTTCATCTTGCAAATATGCCCGTCGGGCAACTGTCAGGCGGCGAACAACAACAATTGCTTATTGCACAAGCGTTATTAACTTATCCCAAAATTCTTATTCTTGATGAGCCGCTTTCTAATCTTGATATTATTCATTCAGAAGGAATCGTTTCGCTTATCAATAAGATAGCCAGAAGCCGTAAAATGACTGTCTTATTGGTAACCCACGATGTAAATCTGCTCCTTCCTGTTATTGATAAAGTACTTTATATGGCAAATACCCATTGCGCAATTGGTAAACCGGAAAAAGTTATCACCAATGACAATCTTACCCAGTTGTACGGGTCTCCTGTTGAAGTGATAAAAGCCCGTGGACGGTTATTTGTCATCGGTGAAGAAACATAACTTTATGCTTGAAATATTGCAGTATCCATTTATTCAAAACGCATTTATTGCATCCCTTTTTATTTCAGCAGTTTCTGCTATTGTCGGCTATTTTATCCTTGCAAGAAAACTTACTTTTGCAGGACATGCATTTTCTCATGTAGGATTTGCCGGAGCAGCAGGTGCTGTTTGGCTTGGGATCAATCCTTTATGGGGTCTTCTTTCATTCACAATAGCTGCTGCTGTAGCAGTTGGTTCATTAGGGAAACAATTCCGGGAACGGGATGTGCCAATTGGTATTATCCTGACTCTTGCGATGTCATTCGGCGTACTCTTTTTATTCCTTTATGCAGGATATGCTGAAGAAGCTTACAGTATTCTATTTGGGACAATTCTTGGAATCAACACAACCAATGTCCTTATCACAGCTCTTTTTAGTCTTTTAACAATTGGTGCGATTGCTTTCATTTTTCGTCCGCTGTTATTTAGTTCTATTGATCCGGAAGTAGCTGAAGCACGTGGTGTTCCAACAAATTCTTTATCAATCATTTTTCTTATCCTTGTTGCGATAACGATTTCAATTTCAGTACAAATTGTCGGCGTTCTTCTTATTTTTACCCTTCTTGTCGGACCCGCAGCAACAGCAATGAGGCTTAGCAAAAATCCGTATAATGCAATCGGGCTTGCTGTTCTTCTTGGGCTTTTGTATAGCTGGGTAGGAATTTTTCTAGCTGCAATTACTAATTTACCCGTCTCTTTTTATATTGCGACACTTTCATTTGGTGTATATTTACCGGTTCGGTTATATATTAATTCACCAACCAAAAAATAACTATGCTTGAATTACTAAGTCATCAATTCGTACAAAATGCCTTTATTGCGGGTACAATTATTGCAATAGTCTGTGCTATTGTCGGCTATTTTGTCGTATTGCGACAACAAGCATTTGCATCCCACGCGCTCTCGCATATCGGTTTCGCAGGAGCAACGGGTGCAATTCTTATAGGATTTAGCTCTTTAACAGGTACATTTATATTTACCGTACTGGCAGCACTCGGTATGGGAACGCTTGACAAACGGCTAGCGGGAAGAGATGTTGAGATAGGGATGGTATTATCATTTGCGCTGGGTCTTGGTATATTGTTTCTGAAAATTTATACTACCAACGCGAATGAGGCAGTTGGCATTCTTTTCGGGTCAATCTTAAGTGTTACGTCGTATGATTTATTTTTGAGTATTATTACCGGAGCTATAACACTTCTTTTTGTTATCTTTTTATTCAGACCTCTTCTGTTTGCATCAGTTGATCCGGAAGTAGCTGAAGCACGGGGCGTTCCAGTAAAACTTCTTTCAAGTGTATTTATGATACTACTTGCAGCAGCGGTAACAGAAGCTATTTTAATCGTAGGTGTACTGTTAGTCTTTGCCTTACTTGTTGCTCCCGCTGCTGTTGCACAGCATTTAAGCAAGAGGCCTTTTCTTACTATACTTTATTCTATCTTTTTTGGATTATTCTTTACCTGGGGAGGATTACTGCTTGCCTTATTATTTCATGGTCCAGTGAGCTTCTTTATAGCAGGATTGGCATCTCTTTCATATTTAGTAATTGTTCCATTTGCCCATCTTATTTCACCTCATTTATATAATACCTTTTATCACTCCAATAGGGAAAATAAATTTAATGTTGAAGTTTAGTTATTAGATAATTTTAATGATTTTGTAGCATAATATGCAGCAAGATAAGTGACTATCGGAACTACAAGAACAAGTCCCATTGTCCCTGAAATAGTTCGGATTATTTCTTCATTAAGTGTTTCGCTATTCAGGATTACCCAAAGAGGATAGTAAGAGGAATTATAAAAAAGAAAAATAAAAACGGTAAGAGATGAACCCGCATAAGCAAGAACTAACGTGTTAATAATTGATACCACATGCTCTCGACCAACACGCAATCCTTTCCAAAATAATTGTTTCTGATTAAGTTGTTTATCAGTTTTTGCCAATTCAAAAATAGTTGCTGTTTGAGTAGTCGTAATATCATTCAGTGCGCCAAGAGTTCCTATAATTATTCCGCCTAGAAGTAGCCCTTTCAAATTAATTAAATGTCCACTACCGAAATGAACTAAAATTGAATTTTCATCAATATATCCAGTCAGTAAAGAAAGATTAACAAAAAGAACTGACAAACCGACAGTCAAAAGGAGTACAAAAAACGTTGAGACAAGTGCGATAGTAGTTTGTTTTGAAAAACCATGAGCAGTATATGTCGTAAGAAGCAAAATCACTACAGCACCTATAGTACAAGTCGTCAAAGGATCAGAACCGGAAAGAATTTGAGGAGCAACAAAAGCAAAAATAACTGCAAGACTAATTCCGAGTCCGATAAATGAACCAAGCCCTCGCCATCCAACAATAAGCATTACAAAAACAACAAAAACAACAACAATCAACGAGAGTGGTGCTAAGCGATATCTACTTTCAATACTATATGTTGGTTTCCCTGTAGAGCTACTGGCCTTTTGCAGGATTACGGAATCACCAATATGTAATTCAAGATCACTGACCCCTTGAGTATCATACTGTACTCGAACATTTTGTCCTACGTCATTTCCATTCTGTATTACAACGTCCAGAGTTTCAATCGCTGAATGATAATCTGAATACGGATTTTGTTTTATCCCTTCAATTCAGACAACCGTTGCTTTCATAAATTCAGTGGTAAGAGATGTTGAAGAGACTTGTTGGGCATGAGCAAGAGGTGCTGACAGAAAAATAACAATACTTATAAAACCGATTAGAAAGAGAATAAAATAATTAAGTCTTCTTTGAAACATATACATTAAGTATCTCATGAATTTAGATTTTAAGAAAGCTGTTTTGCGATATGTAAATTTCAGAGTTTCTGACGTGAATCACTGAGGAGAAGAGTTCTTATCTCTAGAAAAGGGTTTAAATTTTGCAATCTCCAGGTGCCAAAGAGTGACCTAAGTATTGATTTTGTTAATTCTTTAGGAGATTTTGTCCCAAAGAATATTTTTTTAATGACAATTTTCTTACTGCTCTTTCTGTTATATTGTTTCAGAGCTGAACACCTTCATATCTCTTGAAGGTCTATGAGTGCTTGCTGCAAAATCTCAATATCACTGGCTTGCCGGTAAATGATTGCAATCAACTCTCCTTTTGACAGAGAAAGTAACTCCATAGACAGTATAATTCAACGTTACTTACTTTGATATGGTTTTAGCAATGACTTTGAAATTTTTCTAAGAAAGATACGTCTGTCTATTCTTTGCCTATTCTTTTCCTTTAAAAGCCGACTATTTACAGATTGCAAAACTCCTGCTATAATAGCATTATATCCAAAGACAGTAGGCGGAGCGTAAGCGACATAAATCCTACCGAGGAGCAACATGAGTTAAAAGTTCAAGATTAAAAAGTAAAAGTTATAACTTTTCACTGTACATTTTGAACTTTACGCTCTCTATGACACTCCTCGGAGTGTCTTTTTTATTTTGAAAGGGAGAGAGCGAGAAACACAAAATTTTTTTTCGTTTTCACTAGATTCTTATTGCCAAGGATGTAAGGCTTCTGAGAATTTGAAAACAAAAAAATTTTCGTTTCCGAGCGAAAACAACTATGGATAACACAACAGTTAAAATCAGCCAAAATAGACAGAAAAAAGAACAGCTTGTTGCTGAATTACAAGAAAAAGTTAAAAAATCTACCGGCATGGTCTTTGCCAACTATCAAGGCCTCACTCATCAGCAACTGGAAAATTTAAAAAAGAACCTGAAGAAAACTGAATCGGAATTTGTCGCTGTTAAAAATACCCTTTTGCAAATTGCACTAAAGGATAAAATTGACAAAGAAGCAACAAAAGAATACTTCGAACAGCCAACCGGTGCAATGTTTATCTATAATGATATTGTTAATCCTCTCAAAGAACTTTCCAAAACAATTAAAGAATTAAAAATGCCCGTTATCAAATTTGGTATTCTTGAAGGAAAATTTGTTACTGACAAAGAAGTTACCAAAATTGCATCGCTTCCCCCGCTGCCTGTCCTTCGCGCGCAGCTGCTTGGACAGATGCAGGCACCTATCTCAGGACTGCATCGCGCTTTGCGATGGAACTTACAATCTCTGGTAATGACACTTAATGCAGTTAAAGATAAAAAAACGGCTTAGGTTTTAGGGACTAGGTTCTAGGGACTAGGAAAATTATAAAATTCTAAACCCTAACACCTAACCCCTAATGAGAGGAGGTGTAGTATGGCAAAATTAAATAAAGATGAATTGATGCAAGCAATTGAAGAAATGTCTGTTCTTGAACTTTCCGATCTCGTGAAAGCACTGGAAGAAAAATTCGGTGTTTCCGCTGCTGCTACAATGGTTGCTGCTGCACCTGCGGGTGGGGCTGCTCCAGCGGGCGGAGAAGCTGCTGAAGAACAAACAGTATTCAATGTCGTTATTGCGAACGCCGGTGCTCAGAAGATCGCTGTTATTAAAGCACTTCGAGAACTTGTTCCAACTCTTGGCTTGAAAGAAGCAAAAGACTTAGTTGATGCGGCTCCGAAAGAAGTCATGAATCAAGTCAACAAGAAAACTGCTGAAGAAGCTAAAGAAAAATTAACAGCTGCAGGAGCAACTGTTGAACTGAAATAAAAAAATCAGGAAGTCGGAATCATTACTACTGTTTTCACTTCCTGATTTTTTGCTGTTTAGCAACTATAGATCATCTAAGAACGAGGTGTATATTGTCAGAACGATGCTGCCTTGTTGAAATGATAAAAAACGCAGCACTAGCATAATACCCCCGAATACAACGTAGCCAAACAATAGATAAATCCAAAAAATATATATACCGAACAAATAGCAAATTGTATATTGACAACCCTGCAGTAGTTTGTTACTGTATATATAGTTAAATTGTAGATTGATCGCTATCAATACAGTTGACTCGAGTATATGACGAACCAGAAACTCTCTATTGATTCCCTCCCTGATCTCCTCACTGTCCGTGAAGTAGCCGAAGTTCTTAGAGTATCTCCGCTCACTATCAAACGCTGGGGCAAACGCGGTAAATTACCGGCTATTCGGATCAATTCCCGCGGCGACCGCCGGTACAAAAAAGAAGCAGTCCTCTGGCTTCTTGGTATTCAGACAAAAGGAGAATAAACTCTGTTATAATCAAAGAATGAGTAAGCAGCAATCAGAATTAATTCAGACTCCTGATTACCACCAAATACAACAAAATTTTCTCAACGAACTGATTCTCTCTTCTCAGAAAAAACCCTCAAGCCTCTCTTTTATCAGACATGACCTTCCTGAAAAACCACTAATTATCAGTGGCATCGTCCAAGGGATAGTGATCGGCGGAACAAATTATATTCTTTCAACTGAGAAAATACACCCTGACGGCTCACGGAAAATTATCGAGCGGAAAAATGGGGTGTTGCCGGTATTTGCTACCAAACAAACCTTTGTTGATTTTATGAACGACCACCTTGACAGCCGCGCTGATGCAATCGGTATTAATTTCGGCTTCCAATTAGCTCCCGCTGAAACAACAGACGGAACTCTTGATGGTTATATCCGTGCGAAAGGAACCAAAGAACATACCTTTATTGGGATTGACGAACCGATAGGATCACTCGTTAAAATGATTTACAAAAAAAAATTTCACAAAGAGGTACTTACTTCAATTGCCAATGACACAATTTGCTTACTTATCGCTGGAGACGGAACAGAAACTGCTTCTCTTATTGCTGGAACAGGATTCAATATAGGATTTGTCAGTAAAGATAAGAATCAGACTACTCTTGTCAATCTCGAAGCCGGTAATTTCGATAAATTCGAACTCCCCCCTGCCCTGCAGCGCATTGACAAAGAGACCAAAAACCCCGGTTATAAACTGTTTGAAAAAACAGTTTCAGGAAAATATCTGACACGCTACTTTAACGAAAAAATAAAAGAACTTAACCTCCCTATCCAGTCACTCTCAACAAGCCAGGAATTAAGCGAATTATCCAACGTGGATCATGCAGATATCGCAGGAGATCTGGCACGCGCAATCATCACCCGCTCTGCATTTCTTGTCGGGACTATTATTGCAGCGCTATATAAGTTCAGCGGTGAACCTGAACAGTTCACAATCGTCGGTGAAGGAAGTCTCCTCTGGGACGGCTGGCAATATCACGAAAATATAAAAAGGAAACTTACAGAACTCGGAGTATCAAAAGACGTAATCAATATAAAACACATCAAAGACTCAAGCATCAACGGCGCAATAGGACTTATCGCTCCCTTCCACAAAAAAAGCTGAACCTGTTTACGCAGCATTTGCTGTAGGATGAGGAAGCGAATGTGCGGGAGTTGGTCGCATTCCCGGCAAATGAGCAATTCCGCTGAATAAAACACCCAACAATAATATACAGATCACCCAACCAATTCCCGAAACTATCCAAATCCATCTGATAGAAATTTCCTGCGGTATGGTTGTAGCAGCACGAATTTGTTTGTATACCAAAAAAAGGTACGCGTTAACAAACCACCCCGCGAGGATAGAATACGCGATATAAACAAGTGTCAAAAGGAAATCTCCACCCGCGTATTTGTTAAGTATTGAAGAAATCACACCTGCAATAATTTCAACAAGCAAAAATCTAACCAACACCTCCCAAAAATGACTTTTAATCAAATAATAGCTCCGTTGCAATGCTACAATGCCGGATTGTTTTTCCAGAACCACTTCGTACACGACAAAGAGAAAAAAGAATGCAATCAATAAACCAGGAATTACCAAAAGAGTAAGTCCTCCCAGATAAAGCAGCACGGCAAGCAAACCTGTCAAAAGAAATGGCCAGAAATAATTTTTGCTTTGCTTGATAAGGCTGATCAACGAATCAGCTTTTTTCCCCTGCAAAATAAAAATACTGACAATAGGGACGATGACGTTGATTGCAACAAGTGATGCCAAAAAAAGGATAACCCAAAGACCGAGTAATACCAGAATACTTATATGAAATGGAGTTAAATGATGAAATACCTCAAAATGAGTTCCTACCGCAACAAACGTGACCGGCAATGAAATCAATATACCTATCAATACAGCAAGAAAAACATATGCGACAATTAACCCGATTAATTTAAGATAGCTGAACCAAGTTTTTTTAAATAGTATCCAAGTTTCTTGCAATAATTGTTTTATTGAAGGCAGGGATGATGTTTTTTTCTCCGGCATACTTTAAGAGTATACCGCTCCTTGCTAAAAATGCAAGTGCAAAACTTTTCTCAAAAATATTTTTTTAAGTTCAATCATATCAGTTTATCCTAAGATACCAATCTAAACAAAACCACGTGCTGTGAAAATTGATAATAATAACAGCAAATAAGAAAAAATAACAACTATTATCTACATCAATCTATAAACAATATGGTCTAACTATACATCAAGAGAAATAGTCTTTGCTAATCATAAAAATAAATTCCAAAAGAGCCAGTTGACGTCGCCACCGCCAGGGCTGAACGATAAGACGGAATAACCATTCAAATCCTAAAAATCTGATAAGAAAAGGTGCCCTGGGGACAACGCCACTGATAAAATCAAAAGATCCTCCCACTCCCATTGCTGCTTTTACTGGAATTTTATGTAAATGTTCGTAAATCCATTCCTCCTGTTTGGGGACACCGTATGCGACAAACAGGATGTCTATAGTAGTATCCGGTATTATGTAGTTTGTATCATGCAAATTGCCTTGCTTCTTATCTTGATACTTACTACTTGCTACTTGATGCTTTTCTTTAAACAGAAAATCAGACTCGTTCCATTCGCTTCCGGCAAAGCCGACCTTGATCCAAGGGTACTTCTGCAGTAAGCACTCAGCGGCCTTTTTTGCTACTCCATCTTTGCCGCCCAAAAAGCCCATGGATAAAGGCTTTTCAGAGGTAGTCCTACACAACTCGTCTATAAAATCTACTCCTGTTATTCGCTCTTTCAGTGGTTTACCCATAAAAGTACTCGCAAAAAAGAGTCCGACCCCATCAGGCAAGGCTATATCAGCTGAGTTTAACATCTTCTTATACGCTTCATGCTTTTGCGCATATACAAGCATTTCGGGGTTAGGTGTAATGATAGAGATCTTATCAGAAGCTGTATGTAGCCGATCAATCAAATACTCTAGGATCTTTTCTTTCCGTTCATTGGTTATGGATACTCCAAGGATAATACATTTTTGTAGCATACTTCACACAACTACTATATTAGATTAAAATAATATATTTATTATAATAATTCGATTATTCGTTCTCATATTGTGTTCGTATTTTACGCTTGTAATATATACTTTTACTTTTAATTACTGTAAACAAATTTCAATTATTTTTATTTTTCCTATAGTACCTTTATATTTGTGAAAAATACTATTGTTTTTTTATTACTTTATTGTTTCACTCGTCATTACAATACTTCTCCAGGACTAAATGTTAAACTACTTTCTATTAATGCTGCGCTTATATAACTCAATGTTTTCCATAGCAACGCCTGTCCCCCTGGCAACACATAGCAAAGCATCTTCCGCGTTGTGACAAGGTACTCCTGTCATGTGAGTCATAAGCTTGTCAAAATTTGTAAGAAGAGATGTGCCCCCTGACATCACAATTCCTTTGTCTATAATATCTGCTGCAAGCTCAGGTGGACACTGCTCTAGCACTTCCTTAACTCCTTTGATAATTTCGATAAGGACTGGATTGATAGCCTCATTGATCTGTTCTTCATCTAATACGACGGTTCTGGGCAATCCTGTAATTGTATCACGCCCTCTGACTTCCATAGTCTTATATTCTTTTCCTTGCCTGCCGGCAGACGGGCTTTCTGCATCAGGCGCAGCATTACCTATTTCAATTTTTATTGCCTCAGCTGTCGTCTCTCCGATCATTAAATTATATTTTCGTTTGATATATGAAGTAATCGCTTCATCTATCTTATTTCCCGCAACTCGAACAGAACTGTGCACTACAACGCCGCCAAGTGAGATCACAGCAGATTCAGTAGAGCCGCCGCCTATATTGACAATCATATGACCTGCAGCTTGTGCAATAGGAATCTTTGCGCCAATTGCCGCAGCAAGCGGCTCATCAATCAGATATGCTGTTTTTGCCCCTGCAGACATCGTCGCATCAAGAACTGCACGACGCTCCACCTGTGTCACGCCGGAAGGAATGCATACCATCACTTCGGGTTTGATAAAATGACGCTTCCCGCAGACTTTATCGATAAAATACGACAACATTGCTTCGGTTATCGTATAGTCTGCGATCACTCCGTCCCGAAGAGGACGAAGAGCGGTCACGTTACCCGGAGTCCGACCGAGCATCTCTTTTGCTTCACGCCCCACAGCAACGACGTGATTTTCCTCTGCCGTAACAGCAACGACTGTCGGCTCATTGAGCACAATACCCTCACCTACTACGTACACAAGTGTATTCGCAGTTCCAAGATCAATGCCGATTCGTTTGGTAGAAGGGAAACTAAACATAATTTTCAATTTACAATTATTAATTTTCAATCAATACTGCAATTATTAATGATAATTGAGAAATAAATCATTCCACGGGCTTACGCCCATGGTATTAGTCTAGTTCAAGCACAGCTTGTCCAGTATCTTCTTTTCCTTGATTCTCAATATACTTCTTTACCACCTTCTCATTTAAACCAACTGTCGA
>JAJYHW010000014.1 GCA_021784535.1 bacterium
CATCTTAGTTAAAAACAGTAACAATTATGTAAAAGTGAAGAAAAAAATGATTAAGTATATATTTTTGTACATTATTGAGCATGTTTTATACTCTATTATCAATTCACAGCTTGTAATCTGACTATGATTAAGCTAAAATTTATCTGTTCTTAAGAAGCAGGACCATTACCCCGTTAGAAATTAAGTTAAGGACAAACTTATAGCTCTTTAAGAAAACTATAAACATTAATCCAACTTGACTCAATTTCTAACGGGGAGGAAAGTCCAGACAGGAAATGTGAGGGGACGGAACGTAAGTTCCGACGCTTAAAAGCGCTAGTGTTCAGACTCTAAGCTCACTAAAAGGAGTCTGGAACAGAGACTGAATTGACAGCCTCTGAGAGCAACAGAAACGAGTGAGGCTGAAACGGGCAATCCTACCTCCTGCAACTTCCGATTGATGCGAAAACTCCGGCTAACCGGAAAATACTATCACATTGGAGCATCGAAGCGAAGGCACTCCGATAAAATCGGGGCTGGATGACAAAATAGCATCCTTGAGATAAATTGTGGTCGCGAACAAAATCTGGCTTACTCTCTTCCTGGAATATTCTATTTTATAGAGGTAATTTGTTGGTACTATTTTGTGTAACTGGCGGAGTATAAACACGAAGCGACATACATTTTACTCCAAGCTTCTGATGACCGTCATGTGCTACAAACTCGATGGAATACGATCCATCTGTTAATCCAATATGTTTTACATTCCATACGAATTCTACCGTATAATTACTTTTGGGTAATGCATATGCAGGAAGAATATCAGTATTATAAGACACAAGCGGTACACCATTATTATAAGCACCTTTTACGAAGTCGGGGAAATAAGGCGTTCCGTTTCTGCTAATTGTATAAGGAAAAATATAGAGCTGCGGTTCAAGCAGATAGTTGTCAGGAGCTCTTGCAGTTAGATTGCCATGCTGGATCACAGCACCTGAACCTCTTGCAATCTGTTCATCGGGAGCAATATACGGAGGTTTTGTATCGCTTACCCAAAGACTGATTTGACCATTTGAACTGACTGCGCCTGCTTGTTCGGGGGAATATGCAATCAGTGCCTCAGGATGGACATTTGCGCCGCCTTTTTGACATAAAGAAGTTATTGGAGGCGTGATCGTTGCGCCAGCAAAGTTATATAATTGTAATACTCCTTGTGATTTTGCTGTATTTTTTTGAGTGGTTACTGCTTCAGGGCCAACAAGAACTGGTGTCTGGCTGGGGGTAGGACCTGAAGCGATATAGGCTAGACCAATAATTGCTAGCAAGATAAAGATGATATAGAGCGCTCCGGTATTAATCCCCATATCTTTAATAGTGGCCTATTTTATAGTTTTTTTCAAGTTGACTATGGTTTAGCGGATTGACAGAGCATGGTATATTCGCAGTTTTTGCAAAGTACACTATGGTTGCAAAGGAAATCACTTGTTTGAATAGCTTTTACTTTGGTTAAGATATCTGCTTTCGCTTTTTCAAGATCTTCACGCGTTCTGGTTGTTGAGATTTTTTTCTCCTCCTCAAGATAATAAAGGGTAAGCACCACGTCATTCGGTTCGCGTCCAAAAACACCATCTTTGACTTCTGCTGCTGCTAAGGCATAGAGCGAAAGCTGTAGATCGTCGCGTACTTTTTTCTCAGTCGGGACATTTTTGCCTGTTTTATAGTCAATAATTTCAATTTTTCCATCATCCAGTTTATCAATACGGTCAATACGTCCTCCTATCTTGATTTTATCCAGCCAGAAATTGAAGGGAAGCTCCACAGCGAGTGTCTGCGGAGGATTTTTCAGCAATTGCTCAGCATAGGACAGAAGCATTGTTTTTGCCTGTTCCAAGGTCTGTTGTTCATGTGTTCTACTTGTGAATCCCTGATTCACCCAGTTTTTAAGCAATAATTCCTCGATGTCATTTGCCCTTATAGTTTCTTTTTGCAACAGTTTCAAAGAAAAATCGCGAAGGGTTCCATGAACACTCACGCCATAGCTGAGCGCAGGGGAAGGTAAGGTTGGCAGATGCATAAGATATTTGAGTTTGTAGTGAAGAGGACAGACATCAAATGTTTGCAGTTGAGAATAGGATATATATGAAATATCGATCGCTTCATTATTCACTTGTTTCATTGTTGTTTTATCGTTTGCTGGTTGATTGATGTTGCTGTTTAGGATTTCAAGCAGAGAAAGTTGCTGTCCCGGTGGTTCGTCAGTTTGTTTTTTGACAATTGCCTCAACTGCTGCTTCTCCTACCGTTTCAATAACGAACGGCGAAATTTTCCGCTCCCGTTTGCCTTCGTTATAAAACCTTGCTGCAGTTAAAAAGAGTTTATCTTTCGCGCGAGTCGTGGCAACATAAAAGAGTCGTCGTTCTTCCTGCAGTCCTTCTTCTCCTTCAGGAAGTGTTTCGCGGATAATATCTTGCGGTACTGGAATTTGTTCTTTCCGATCACGGCTCGGGAAACGCTGAGTAACAAGATTTACTACAAAAACGACAGGGAATTCGAGTCCTTTACTTGCATGGACTGTCAGGATGTTAACGGCATTATTCCGTGTCCAATCAATCTCTGCCGCTTGTGGGCTTTCGCCAAGTTCCATTGCCATATCAAGCCAATCAACAATCGCAAATACTGATGCATCAGTATGGTTGGCAGCAAAGCTTTGGAGTTTTTCAAAAAATTTTGCAATATTTTGGGCTTCTTTTTCAGTTTTGGCAGTGCCTGGATCAAGATAGTAACCCAGCAGTCCTGAATCTTCAAAAAAATCATAAACTATTTGCCCTGCGTTCTCACGGGGTACTTTTTCAAGGTGTTTTTTGATCATTGTTGTAATACGCTGCATTTTTTCTTTTCCCTCTTCGGTCACGGAAGATTTTTCAACCTGTTCCATGGCCTCAAAAAGCGAGAAATTATTGCTTTTGGCAAAATTGAGGATCACTGCAATATCACGAGCTTGTATGTCAAAAATAGACATGGTAATGACTCTGTATAACGAGGACATGTCATCAAAATTTGTCAGAACGTGCAGATACGCCACCAGATCTTTTATCTCATCCTGCTGAAACAGATGCCCCGGTCCGAGAAACTGGTACGGAATGCGTGCTCGCTCAAGGGCACGCTGGAATGGCGTAGCATGATCGTTTGCCCGGACAAGAATCGCGTAATCGTTATATGATCGATGTGTTTTTTTGCTATCTGCCTGAATTGTCTTTGCGACTTCCTCTGCTTCATCTTCACCGCGGTTGGCATATAAAAAGGTGATGGCTTCACCTTTGATGTCACGTATTGCTGTCAGTTCCTTATCGATATGTTCTTTGATTTCCAGGCGATCAGGGTTATTATTTTGAATCAGTTGATATGCACCGTTAAGAATATTTTGTGTAGAACGATAATTTTTGGTAAGCGTAATAATTTTTGCTTTGGGGAAATGTGTGCGGAATTGCATCATGTTGGCAATTGCTGCTCCCCGCCATCTATAAATACTTTGGTCATCATCTCCCACAACAGTAATATTTTGCCTTTCCCCCGCAAGCAAAATTGCCATCTCATTTTGTGCGTAATTAGTGTCCTGAAATTCATCAACAAAGACATACTGGAATTGTTTCTGATATTGTTTGAGAACCGAAGGGCGTTCGCGAAAGAGCTTGAGTACATTGCTGATGAGATCAGAATAATCCATCACTCCTTCTTTTGCCTTGAGATCTTCATAGGTTTTGAAAGCATGTGCCAATTCCGATGTTTTCTTGATTTCATCTTCATTAGGGACTAGAGGATCAGTTGGAGAGGATAGGGTTTTCTTTTTATTGTTTATGTTTCGGATTGCGGATTGCGGATTGCGGATTTTCTCAGCATATTTTAAGTATTGCTGAGGCGAGATATCATCATCCTTGAGACGTGAAAAATGGGCGAGCATACCTTGGAGAAACTTCATGGGGTTTCCGAGTGGCCTGAAATAGTCAAGATTGAAATCAAAAAGATGTTTTCTTAAAAACAAAAGCGACTCTGCTTCTGTAAGCAAATCAAATCGCGGATTAAGTCCGATACTGATTGCTTCCTGTTTCAAAATCCTGTCACAAAATGCATGGAACGTTTCAATCCATAAGGTCGTGTATCCATACGGTAAAATTTCGTCAATACGGGTTTCCATTTCTTGTGCTGCTTTTTCGGTAAAGGTAAGTGCGAGGATGCTGCTTGGTGGAATTTTTTTATCAAGGATGAGATGTTCAATACGTTTGGTAATAACGGTAGTTTTTCCGGTTCCTGCACCTGCGATAATCAAAAGAGGGCCTGTACCGTGAGTGACAGCAAGCCGCTGTTCTTCATTGAGCGAATTGATCTCGGGCATGGAGGTATTGTAGCATATCTCAGTGCTTAGGGTTAGTTTACATTTTAACTTCCGGGTGGGAGATGGTATGCGGCCAGAGGAGTGGGTTGCCATGCGTGATCTTATCAGTTGTTACAAGTATTCCTTGATGCTGTAATTGACCTCCTGAGACTCGTAATTGTTTTTCATACATCTGCCTGGCAAATTTTTTCAGCTGATACTCTTTTGGTTCATCTGTCATGTTGTCGAAGTGTTGCTGGATTGCCTCTTTTGTCGCCCAGACTTCAAAGTTTTTTATTGAGGCATCAGTGAGATTTTTATGATTAACTTGTATTTTGTAAAGATTTCCCTGCGGACTTATTTTAATTGGTTTGGCGACACCGATATTCGGCGGCGGTACTATTGCTCTGATATTCATACCGTCTTTATTGTAGTGTGATTATATCAGGTAATCAAGCTTAGCTATTCCAATTCTTTTTGTGTCGTATTTCCAAGCTGTTTGATCGTTGAGATTTTTTGACCGAGTCCGAAAAAGCTTCTGTTGACATTTGCATATTGATTAGAGGCGTTTCCCAAATGTTTTCCCAATATATCAAGGCTATCATTTACTTTGTCATAATCAATCTGTAGTCCCCGAAGCATTTGCAAAATCTCTTTTGATTGCGCTTCAATTTTTCGTCCTTCATAGGAGAGGAGAATCGTTTGGAGATGCGCATACAGTGTCGTCGGGGACACAATATAGACGCGTTGCTGCTTGGCATATTCAACAAGATCATCCATGATGACAATTTCATAAAAGACCGATTCGGAAGGCACATACATCAGCGCGAAATCCATCGTTCCTTCATCCGGAAGGATATATTTTTTGGCAATCGTATCGATATGCTTTTTAATATCTCGCGTGAAGTCTTTGCGTAATAGGCTCATTTCTTCTTCTGTTTTTGCTTTTGCCAATCTTTGAAAATTTTCCATCGGAAATTTTGCATCTATTGGCAGGATGCCTGCATCGGTTTGGATTGCCGCGTCAACTTTTTCTCCGGACGCAAAAGCGTATTGCAGATGAAAACTATTCTTGGGAAAAATCTGTGTGATTAAATCTTTGAGCACTTGTTCTCCGATATTACCTCGAAGCTTTGGGCTTTTGAGGAAATCTTGTAGCTCCCGCATGCTGCGCCCGATTTCACTCATCTGACCGACTTCCCGTCCGACATCACGGATGACCTCTGCTGCTTTATCAAGCCGTTCATTAAGCTGTCTTGAATTTTCCTGAAGCGTTCTGACCATTGTTGTTGAGTTTGATTGCATCGATTCATTGAGTGTTTTATTGGTGGTATCAAGTGAATGCTGCATGGTCCGGAGCCATTCAAGAAGCGTTTTATCAGGTTCCTGCTTGGAGAGATTGGAAAGCTTTTTGTTAAGAAAGAAAAAAAGGAATCCAAATCCGGCGATAATAAGAACGACAATGATGAGCAGGTCGTTTGTCATAGCGCTATTGTAGCATAGGGAGAGGATAGGGACTAGAGATGTCCTTTGGGCATAAAAACACGCAAGAGCTAGTCAAAATATAGTTCAGGGTCAGCGGTGATGTCTTTCCAGGAAACAGGGTGGAAGTTAAAATATGCTGCAGAGGCGATCATTGCTGCATTGTCAGTACAAAGATTTTTTGGTGGGGCAAAAAGTTCAGCATTTAGACTCAAGCGCTTAGCGTTTAGTTCAAATGCTTCTCGTAATGTTTGATTTGCTGCAACTCCGCCTGAGAGAAGAATTGATTTGACGTTGTACTGCTGTGCAGCTTTTAGCGTCTTTTTAACAAGGACGTCGATAAGAGAATCCTGGGCAGCACGGGCGATGTCTTTCATAGTTTGCGGATTGAGGATTGCGGATTGCGGATTGCCTTTTGTAATTTCACGAAGGACAGCTGTTTTGAGTCCTGAAAAAGAGAACTCGTAAGAATCATCATAAAGAAGCGGGCGCGGGAAACGGAAGCGTTTGGGATTGCCTTCTTTTGCCAATCTTTCAATTTCAGGTCCTGCGGGATAAGAAAGCCCAAGCATTCTTCCAATTTTATCAAAAGCCTCCCCGGCTGCATCATCACGTGTCCCTCCAAGTAATTGGAAATTTCCGTGCTTTTTCATCAATAATAGATCTGTATGACCGCCGGAGACGACAAGAGCGAGCACTGGGAAGTTGATTTGAGGAGATAGGTTATAAGTTATAGGGGACAGTTTTGATTTTTGATTTTTAGTTTTTAATTTTATGTTTTCAGTTATAAAGTTTGCATAAATATGACCGACCATATGATTTATGGGGATGATTGGTTTATGTAATACAAAGGACAATGTTTTGGCTGTTTCTACACCGACAAGGAGAGAGCCAATAAGCCCGGGGCCGAAGGTAACAGCGATGGCATCCACTTGTTTAAGCGTATCAAAAGTATCAGTGATATCAGAAATTTTTTTGAGAGATTCTTTGAGAACCGGGAGGATATACTTAACTTGTTCTCTCGCTGCCTGTTCAGGGATAATGCCTCCTGTTTTTGCATGAAGCGCGAGTGAAGTTGCCAGCACATTTGATTTGAGAATCACATGATCTTTGTGGCCTTCAATAAGAGCAACTGCTGTCTCATCGCAACTTGTTTCTATACCTAAAATGAGCATACGTTATTATATCACCAGCTCTTATTCGAGATTCACTTTTACCGTATCTCCGTTTTTGAAATGATATTGTTTGGATAGT